>CAWUIK010000057.1:0-19579 GCA_963922585.1 uncultured Flavobacteriales bacterium | reverse complement strand
GTTTCTAAAAATGAAATTCAATGCCCTTCAAACACTCAAATTATTGATGCAAAAGGTAAGTTACTTTTGCCAGGTTTAATTGATGATCAAGTTCACTTTAGAGAACCAGGACTCACTCATAAAGCAGAAATTCATACAGAATCTAGGGCTGCAGTAGCAGGTGGTATAACCTCATTTATGGAAATGCCAAATACAGTTCCAAATACGTTAACTCAAGATTTATTACAAGATAAATATGATATTGCTGCAGAAAAATCAATGGCAAATTATTCTTTTTTCTTTGGGGCTTCAAACGACAATCTAAGTGAAGTACTAAAAACTAATAAACAGAATGTTTGTGGTGTAAAAGTATTCATGGGAAGTTCAACTGGAAATATGCTGGTTGACAACACAGATACGCTTGAAAACCTTTTTAAAGAATGTGAAATGTTAATTGCAACACATTGTGAAGACGAGGCAACAGTAAGAAAAAACTTAGCACATTACAATAACATCTATGGCGATGATATTCCTGTTAAATATCATCCTATAATTAGAGATGAGGAAGCTTGTTATTTATCTTCATCGAAAGCTATAGAACTAGCAACCAAGCATAATACAAGACTTCATATTTTACATATTTCTACTGCTAAAGAAACTCAACTTTTTAGTACCGCCCCAATGTCAGAAAAAAGAATCACTGCTGAAGCATGTGTGCACCACCTTTGGTTTAATGATAGTTTCTATGAAACTAAAGGAAATTATATTAAATGGAATCCCGCAGTAAAAAAAGAATCTGACAGACTAGCAATTATTGAAGCAGTAAAATCAGGAAGAATAGATGTTTTGGCTACAGATCATGCACCTCATACTAAAGAAGAAAAAAGTCAGAACTATATGAAAGCACCTAGCGGAGGTCCATTGGTTCAACATGCTTTAACTGCCTTTTTAGAAATGACAACTCAAAACATATTTACCATTGAGGAAATTGTTCAAAAAGGAGCGCACAATGTTGCTGAAATGTTCCAAATAGATAGAAGAGGCTACATAAGAGAGGGGTATTATGCAGATTTAGTGCTTGTAGATCCTAATCAAGAATGGGAAGTAACTCCTTCAAATATTCTTTATAAATGTGGATGGTCTCCTTTTGAAGGTACTAAATTCAAACACAAAGTTGTATCTACTTTTATAAATGGAGCACTTGTTTATAATGATGGAACTTTCGATGAATCATTCAGAGGAAAAAGACTTTTATTTAACAGATAAAATATTGAATCTTATTTTTCTTTCATATCAAAACACCAGATTCATTTTAATGAATTTGCTGTTGTTTTCTACATTGATGTTTTTTACTTATTGTACTCAGAAAGAAAAAGAAGAAATTCCAGATTTGATTGAAAAACATCAATTTGCTGAAATTCTGGCCGAATGCCAATTGGTAGAATCTCAGGGAACTGTTTTAAGAGTCGCCCAACCATACTATAAGGATAGTTTGTATAACTATTATGCCAGTGTATTTGATAAATATCAAATTTCTCCTGATGATTTTTACACTAGTCTAAAGTACTATTCAAAGGATCCAGTTGTAATGAAAGCAATATATTTAGAGACTTATGAAATTCTAAAAACAAAAATTGCTATATATGAAGATATAGAAATACCAAGTAAAGCAATAGGTCCTATATCAAGTGCTGTCCTAGCAGAAATAATACTTGACACTCCATTTTATCAAAGTCTATTAAATGATAGTATAACACTTTCTCCTCTCCTTAGAGATTCTATATTCAATTACTTAGATAGTTTTCCAGAAATTTCTAAAGAAAACACTACAAACAATGCCTCAGCCCAATTCACCTTTGGGATTCATCAAAAAAACGAAATGATGTATAAGCAATTACTCAATCACATTATCAACTCTTTGGAAAAACAAAAAGGTAAAGATTAAAATTGGAAAATCAAGATGTTTACAAACTGTTAACATCAATTTATACTCGCTGCTACATTTTTAGTAAATTTGCATTGAATAGTAAGTTTTGAAAAAATACTTGCATAATATTATTACACATGAAATCGAGAAGGAAAGATGCTTTAGACTATCACAGTCAAGGAAGAAGAGGAAAAATTGAAGTAATACCAAGTAAACCTTATAATACACAAAGGGATTTATCTTTGGCTTATTCGCCTGGTGTTGCAGAACCTTGTCTAGAAATAGCAAAAAATAAAGATGATGTATATAAATACACTGCCAAAGGAAACTTAGTCGCTGTAATATCTAACGGAACTGCTGTTCTGGGGCTAGGAGATATTGGTCCTGAAGCGTCTAAACCAGTAATGGAAGGAAAAGGTCTTTTATTTAAAATTTTTGCAGATTTAGATGTTTTTGACATTGAGGTTGACGCCAATGATGTAGAAACTTTTGTTCAAACAGTAAAAGCAATCGCCCCTACTTTTGGAGGAATCAATTTAGAAGATATCAAAGCTCCAGAAGCTTTTGAAATTGAAAGAAGACTTAAAGAAGAATTAGACATTCCAATTATGCATGACGATCAGCATGGTACTGCTATCATTTCTTCTGCAGCTCTTTTGAATGCACTTGAACTTGCCAATAAAAAAATTGAAGCTATTCGTGTAGTTATTAATGGTGCAGGTGCAGCTGCAATTTCATGTGCTAAATTGTATGTTTCACTTGGTGTTAAACAGACAAATATTTTTATGTACGATTCTAAAGGTCTGATTCATCATAAAAGAGAAAATTTGGATGAAATGAAAAAATTATTCATTCAAAAAACAAAAGATATATCACTTGAAGAAATAATGAAAGATGCAGATGTATTTCTAGGTCTTTCAAAAGGTGGTATAGTAAGTAAAGCTATGGTAAAATCTATGGCTAAAAATCCAATTGTCTTTGCATTGGCAAATCCAGAGCCTGAAATTACATATAAAGATGCAACATCTGTCAGAAAAGACATTATTATGGCAACAGGTAGAAGCGATCATCCAAACCAAGTGAATAATGTTTTGGGATTCCCATACATTTTCAGAGGCGCAATGGATGTAAGAGCGACTTGCATTAATGAAGAAATGAAATTGGCAGCGGTTAAAGCTATAGCAGCTCTTGCCAAAGAAAATGTTCCAGATGAAGTGAATCAAGCTTATGAAGAAAGAAACATTTCTTTCGGAAAAGATCAAATAATTCCTAAACCATTAGACCCTAGGTTAATTTACTGGGTTGCCCCAGCAGTTGCAAAAGCAGCCATGGAATCTGGAGTAGCAAAAGAACCAATTAAAGATTGGGAAGCCTACGAAAACGAACTCAAAAAGAGATTAGGATTGGATAATAAATTGATGAAAAACATCATTGAAAGAGCAAAGAAAAACCCTAAAAAAGTTGTTTTTGCTGAAGCCGATCACTACAAAATTTTGAAAGCCGCACATCTTGCTTACGAAGAAGGAATTGCTGAGCCCATTCTATTAGGTAATATTGAAAAAATCCAAACTTTGATGGATGAATTTGGTTTAGATTTTGAAAACTGCAAAATCATCGACCCTAGAGCTGATAGTGAAGAGAAAAAGCGTCAAAAGTTTGCAGATATTCTTTTTGAAAAAAGAAAAAGAAGAGGCATGACCAGATACGAAGCGGGCAAAGAAATGAAAGAAAGAAATTACTTTGCAGCCGCTATGTTGGAAACTGGAGAAGCTGATGCAATGATTTCTGGTTTAACAAGAAATTATGCAGATACTATTAAACCTGCTTTACAAATAATTGGAGTAGATGAAGGTGTCAACAAAATAGCTGGAATGTATATTCTTATGACTAAAGATGGTCCAATCTTTTTTGCTGACACTACTGTGAATTTAAATCCTTCTGTAGAAGATATATTGGACATTACTTTATTGGTTTCTAAAATTGTGGAGCGTTTTAGAGTTAAGCCAAGAATTGCTTTGTTAAGTTATTCAAATTTTGGATCTAATGAAGGCCCTAATGCTTTAAAAATGAGAGAGGCTGCAAGAATTTTACGAACTGAACACCCTAATTTAGTAGTTGATGGAGAAGTACAAGCAAATTTCGCTTTGAATCAAGAATTGATGCAAGACTTTTTCTCATTTTCAGAATTAGCTAAAAAGAGTGCCAACACATTAATATTCCCTACACTTTCTGCAGGTAATATTGCATATAAATTGGTTCAAGAAATGAGTGACTCCGAAGCTATTGGCCCTATTCTTTTAGGAATGAAAAAACCTGTTCATGTACTTCAAATTGGTTCTTCTGTAAGAGAAATTCTAAACATGATTACCATAGCTGTTGCTGATGTTCAAACAAGAAAATAATCTTAACTTATAGAAATCCAATGTTAAAAGATTATAAAAGTCACTTTCCTAATTTAGCAGATGATCAAATCGAAAAGTTAGAAAAACTAAAGGATTTATATCAATTTTGGAACGACCAAATCAATGTCATCAGTAGGAAAGATATGGAACATTTTGAGGAACGACATGTTTTGCATTCTTTGGGTATAGCTAAAGTAATACAGTTTAAACCTGAAACTCATATCTTGGATATTGGAACAGGTGGTGGTTTTCCGGGAATACCTCTTGCTATAGTTTTTCCTGAAGTTCAATTTCATCTTGTTGATTCTATCGGAAAAAAAATTAAAGTGGTCAATGAAGTAGTTAATGCTTTAGGACTAAAAAACGTTAAAACTTCTCATGAAAGAGCTGAGAATATAAAAGGCCAATATGATTTTGTAGTGAGTAGAGCTGTAACAAGAATGAATAAATTCATGCCTTGGACTAAAGGAAAATTTAGTGGCAGTCACAAAAATGACCTTTTTAACGGAATACTTTACTTAAAAGGAGGTGATATTCACGAGGAGTTGAGTGAAGTTCAAAGTAAGCACTTCCCTACTCTTTATAATTTATCAGACTTTTTTGAAGGTGAATTTTTTGAAACCAAAAGAGTTGTCTATTACAGAATGAAATAAATAAAACTTGGGATTTTTTTTTACAATTTCCCAAGTTTTAATATCATATCTTTTAATCTACTAGAATATCCGTATTCATTGTCGTACCATCCTATCAATTGTACTTGATTTCCAACTATAGAAGTTAGTTCACTATCAAAAATACATGAATGAGGATTACCTATTATATCACATGAAACAATTGGTTCATCCGTAAATTCAAGAATTCCTTTCAAATGAGTTGAGGCTGCCTTTTTAAATGCTTCATTAATTTCTTCTACAGATTTTAAGTTTGTTACAGTGCAAGTTATTTCTGTCAAAGAACCTCCTGAATTGGGAACTCTTACACCTCTTCCATCCATTTTCCCATTCAGATTGGGAAATATTTCAGCAATTGCTTCAGCGGCACCTGTACTTGTTGGAATAATCGAAACTGCTGCAGCTCTTGCTCTTCTCAAATCTGAGTGAGGAGCGTCATGTAGCCTTTGATCTCCTGTATAAGCATGAATTGTAGTAATAAATCCTGATTCAATACCGCAAAGTTCATCTAGAATTTTCACCATAGGTGCAGCACAGTTAGTTGTACAAGAAGCATTACTTAAAACATTAATTTCTGAAGTTAATTTATCGTCATTAATCCCTAATACAAAGCCTGGAACATTTCCACCTTTAGCGGGCGCTGAAATTATTACTTTTTTAGCTCCTGCATCAATATGTTTGTAGGCTTGATCTTTAGTTCTAAAAATACCCGTTGATTCTATTACAATATCAACATCTAATTCCTTCCAAGGTAAATTTGAAGGATCTTTTTCTTCAAAAACTTTAACCAACTTTCCATTGATAAAAATCCCTTCTTCATTAGAATCTATTGTGCCATTAAATCTTCCATGAACAGAATCGTACTTTAATAAATGTGCTAAAGTTTTATTATCAGTCAAATCATTTACTGCAACTAATTCTATTGAATCATTATCTACAATAGTTCTTGTAAAAACCCTACCAATCCTACCAAATCCATTGATGGCTACTCTAAATTTTTTCATATATTAAATCAATAATTTTTCTCTACTTA
Organism: uncultured Flavobacteriales bacterium; assembly: GCA_963922585.1. Classification (GTDB taxonomy): domain Bacteria; phylum Bacteroidota; class Bacteroidia; order Flavobacteriales_D; family Parvicellaceae; genus Parvicella. Next base: position 13,567 of record CAWUIK010000057.1, on the reverse strand, counting down.
AATCCTTTTGTAAAGGTATCAAAAAAAAAGCCTTTCCAAATTAAGAAAGGCTTTTAAATTTATCAGGATTATTAAATCTTATCTTTTTATGAATTTCTTAACCTCTCTTTGACCATTTACAGTGAAAGTGATTAAGTAAGTTCCTGCAGTAAGTTCTTGAGCGCTAAAAGTGATATTATGCATTCCTAATGAAGTGTTTTTCAAATTCATTTGTTTAATCATTTTTCCTTCCAATGAATAAATATTGATTACAACATCACTTGTTTCATTTAATGTAAATTTGATATTACCATCATTAGACATTGGGTTAGGATAAACTTCTACATTTGAAATATTAGCAACATCTTCTACATTATCTTCAAATGAACCTTTTACACCCGCAATATCATCAGACCACCAAATTCCTCTTCCAAATGTTCCAACAAAGACTCTACCAGGTGTTCTTACATTACCAAGAGCTCCATCCCAATCTCTCCATTGTTGACGAACATCGTACACAGGAACTACACCTATTTCATCTTCGCTAATTGCAGTCCATGAAACAGTTCCAGATAAATTACTTGTAGTTGTGTAAAGTCCAAACTCAGTTCCAACAATCATTTTAATATTGTTTTGAGGATCAGTTACTAATTCACATCCAAAAGTAGCATAAGTTGGTAAATTTCCATCTTTAGCAGTGAATGAAGGTGTAGTAGCCATTGCATTAGAACTATAGAAAATATTTCCAGATCCACCAGATCCAGCAGAAGTAAAGGCCACTTTGTTAGGGTCATTTGCATCAACTGATATATCAGTGATTGTTGACCCTGTTCCTGAAGTAACTTGCGTTATATCTAATTTAAACTCTGGGTCATTAACATCCATTTCTGCCTGAGTATAAGCACTATCTAAATTAGTTACTCTATATAGTTGACCTGTTCTAGTACCTATCCAAACAGTATTTCCATCTTTAGAAAACTCAAATGCTGTTGCTAAAGAAGTTGTAAGTAATTGAGAATAATTTAAAGGACTTGAAAATCTCCAAACATCTCTTGTTATGTAAACACCCGTTCCTGTACCAGTAATAAACAATGACTGGATGTAATCAGGAAGCATAATTGTATCACCCGCTAATAGTCCAGTAGGTAATGGATATTCAATTAATTTATCAAAAGTTTTACTTAAATATTTTGCATTTGTTCCTGCAACCATATTTGAGTCTGCAATGAACATGATTGAATCTTTGGTGTCCATATCATTATCATCTTCAAAAAGTCTGAAGAATGTTGCAAATTGTCCACAATCTGTTCCATGAACTCCTGTACCACAAGGAGCAGCAATTGAAGATACTCCACTAGTGTAACTTCTTGCTCTGTAAATATCAGAATAGTAAATTGATGATAAAAATGCTCCAGGCTCTATTTGAGACAATTCACTTTCGAAACCATCTCCTCCAAGAACTTCTCTAAATTTTTGTCCTACATGAATATTTGCTGCCATTAATGTTCCGTTATCTTGAGCACCTCCAATAGTAGTTCCATCAGGACCATATCCAATTCCATAAAATTGTGTTGTGATATAACCTTTATTAATTACGGCAAATACTGATAGAGATGTATCAATACTTTTAGAAAGTCCTCCGTCATTACCCACATATAAGTTACCTGCTTTAGACCAAGTTAATCTGTGGTTGTCGGCATGAACATAATTTGGTGATGCTTGGCTAAAGAACCAAAAAGATATTTGTTCAAACTGACCAGCAATAGGGTTTGAGTTTGGAGTTTTTCTCCATCTGTATAAATCAATACCTCCAAAAACCATTGTGAAAGGGTCACCTGGTACAATAGTACAAACTAAGTTGTAGTTTCCTTGCGGAGAACGTCCACCACTATTCAATGGATTAAATTGTTGGTTTTGAGGTAAAGAATTTGACACCCATTTTGGAGCAATCTGAGTCCATGTTACACCGTTATCTTCAGAGAAATAAGAACCACCCCAATTACCTCCTGATGACATTACAACAGCCATTGTATAGTTTCCTGCAGATGTTTTATCATAAGAAACAGCTCCTTCAATTCTATTCATTCCAGATGTTACAATTTGACCTTGACCAGAACCTGTAACATCATTAAAAGTATTACCTCCATCATTTGAAACATAAACTCTGCTTGTTGCAGCATATAGTAAATGCTGTCCGTCAGGAGAAACTTTGATGTCTCTACCACCAGATCCTTGAACAGTAATACCATTCGAATTACCAATTGTAGTTATAGTTGGAGATGAAGAATTTCCATTTTCAACTCTTTTAAGGTAATTTGAACCTCCAGAAGTAAAGTAAAATGTATTTGCTTTAGATTTATCAGCAACTAATTTGTTGGTACAGAAACTCCCTGTTCCAGGAACTTGCGTAAAGTTATCCCCTCCATCATTTGAGTAATAAACCCCATAACAAGATTGAAAACCAGGCTCACTGTAATCATTCAAACCTACTCCTACATATAATGTTCCGTCATTAGTAATAGCGATAGAAGAAATTTTTGTTCCTGGCAACTGGTAATACCCACCTACTTTAGACCATGTATTACCTGCATCCATAGATTTGTATACTCCTCCAGAAACACCACCGGCATAAATAATATTGTCATTATTTGGATCTACCTCAACAGCTCTAGTTCTTCCACCTTGATTATTAGGTCCCATTTCAACAAAACTCATAGCGTTTTTAGCTTGTGGTATTCCTAATGCGATTTTTCTAGCATTATCATAATCAGACTGTTCAACTTGTCCTGTTACTTCATTCATATGAAGAATCTCCCAATACTCTTTTGCTCCTTGCCAATGTTTGTTTTGCGCTTCTTCATTTTGGTTTAATTGAAATGCAACATTTTTGTATGTTTGTTGAGAATTACTTTCACTTTTAGTTAAGTAAATCCCTCCTGTAATAGCAGCGATTACTAGAGTTCCTAATATAAGTTTATTTTTAATCATGTTATGAAAATTTTCGTAAAATCTTTTTATTGGTTTCGAAATTACTAATTATTATTATTTCAAAGACCTTTTTTTTAATAAAATTTTATAATTATTTAACAAAAGGTTGTTGTTAGTGAGTAAGCGGTAGGTTAAAAAAGGTGTTTTTCAGCATGATATGAAGAACGAACTAATGGACCACTTTCTACATATCTAAATCCTTTAGAAAGACCAATTTCTTTATATTCTTCAAATTTTTCTGGAGTAATGAAAGATTGCACTTCCAAATGTTTGGGAGTTGGTTGCAAATACTGACCTAAAGTAAGAATATCTACTTGCACACTTCTTAAATCATCCATTGTTTCGATGATTTCTTCCTCTGTTTCTCCGAGCCCAAGCATCACTCCTGATTTTGTTCTCATACCTCCTTTTTTCAATCTCAAAAGAGCATCTAAACTTCTGTCATATTTCGCTTGAATTCTCACTTCTTTTGTTAATCTCCTTACTGTCTCCAAATTATGAGAAACAATTTCTGGTGCTACATCTATGATTCTTTGAAGATTCTCCCATTTACCTCCAAAATCTGGAATTAAAGTTTCAAGTGTAGTTTGTGGTGATTGTTTTCTAATTTCTTCTACTGTTGCTACCCAAATTTTAGATCCTCCATCTTCAAGGTCATCTCGATCAACTGATGTTATAACTGCATGTTTAATTTGCATCAATCTTACACTTTCAGCAACCCTTTTGGGTTCAAGTAAATCGGCAGGTAATGGTTTTCCAGTTTTAACTGCACAAAAACCACATGATCTAGTACAAATATTTCCTAGAATCATAAAAGTGGCTGTACCTTCACCCCAACATTCGCCCATATTTGGGCAACTTCCACTTTCACAAATTGTATGAAGTTTATGCTCATCTACAAGTCCTCTTACTTTTTTGAAATTCTCTCCAGTAGGGAGTTTAACTTTAAGCCATTTTGGTTTTCTGGGTCTATCTAATATAGTTTCACTCATCGAAAAAAGAAATTAATTCTGGGCAAAAGTACTTAAAAATATCTTTGACCAATAAGTAGATTTATGTATAGTGAAGGGAAAATAAATGTATTGTTTGCAAAAGCCATGATTTCAATATTGGTCGGATAAACATCTAAAGTAAATCCAGTACCTATAGCCTTTATAAATTCTCTATCATCATTATACTCAAACTCTAGTCCAATTTTAAAAAATCCTCCAGGAATTAATTTGGTTTCAGCCAAACCTCTCAAGCCTTTAGACTTTCCATATATATTTCCTAAATTGTGTTTTTCGGGATTGTAAGGTTCTTGGAGAGGCGCTAAGATTCTTCCGTTAGGTGCGATATTTAAAATATCCAAATAAAATGGTTTTAAAAACCCAAAAGATCCTCCAACATTCCAATGCCAAGAAATATCGACTCCTTTATCACGTAATTTTTCGTAAATTAAATATTTTTTTCCATACGCTAACCTAACTGTCATGAAACTATTTAATTTGCCATAAACAAATCTCTTGGAGTTTGGGTCTAAAAAACCATTAATCTTAATTTCCTTAGGATGTTTCATAGAAACAATATCAATGGATAACATTCTTTTGGTTTTGTAAGTAATGAATTTATTATAATTCAAATTTGCTCCCCAACCACTTGTATGTAAAGTAATACCTCCGTAGATTTCTGTTTTGAAACCGACAGAGTTTACTTGCTTGGCAGGAAGTTGTGAATAACTTCTTTGACCAAAAAGTATCAGAACTAATATTGCAAATGATTTATACATAATAATTATCTGATTCAAAGATATAAAAAAAGACCATTGCAAGCAATAGTCTTTGTCAAAATATATTATTTGTAATAAATTAAATTACATTACATTGATTTGCTTTCTTTAAGCCTAATTTGTTCTGGAGTTAGATTGTTGATATTTTCATTATTCTCTTGTATCTGAGAACCGTAAGCAGGACAGTGACTTCCGCCTCCACCTCTAAATAAACTACAAGAACTTAATGCTAACCCAACTGTTAGAACTATTACGATTGATTTGATGTTTTTCATGCTTTTGATAATTAATGTGATTTTTGACTTTTCTTCCTTGTGGTTTCAAATTTATAACTTTTTTTCAAATTTCCAAGAAATTTATGGCAAATGTTATAAACATCTTATTCTAAATAACCTTTTTAAAGGGTGAATGATTTTAATATTTAAGTCATAAAACTACAAATACTTAATAAAAAATATAACTTTACATCTTTCGTTATATTGATGAATAATTTTATAATTCAATGAAATTCTTAATTACTATTTTATTATACAGTTTACCGTTGTTTTATTTGGGACAGCAGATAAACAATATAAAAATTCATCATATAGAACCGATAAGCCTAGAAAAATCTTGGTATAAGAAACTGAATTATAAAAATTTCAAAAATTCATGTAAAGAATTAAGAATAGACCTTATCAATCAAGGTTATTTGACTTGTAGTATTGATAGTATAGTTATGGTTGACTCCTCGCAAAAAGCAGATGCTTATTTTTTTATTGGAGAAAAGTATGATTTCTCAGAAATTCGTTTTGATGAAGATAGTTTTTTTGCATTTCAAGAAAGCGAAGGCATAGAGTTTTGGAAAAGAAAAATAAATTCAAGCCCCAATAAAATAGGCGATGCTTTTAAAAGAGTCATTTCTTTCTATGAAAACAATGGATACCCATTTGTAAGTATCAAGCTGGACAGTTTGAATTGGAAAGGGAATGTTCTGCAAGCAATAATGACGACAAAAAAAGGGAATTTAGTAAAATTTCGAGACATTATTTTAAAAACTGAAGATGATATTGACGTGAATTTTATATCTCAAGTGACTGGAATAAAAAAAGATGATATTTTTTCGAATGAAAAAATTCTTAAAATTGAAAAAATTATCAAGGAATTACCTTATTTAAGTATTAGCGCACCTACAGAATATGAAATTCTAAACAATAAATGTGATGTTTATATTTATTTGAAAAGAAAAAATGCAAATTCATTTAATGCTATACTTGGGGTATTACCTTCTGACAATGGAGGAATTACAATTACTGGAGACGCAAAAATAAAACTTCAAAATGTTTTGAAAAAGGGAGAGATAATAGATTTTAATTGGAGAAAACTTCTTCCTTTAACTCAAAACTTGAACATCTACTTCAAATACCCTTATTTGTTTAAATCATCTTTTGGTATTGATACAAGATTTGATTTGTATAAAAAAGACACTTCATATTTAGATTTAAACTCAAGATTAGGAATAAATTATGAAATCAATGCTGACTTGAATGTCAATATTTTTTTCCATAACAGATCATCTAGTTTACTTTCTACAGAAAAATATGAATTTGTTACTACTCTTCCATCTTTTGCAGATGTTAGTTCAAATTCATATGGTTTGAATTTAAGATTCGAAAATTTAAATTACCTCTACAATCCAATCAAAGGTTGGGATATTCAAATTGAAGGTAGCGTAGGTGAAAAAGTAATTCAAAAAAACATTGCGCTTAACCCAGAACTATATGAAAATCTTGATTTAAGAACAACCCAGTTTACAATAAGCGGTAGTATTTCGAGATTTATTAAAATCCGAAAACGTAGCACTATTTTATTAAAAACAGATGGTGGGTGGTTAATTAGCAACAACATTTTTGAAAATGAACTTTTTAGACTAGGAGGCATCAGAACGATTAGAGGATTTGATGACGAATCTATTTTTGCTTCTTCGTTTATTCTAGGAACTTTAGAATACCGTTTTATTTTGGACGAAAACTCCAATCTTTTTGCATTTGGACAGTCCATGTATTATGATAAAAATTTGTATAATATTTACATGAATGATATTCCTTACAGTTTTGGAGCTGGAATTAATTTCCAAACAGGAGCAGGAATTTTTAGCGTAAGTTATTCACTTGGAAGTCAACTCAATAATCCAATTTTATTTAGGACGGCAAAATTACATTTTGGATTTGTAAATTATTTTTAGATTTGTCTTAATTTTTTTTTCAAACTATTATATGAAGGTTTTTTTCATAATTACATTTTTGAGTTTAAACCATTTCTATCTTTTTTCACAAAAAAATGAAGAAAGACCTAATTTGTATATTTCCGATTTTATAACTGATTATATTCAATTAAAATATCCCGAAACAAATACAGACACTATATTGTATGTTGGCGTTGAACGGCAAAAAATGTATCTTTTCATTAATGGCGAAATTGAAAAAGTGTATGATGTTTCTACAAGTAAAAATGGAGCAGGTACAAATTATGGCTCAGAGCAAACACCAATTGGATTACATGAAGTAAATGGAAAATTTGGAAAAGGACTTCCTAGGGGTAGTGTTTTAAAAGGACGAAAATTCACAGGTCAAATAGCCGAAATTCAAACAGAACCTATTCCCACAGGTTCGGATGACATTACCTCAAGAGTGATTACAATCGAAGGAAAAGAATTAGGAATAAATAAAGGAGGAAATAACGATTCTTATGACCGTAAAATATACATACATGGAACGGTAGAAGAAGGTTTAATTGGTCAACCTGCCTCTCATGGATGTATTAGAATGAGAAATGATGATGTAATAGAATTGTACGAAATAATAAATGAAGGAACTACTCTGATTATATTAAATAATTAAGTAGTCCCTCAAAAATATATTATTGGATTCCCAATTTCTTTTTCAAATCTTTAGATAAAGCATCTTTATGAATAAGAATATTCATCGTTTTGTATCTTGCATAAGCTTCTGAAGCATAAAAATATCCATCACACTGATTGTTGTCTGAACCCCAAGAATTTTTAACAACAAAGTACTGAGTTCCATTTTGGTCTTCAATTAGTCCTGTAACATGCATTCCATGATCGTCTGTAGTTTCCTGACTATCAAAAGCCAATTGTCTTTCTTCTTGAGAAACCATTTTTTCTTTTACAGGAGAGATAAAAGCGTTACTTGTTTTTTCTGCACCAGCATTATTGAAAAACTTGTTATCACTTCCTTTTGTTTGGATAGTAGATTTATCTTCAGGATTAATGGCTAAACCATCTCTGTAAGAAAATCCTTTTTCTGATACATCTGCTCCCCAAGCGAAAGTATATCCATTTTTCAAACTAGATTTCATCACTTCCATCAATTCGTCTAGAGGAAGGTTGTATCCAGGACGCATTGCCCAATTATCTTGTACTTCCAAAACAAAAGATTTGTAAAAAGGATGATGTGTATATGAAGTCAATGAAACATAGTCATCCATGTTTAATCCTAATGACTTGGAAAATGAAATTGGATTGTAATCTTTTCCTTGGTAAGTGAATTTGAAATCTTCTACTTTTGTTGGTAACTCTCCTAAATAAGCATCAACAACTCCTTCAACTGCAGCTTTCCATGCTGGAGTCAACTTGTCACCTTGTGGTTTTTTCGCCAATTCTTTAACCATAGCAGATAGTAAAGCTTCCATTTCATCATGATTGTGTCCATCTTCGCCATAGTTTAAACCTTCATAAACCTCTTGTGGAACAATCCCATATCTTTCCATTACCCATGGAATATCGTGAAAAGCCCCTCCTTGTCCAAAAGTGAAAGTTCCATACATTCTTAGATAATTTTGTGCTTTTCCTAAATATGCATTTCTCACAATGTACATTTGAGAAAGATCATGTTTTCCTTTTCCAAGTCTGATTAACTCACTTTCAAAGAAAGATAAAGAAGAAAAACTCCAACATGTTCCAGTTCTGTTTTGATTTTTTACTTCTGTTCTCTCTAAATCAGCAATGGTTTTAAATTGATATTCACTGCCTTTTTTATTAGTAAAAGTTTCTTGTGCATTGACTGAAAGAGCTCCTATTAAGAAAACCCCTAAAAGTCCTTTTTTAATTGAAATATTCATTGTTATTGTATTTTAATATTAGTTTTTATTATTTAAAGTGAATACGTTGTACCCTCTTTACCATCTTTAATTTGAACTCCTATAGCAACTAACTGATCTCTTATTTCATCTGCTAATGCAAAGTTTCTTTCTTTTTTGGCATTATTTCTAAATTCAATCAGCAATTGGATACTTTTGTCTAAAATCTCAGAATTTCCTGAATCTTCACTTGTAAGTCCAAACACATCAGATATCATACCACAGAAAGTTTCTTTCATTAATTGGAAATTCTCTGAAGTTAACTGACCAAAAGAATTATTAGTTTGGTACGTATTGATTTTGGCTACCATTTCAAACAAAACAGCAATTGTTTTGGGGGTATTAAAATCATCATTCATTTCTGCGTAACAATTAGCGCATAATTCTTTGATGATTTCATTTTCCTTTTCATTTGTTGCAGCAGGAGAATAGGCTACTTTTGAAATTAAATCGAATGCAGCCATTAATTTTTTATATCCTTTTTCAGAGGCATTGAGTGCTTCACTTGAAAAATCTAAAACACTTCTATAATGAGCCTGAAGCATAAAAAATCTTACAACAGTAGGAGAATATGCTTTGTCTAGTAAGTCGTTATCCCCACTAAATAATTCTTGAGGAAGCAAGGTATTACCCGTTGATTTTGACATTCTTTTGCCATTAAGCGTTAGCATATTTCCATGCATCCAATAGTTTACTGGATTTACACCATTTGCTGCTTTACCTTGAGCAATTTCACATTCATGATGTGGAAACTTCAAATCCATTCCTCCTCCATGAATATCGAATTGTTTTCCTAAATACTTTGTTCCCATCACGGAACATTCCAAATGCCATCCTGGGAAACCAACACTCCATGGAGAATTCCACCTCATGATATGGGCAGGTGATGCTTTTTTCCATAATGCAAAGTCTGTTGGGTTTTTCTTTTCTTCTTGACCTTCCAAATCTCTTGAACCAGCCATCAATTCGTCAATATCTCTTCCGGAAAGCACACCATAATCTCCACCTTCTTGCATGTATTTTTTTACATCAAAATATACAGACCCATTTGATTCGTATGCTAAACCTTTATCCAAAATTTCTTGAATCATTTCGATTTGCTCAATCAAATGACCTGTTGCTGTTGGTTCTATACTAGGAGGCAATGCGTTGAAAGTTTGCATTACGTTATGAAAATCTACAGTATATTGCTGAACAATTTCCATTGGCTCTAATTGTTCTAAACGAGCTTTTTTGGCTATTTTATCCTCCCCTACTTCACCATCATTTTCAAGATGTCCGGCATCTGTTATGTTTCGAACATATCTCACTTTATATCCCAAAAATTTGAAATATCTAACAACCATATCAAAAGAAAGAAATGTTCTACAATTCCCCAAGTGAACATTACTGTATACAGTTGGACCACAAACATAAATCCCAACATGATTTTCACTTACTGGAATAAATTCTTCTTTTACCCCTTTCAAGGAATTATAAATAAATATGGTGTTATCTTTAATTTTTGACATTTATAAGAAAAATTGATGGATTGCAAATATAATCACTTAGAATTAATAACCTGATTTTGATTTAAAAATAATTAGGTGAGAATTCAAAAATATTTCTCAATTATGGGATTAAAAAACAAAATCCTATTCAAGATTTTTAATAGAATCTTTTGCTTTTCTAAAAGCTTCAATTGGTGACCTATTTTCATTATTCCAAATATATCCCAAAACTGCAACTCCATCAAAACCTAGATCTTTACACTCTTGAAATTTAGTTACATCTACTCCACCTAACGCTACTACTGGAGATTTTGACAATTTTACATATTTCTGAATACTCCTATTTCCAAAATTCCCAGCATGACTAATTTTTGAAATACTATCATAAATAGGAATTAAAAAAACATATTTATAAACATATTTATCGTCCGTTAATGAACTTAATTTGCTGTGGGTTCTAGTAAAATATAGTCTAGAATTCATTTTCTTAAACAACCAAAATTTTAATTTACTTTTAAACTTCTTTTTTCTTTGGGTTCTATTGATATGAAGCCCACCTAATTTGAAAGCTTTTTTTAAAGCATGTTGAGAATGAATAACAATTTTACTGTGGTATTTTGAAGGAATAGCATTTAAATAGGAAATTAATTCGTCTCTTGAAAAATTTGTTTTTCTTATATGGAAACATTCTAGTCCTTCATCAAACATTTGAGTCACTTCTTTGGCTTCAGCAATGGATCTATCAGGACTTGAAAAAACTATTAATTTCATTTATCTATTTAATAATGCGAGACAATATTACAAAAAAAATAAACATTTGTTTAACTTTTTGTTAACCTTGAGAGTAAAATAAAAAACTCATTTGTTGCTTATTTTGACTCCATCAACTCTTTAATGGATAAGGCATCTTTTTCAAAAGCAGTTCCAACAACCAAAACTGTTGCGCCAGCATCCCATAGCATCTTTGCGGTTTGAGTATTTCTAATTCCTCCCCCAACAATAATCGGGAGGTCTAATTCTTTATACAAATTAGAAATGACAGCTACTTCTACATGGTTTTTTGCACCTGATCCAGCCTCTAAATAAACTAACTGATGCCCCATTTGACTTCCTGCTAATGCTGTATTCATAATAATTTCAATGTCGTTCTGAGCAATTGGTTTAGTTTGACTAACTATTTGTACAGAAGTTTCTTTACCTCCGTCTATCAATATATATGATGTTGGGATAATTTCTTTACCCCATTTTTTGAGAATTGGAGCCGCTTTTATATGTTGTCCAATAAGATACTCTGGATTATTTCCTGAAATAAGCGACAACAATAAAATAGCATCAGCACTTTCAGATATTTGACGCACATCTCCAGGAAATAAAACAACTGGAGCAACTTCAAGATTTTTTAAAACTGATACAACTTCATGAAAATTATTTCTTTCGATAATGCTTCCGCCAATTAGAATTAAATCTGGTGGATATTTCCTAATATCATTACAAAGTTTGTCAGTATCAAAAACATCATCTGGATCTATAAGAATCGCCAGTAGTTTTTGATTTACCTTGTAAGCCTCAATTATTTCATTTAGTATATTCAAACCGTAAAAGTAAGTATTAATTCATCAATATTTTTAAACATTAAATCAATTTTTTCTTCATATGATTCATGAAGATTTTTTGCTTTAACATAATTGTTTTCAATGTTTGTTATCCTGAGATGTTCTTTAAAAAACACCTTTGGATCTCCATTTATTTTGTACAATGCTTCTTTTAAACTCCAAATTAAGGTGAAAAATGAAATTGCTTCTCCAAATAATTTCACATCTTCATCATCGTAAAACTTGTGTTTAATTCTTAATACTTTAGGAGATTGACTTTGCAAATCAATACCACATTTTTTGCTACTCAACATTATGGCTACATAATTTGAATCATGAGAAATAGAGATAAAACCATTAGGCAAAATTGGTTTGCCATTTTCATCCTTAGTCAGCAATTGCCTACAATTTTCTTGTTCTAAAAGAATATTTGTGACTAAATTTTGCTTGCGATGTGTAGCGTTTTTAAATTGTTTCACCTTGATTAAAACCGCATCATCATTAACCATAGTAATTAACTCTTCTTCGGTTTCTGTGATTTTCCAAACAATTATTTTGGATAAATTTTTGTTGTATATTTCTCTGTATCTAGGCAAACGCTTACATTTGTATTAAATGTCAAAAATAATTAAATTTAATTTGGGTACAAAAGTGCAAAAAATACTGTTTATTTCTTCTTTTTTATTTCTATACCTGAATACTTGGAGTCAATTTTTTCCCATTCCTAAAGGTTGGATTGATCAAAAAGGAAAAGTATATTCTTGTGATAATTGTGATTCGACCTTTTATTCCGATAGTCATTTTGTAGTGTTCAAAAAAGAAAATCATTTTTATTTCAAGAATATAATGAATAACCAAGAGTTTTCAGAGAAGAAATTTCAATATTTGAGTACTTTCGAAAACGGACTAGCCATTGCAAAAACAAACAATAAATTTAGCATCATTGATACTAATGGAATATCCAAAATTGATATCGATTGTCATTATGCATATGCTTTTAGTGAAGGTTTTGCGAGAATACAATTAGGAAATCGATTTACATATATTAATCAAAAAGGAGATAGACTACTTCCCCTAACCTATCATGCTGCTTATGATTTTAAAAACGGATTAGCGAGAGTATATCTCAATGGAAAATGGGGGTTTATTAATACATCAGGAAATGAAATTATACCTAGAAAATATGATTTTGTGTGGGATTTTGAAAATGGACTAGCGTGTGTAATGATTAAAAAAGATAACAAAGAATTTTGGGGTTATATAGATACCTCTGGTAAAGAAATCATTCCGTTAAAATACAATTACGCATTTCCTTTTTCAGAGGATTTTGCTTTCGTAAGAAAAGGCTCTTATTTTAATGGAGAATTGTTTTTCATAAATAAATCTAATGAAATCGTTTATGAAGTTGAACACAAAGATATTTATAGTTTTAAAAACGAAAGAACTTGTTTTTACGATGAAAAAAACAATAAAAAGTGGGGGTTTTTAGATAAAAACTTTAATATTGTGATAGAAAGTCAATTTGATAAGCCATCTCAGTTTAAAAATGGATTGGCTTTGGTAATAAAAAACAACCAAAAAATGTATATCGATACCACAGGAAGTATCGT
>CAWUIK010000056.1:0-19717 GCA_963922585.1 uncultured Flavobacteriales bacterium | reverse complement strand
AGCTGGCACTTTTGGCCTTATGGACCATTGAAAAGGTCAAAAAAGTGAAGTTGAATTACAAAAGCAGCAAATCGAAGACCAACATCATCAACTAGAAGAGACACATCAAGAAATATCTGATTCTATCAAATATGCTGAAAGACTTCAGTTGGCCATTTTGCCCTCTAGAGAAGATTTGAATGAGCATTTGGGAACTGGTTTTGTGTTTTTCAAACCCAAAGATGTTGTGAGTGGAGATTTTTATTGGTTGCACCAATTAGAAAATGCCGTATTGTTTGCTGCAGCAGATTGCACAGGTCATGGTGTGCCAGGTGCAATGGTGAGTGTGGTTTGTAGTAATTCTCTGAATCGTTCTGTAAAAGAATTTGGATTAAGCAACCCTGCTCAAATATTAGATAAATCAAGAGAGTTGGTCATAGAAACATTTGCTAGAAGCGGAAAAGACGTAAAAGATGGTATGGATATTTCTCTTGTTGCGATGCACAAACTTATAGATTGTGAAGGAAAAAAGAAAAAAGTGAAGGTAGAATTTTCTGGTGCAAACAACCCACTTTGGATCGTAAGAAATAGCGCTACAGAAGTTGAAGAAATAAAAGGAGATAAACAACCTGTAAGTTTATATTTCAGTATGACTGACTTTACTTCTAATGAAATCATTTTGGAAGAAGGAGATTCCATCTACCTTTTTACAGATGGATATGCCGATCAATTTGGTGGTGAAAAAGGTAAAAAATTCAAATATGCTCCTTTTAAAGAATTCTTATTGAGCATCCAAGAAAAGTCAATGGATGAACAAAAAAATCTTATTGAAGAAAAATTCTACAGTTGGAAAGGCGATTTCGAACAGGTAGATGACATTTGTATTATCGGTGTTAGAATATAAGTAGAATCACTCTTTATAAATTGGAATTTCTACTTTAAATGTTGTGCCTTTTTCAAGTTCTGTTTCAAATGAAATATCTCCTTGATGGGCGTTAATAATTTGCTTTACCATAGCAAGCCCTAATCCAGAACCACTTGATTTTGTGGTAAAGTTAGGCACAAAAATCTTATCTAAAATATCATCAGAAATTCCTTCACCATTGTCTGAAATAGATACAATACATTTATTGTCAAATTCATTAAGTGCAACAATAATAAAACCTTCCCTATCAGTAGGAATGGATTGCAATGCATTTTTGATGATATTATTAAAAACTCTTGTGAGTTGCTCTACATCTCCAATAACTTTAATTCCAGAAGCACCATTTTTTTGATAGTCGATTTTAATATTTTCATGTTCGGCAAATAAATCTACAGTTTTTTGCAATATATTATCAATATAAATTAATTCCATTTTACTTTTTGGCATTTTAGCAAAATTAGAAAACTCATTGGCAATATTGGTCAAAGCATCAATCTGAGTGATTAGTTTATCTGCAAATCTTTGCATTTTTTCTTCAAAATCGGGATCATCTGGTTGAAGTGCTCTTTGAAGATGCTGTACAGACAATTTCATGGGAGTTAGAGGATTTTTAATCTCATGGGCAACTTGTTTTGCCATTTCTCGCCATGCACTTTCTCTTTCGCTTTTGGCTAATTTATTGGCGCTTTCTTCCAATTGCGCAATCATTCTATTGTATTCTGATATTAGCACACCTATTTCATCATTTCCTTTCCACTTAAGAGGTTCGTTTTTCTTGCTGATGTTTACACCTTTCATCTTATCAGAAATAGTTCTTAAACCTTTGGTAATGTAATTGGATAGAAAAAAAGCAATCAAACCTGCACCAATAAGCAGTAAAATGTATATTTCTATCAAAGCTGTAAGAAAAGGAGCAATTCCCGAATCATGATCTACTGAAGAAATATTGTAGGGAATATTTACGATGGCTATTGGTGTAATTCCATCTTTTCCATATATTAAAGAATATGTAGAAATATGCTCTTCATCAATATTTTGAACTTGCCTTTTGTGTGTAGACCAAAGTTTTTCTAAAATTGGATCAGGCACTCTCGTTTTATAATAATCAGGGTCTGTGTAATCATAATTGCTACTCACCAATATTTCTCCAGCCATGCTGAAAATATTTACTTCTACACTATTAATTTCTGCAAGTTTTATGATTTCATCCTCAAAAACCTTACTTACACCGTTCATTTCATTTTCACTCTCTGTATCTTTGAAAAAGTAACTTAATGACATCACCACTGTTTTTTCCTTTCTGTATAAACGTTCTTGGTGATACGCTTCGTTTTGATTGTCAAAATAAATGATAGTTGTAGCCCCAATTATAATCAAAGAAATAATCACCAATGTAAGCATTGAGATATAAATTCTTGTTCTTAGAGTTGGTTTATAGCGTAACATCAAAAGATTTAATTTTCAGAATTGAAATGCAACAAAAATCAATCCACTACATTACCATACAAATCATAGTGGTCTGCTGAAGTAATTTCTACATTGGCAAATCTTCCTAATGTAATGAAAGTGTTAGCGTCTTTTTTTACTAAAACTTCATTATCTACATCAGGAGAATCGTATTCAGTTCTGCCTATAAAATAATCCCCTTCTACCCTATCAAAAAGTACTTTGAATGTTTTTCCAATTCTTTGCTGGTTTAATTCGAAAGATATTCCAGACTGCAATTCCATGATTTCTTCCGCTCTTTCGTGCTTTGTTACTTCAGGCACATCATCTTCTTGAAGGTAAGCATGCGTATTTTCTTCATGGGAATAAGTGAAAACGCCCAGTCTGTCAAATCTCATTTCTGCAACCCAATTATACATTTCTTTGAAATCGGCTTCAGTTTCACTTGGATATCCAACAATTAAAGTGGTTCTAATGGCTATTCCAGGTACTTGCTTTCTTATTTCATTAACTAAAGCCGTTGTTTTTTCTCTATCTATTCCTCTACGCATTGCTTTAAGAATTCTACTCGAACCATGTTGTAAAGGCATGTCAAGATACATGCAAACTTTTTTATTATCACGAATCACATCCAAAACATCCATTGGAAAACCAGAGGGATAAGCGTAATGTAATCTAATCCACTCAATGCCTTCCACTTTTGAAAGTTCAGTAATGAGTTCTGCTAAATTTCTTTTTTTGTAAATATCCAAACCATAATAGGTCAAATCTTGTGCTATCAAAATAAGCTCTTTGACCCCTTGTGCCGCTAATGATTCTGCATTTTTCATCAATTGATCTACCGGAGTAGAAACATGCTTTCCTCTCATCAAAGGAATTGCACAAAAAGAACAAGGTCTGTCGCATCCTTCTGCAATTTTGAAATATGCATAATGACTTGGAGTTGTCAATAAACGCTCTCCGACTAATTCATGTTTGTAATCTGCTTTTAGCGTTTTCAAAAGTTTGGGTAAATCTCTTGTACCAAAATAAGCATCAACATCAGGAATTTCAACTTCTAAATCGTCTTTATAACGCTCACTTAAACAACCCGTTACGTATACTTTAGATACTTGCCCATCTTTTTTGGCTTGTGCATATCTCAAAATAGTATTCACAGATTCTTCTTTGGCATTGTCTATAAATCCACAAGTATTGATGATTACAATTTCCGAATCATCTTGTTTTGCTTCGTGTTCAACCTCAAATTTGTTAGCCTTTAGTTGAGCCATCATAACTTCAGAATCGTAAATATTCTTTGCACAGCCAAGTGTCACAACATTGACTTTATTTTTTTTTAGAGTTTTCGTCTTCATTATTTTTCAAATACTAATGTCAGATTTTGATTTGAATACAAACATACGTTCAAAATCTTTCATATGATACAAAGATAGGGAAATTGTGAGATTATCGATTATAAGACAATTTGAAAATGAGGCAATTTGAAAATTTGAAAATGAAAAACCAATTATCTATAAAACGAAATAACTAATAAACATAAGATGTTACGACATGCGATTTAACGACATACGATTTTATGACAATTTGAAAAGCGTTTGTCACATCTACTCATAGATGAAGACCAAAAAACAAAGAACTATATAACCAATCAACTTAAAAATTGGTACATTAAAAATCACTCTTCTTCATTTCTATCATTTAATAAATTAGGCGGTAAATTCTTTTTCTTTTTCACTCCTAAATCTATCACTTTCTGAGCCATACCAATAAGATTTCCTCTTCCAGAAGAAAGTTTACCTAAAGCATCTTGATATGCTTTCTCAGTCCTTTGAATATGTGTACCTATATTTTCGATATCTTCAACAAATCCTACAAATTTATCATACATTTTTCCTGCTCTATCTGCTATTTCAAGAGCATTTTTATTTTGATATTCGTGTTTCCAGATGGAGGCAATGGTTCTTAAAGTTGCCAATAAAGTTGATGGACTTACAACAACAATCTTTTTGGACCAAGCAAAGTTAAACAATTCATTATCCGCTTGAGTTGCCACACTAAAAGAAGATTCAATAGGCATAAACAACAGCACAAAATCTGGTGTATCTATACCATCTGCAAATTGATAATCTTTACCTGCTAGATTATTGATATGGTTTTTTATCGAAATTAAATGCGCTTTTAAAGCGATTGCTCTTTCCTCTTCATTAGTTGCATTGATTAATTGATTGTATGCAGTAAGAGAAACTTTTGCATCAATAATTACATTTTTATTTTCTGGTAATTTTACGATTACATCAGGTCGAAGCATTGTAACACTGTCATTATGAGTAAAGGTTTCTTGTGTAAAATACTCTCTGTTTTTGGTTAACCCTGAACTTTCCAAAACCCTTTCTAATATAACTTCTCCCCAATTTCCTTGTGCTTTGCTATCTTGTTTAAGTGCATTGGTTAGGTTTTGAGTTTCTTTTTGCATTGTTTCGTTTAATAAAGACAGATGTTTGATGTGCTCTTTGAGTTCAATACGTTCTTTACTACTTTTTTCTGTTGATTTTTCAATTTCTTCTCTAAAATGATTGATTCGCTCTTGAAAAGGAACTAATATCTCCCCTAACTTGGCTTTACTTTGTTCGTTTAACTTTTCAGTTTTGGCTTCTAAAACTTTATTGGCAATATTTTCAAATTCTTTTGTAAATTCCTTTTGAACTTCAAGCATTTCTTTTTTCTGAGTAGCAAGCATTGATTCCAAATTATTTTGTTTTTCTAGCAATTTTGCAACGTTTTGCTTTTCTACAGAAAGTTGTTCTCTTATTTCATAAAATTGCACTTTATATTCATTAGAACTTTGCTTAAAATTGTCTCTATCATTCTCAATTGTTGCTTTTTCGAGACTTATTTTTCTGTAAGATTCATCTAAAGATTGATAATTCATTTTCAGTTCCTCTATGGTTTTTGACTTTTCCTCTAAAACATTATTTAAGACAGAGGCATTATTCTCCGAAGATTTTGAAAATAATTTAGTCAACAAAAAACCCACTAAAATCCCTATTACAATTCCTATAAACAACCAAATAAAATCCATCACATTATTTTTTCTACAAAACTAACTACACATAACGTAAATAAAATACGTTTTATTTAATAATTACAACAAACTATAACGATTTATACATAAAAAACAACAATGAACTAATATGTCGTCTATGATGCTGAATATTAAACTAAAAAAGTCAGAAAGTGGTTACATTATTATGAACTATCAAATAGTTACTAGCAACTTTGCAAAAGTATTTCTTAAAAGAGCTTTAACTTTTTCTGCTCTTTGTGGATGATAGTCCAACTCTTCATCATTCATGTATAGAATTTTGTTCATTTCCAATTGCAATGCATGTTGATCGAGTTCTGGTTTTCCAAAGTACCTTGTAATATGACCTCCTTTGAACGGATCATTATAATTTACTTGAAACATTCCTTTTCTAAGTTCAGTAAGTGCGGTATTCATAATACTACTACTTGCACTTTTCTCATCATTAGTGCCTAAAATCATGTCTGGAAAAGGATCTTTTCTAATCGTTGGCACATGCCTTCTTATAGAATGAGCATCCCAAAGTATTACTTTACCAAATTCTTTTTTACGTTCCTCTAGAAGATTTTCAATAGCGCGATAATAAGGCCAATAATAGACGTCTAACCTTCTTTTGATTTCGTCTTCAGAAGGTTCAAAATCTGAACTTTTATATATTTTATTACCAAAAAAATCAGAATTAGGGGTCAAAGAAGTAATGATTCTTCCATCATCATAAAGCGGTTTGCTCTCTGGGTCTCTATTCAGATCAATTACCCATCGGCTATACTTTGAGTGAATAATGGTAATTCCCATTGCTGATGCAAAATCATAAAGTTCATGAACAAACCAATCTGTGTCATCTGGCTTTTGAATCTTATCTTCTAAATAATGAGCAGAAAGTTCGTCTGGAAATGCAGTCCCACAATGCGGAACACTCAAAATAAATGGAACTTTTTTGATTTTAGGTTCTATAATATAATATGGATTCAAAGTGAAGTTTTTAAATTACTAATTCTTGCAAATATATTTAAAATATTGCATAATTTTACATCATGAGTTTTGAAGAATATAACAAACCCAGCGATAGATTTCGATTTCGTCCTGATTTCACAAAAGTGAATGGCAACTTTATAATGATACTTCTCATTGCTGCCATTTTGTTTGGGGTGATTTTAATTCTGAGATTCTATATTTGATTTAAAATAAAAAAGTTGAAATCAATGAAAGTGCTCATTTAATTTCAACTTTAGAATTCTATTATCACTTCAGAAGTTTATACTTCATCATAATTTACAGTAATACTCTCAGTAACTGGATGAGAAGTACATGTCAATATAAATCCATCTGCAACTTCTTGATCTGTAAGAGCATAGTTAGCATCCATAATAGCTTTTCCACTTGTTACTTTTGCTTTACAAGTGCAACAAACTGCTCCTTTGCAAGAAAATGGAACATCCACACCTTCATTTATTGCAGTTTCTAATATAGATTCTCCATTAGTGGGTAAATCAAATTCAAATTCCTCATCATCATAAATAACTTTTACTTTCGCAGTACCTTTAAAATCTGCTGCAGATGCTTCTCCAGTACTTTTGCTCTCCATCAAAACTGGAGTAGTAAACAACTCGAAATGAACTTTTTTCTCATCAATTCCTAATGAAGTGATACCTTGCTTTGCAGACATAATCAATTCTTCAGGGCCACATAAATAAAATCCTGCCGCTTTTTCTAGATGATAATGCATAATTAAAGATTTTGCTTTTCCATCGTTGATTCTTCCATTAGTAAGCGCAAATCCAGAGTCTTGTCTAGAATAAATATATATTGTTTTGATATTTTTTTGTGAAAGAGCGTCTAATTGAGATTTAAAAATCACATTTTCTTCATTTCTATTGCCATAGAATATATAGAATTCACTGTTTGGTTCAACTTCAGCAACCGCTTTAGCCATAGATAAAATTGGTGTAATTCCACTTCCTGCAGCAAACGCAACATATTTCTGAGCACTTAATCTATTCGTTTCAAGTAAAAACCCTCCTTCTGGTGGCATAACTTTTACAACATCGCCTACTTTTAGATTTCTGTTGATGTGTGAAGAGACCAAACCATTAGGAATTTCTTTAACGGCAACTTTTAAAATAAGCTCACTGGGAGAAGAACAAAGAGAATAAGATCTTCTTTCTTCTTTCCCGTTGATTTGAAAACTCAAAGTAAGATATTGTCCTGCAATAAATTGAAAATCTGATTTTAATGCATCTGGAATTTCAAATCCAACAGAAACTGTGTCATTGGTTTCTTTATTTATTTCTACTACTTTTAGATTATGGAAATTACTCATTCTTTTTCTATATAAATTTATGTGTATGCAAATGTACCATTTAGAAACAAAATTGAAAAATAAAAGTTTGCAGAAACTAAATTATTTTATCTAATACTTTAATTTTATTTAATTTTAGCGAAAATTAATTTTCTCAATTTTAAATCAATACTAAATATTTAGGCATGAAAAAGATATTCAAATCAAAAGTATTTAAATGGAGCATTGGTATTTTTTTGCTCTTGATATTTCTATTTTTTCATTTTTATGCTCCTAAATTGATTGTTGACCGAAGACACAGTGATAAGCAATACCCTAAACCCTCTGATTTTGATATTCAAACTGAGGTGATACATATTCAATCCAAAGATGGATTGAAGTTAGAAGGATTATTTTGTGCTTCAAATACAGACTCAATTGCTGGAACAGTGATTTTTATTCATGGTATTGGAGGCAAAAAGGAACATTTTCTTCCGATGGCTTATGAAATTGCCCAACATGGATTTCAGTCGTTGTTGATTGATTTGAGAACTCATGGCAATAGCGAAGGAGATTACATTACTTATGGTTTCTATGAAACTCAAGATATTTCTGATTTTATTACACTTGTTTCTTCACAAAAAGAGCTAGGTAAATTAGGAATTTGGGGGCAATCTTTAGGAGGTGCTATATCACTTCAAATGCTCGCAAAAGACAAAAGAATTGAATTTGGGATCATAGAAAGTACTTATTGTACATTTGATGAAGTAATTCATGATTACGCCAAAAGAATGTTTGGAATTTCATTTGGCTATCTTACAGACTATGTCATTTGGAGAGCGCAAAGTGTTGGCTCTTTCGAAAAAACTAACATCAATCCTGAAGAAAGTTGTAAAAATATTACTCAACCTGTCTTGTATGTTCATGGAACTGCTGACGATAGAATAGATGTTGCTTATGGAAAAAGAAATTTTGAAGCAATTGCTTCTTCTGACAAAGAATTGGTTTTAGTGGAAGGTGCCAACCATGTGAATGTATGGGAAACTGGAGGAGAAGCCTATCTGAATCGTTGCATCACATTTTTGAAATCAAAATAAAAAAGGGTTAGCAACAATGTTACCAACCCCTAGTTTTTTCTGGTATTTTTTAAATTCTAAAAAATTGAAATATAAGATTTTTCAGGAACCAAAGTTGCTTTATTTGGAAAATCAGCATGAATCACCATAGTATTTTCATGTCTATGTAGCAATGTTTCCATTTTAGATCTGTTTAAAAGAATAACAGTAGATTTCCCGTGATGGTCTAATTTGTCTGAAATTACTTCTCCATTGAATTCAGTAATCCAATGTGTTTCATCCATTATTTCTTCGTACTCAAATTGAATAGTTGGCACAGCAGAAAATTGAACATTTTCGATATTACTTACTTCCACTACAAATCTCATATTACCATCAGAAAGCACTAAATCTTCGCTGCTCATTCCTAAATCTGATAAATACACTTTTCCTTTGTGCGTTTCATTAAAAATTAATTTAATCTCTCCTGGGTTTAATTCTACTTGTTCTTTCATATTGTTTTAATTATTGTGTTTTTCATTATTTTACTTCTACAAATGTAGTTGAGTAACATCTAAAACATTATGACAAATATCAGTATAGTAAGTGATTTTTGTTGGACTTATATCGAATTCTCAATAAATCACCAAATTCTGTAATCCAAAGCTAAATTTTGAATTCTAGTTGTGGGTGTTTGTTTACCATGTGATAGTTCCGAGACTCTATCAGTTACGTAAATTTGAAGTTCGGAAAGCATTACTTTACCATCTCCATTTAAATCTGCGCCATTGTTTCTAAGGCCAAACAGTAAACTATAAGTAAACAAACCGTTTTTCCAATCATTACTTTCCATAGCAAATTCTGCTCCTCCAGCAGAAGATAAAACTGTGGTACCTGTTCCTCTTCTCAAATCAGTAAAAAGTTCTTTCATCATTTTGGTTGGGCTGGCTTCTATGGTTGTCAAAGCAGGTCCAACTGCTCTAAACATAACGCTTTCGTCTTCTACTACATCTTCAGCACTCACCAAAAGTTCTTCTTCTTCCACCTCTCCACTGTGGCAAGTATCCATGATGAGGATTTTTTTCAAAGGAGCAATGCCATCTAAAATAGACTCTAGTCTTTCGTATGCTAAACCATTTTTACTTGGATTGTTAAAATCTACATCGTGCGTTCCATAAAAATAATCATACTTAGCATCCAAAAGTCCATGACCAGCCACAAAAACAATCACAACATCATCAATGGTAGCATCTTTTAAGAAACTTTTAAGTTCTTGGATGTTTTTTCCCAAAGACTGTTGATCTGTCAAAATTTTAGCCTTCACTTCTCCATATAAGTCATTTTCTTTTTGAAATTGTGCCACTATGTCTTTAGCATCTTTAGCTGCATAATCTAAGTTATATCTTTTATCTTTATAAATCGAAGTTCCTACAGATACCACATACAAATTAGGTTTAGACTTTTGTAAACATTCAACATCAATGGTTTCTTTGAGGCTTTCTCTTCCTTTTTCGTCTTGTACTGCTATTTGAATTTTATTATGTCCAGATGCCAAGTTTAAAGTTATACTTTCATTAAAAGTATTTCCTGAAATGGCTCGTCCATTTCCTCCAAAAACAGGCACATCATTGTTCCAAACTAAGAGTTTTTTTAAGTTTCCTTCTTTACTTTTGGCTGAAATAGTTAAAGATACTGTCCTTTGATCTGTTGAAATCGGTATGTCTTTGTAATTAGAAATTTCTGAAGAAGGCAATTGTTTTAAACTCACACTTTCTTGAGAGGTTATTCCCAATTTAGACAATCTCTTTAGAAAGGCTTTATTATAGAGTTTTATCAAATTTTCATCTTCACTATTCATTGCTTTCAAAACCAAATCAGGTCTATTGTTGGTCGCATCAAATTGTTCAAAAGGATAGGCATTTTTTCCCACTCTAAAGGTAACCAATTCATATCCTTCTTTGGTCATTTTGTAATAATTATCTGGAGTTTTGAATATAGCATTATCGTCTTGCCCAACCATCATAAATCTTTCCTTGCCATCATTAGGATCAAAGACTCTCATGGCTCCATTTTTAAAACTGATACCAACATAACCAAACTTGTTGACCTGCACATCTGTTATCAGATCTGTAGGAAGCGGCATTGATTTATTGACTTTATTGTTAATCACATCCAAAAATTCAACATGATTGTCGGCTATCGAAATCAAATGATTCATTGGTTTATGAGTCATCACAGGATATCCATCAATCTTTGTTTTCTCGATACCCAAAACATCTTGCATGGAGGTAATTTCTTCATCACTTTTTAATACAAAATTATAAGTGTAAACTCCAAGACCAGTATTTACAAAAAGTTTGGTTTCGTCAGCACTAAATCCAATAAAAGGATGTTTAGTAAGCGTAACTTTTGGATTAAAATCCATAATAATTGACCAATAACCTGTACTCCAAGCAACAATTCTCCCTGTATTGAAAAGTGCTACTAAATATTTACCATCTTTAGTAATAGCCATAGCGTTGGCGCTTTGCAAGTTAGTAGAAAGACTAGAATTATCCTTATAATCAATTTTCAATTTTTTAGGTTTAGTTTCTTGAATTTTATCAATTTCTACAATAGATACTGGTTCATTACCAACTCCCCCTATTACAATGAACTCCTCTTCTGGATCAAAAAGTACATCATAAAATTCTTTCTGTCCTGTTTTCACATAATCAATATACTCTGGCAAACCATCTTTGATACTATACAATCTAATTTCATCTTTACTAAAAGCAGTAAGCATATAATTTCCTTTGGGAGAAATTACAATCTTATCGTCCTGAAAACCAAATCTTTTAAATGCTGCTTTACCTGTATATTTAATGTCTTCCTTAACATTTGTTTTGGTTTCCACTACTTTCTGTTTGATACGCTGCTCAGCTTTTCTCTTGATCATATCCCCCATATTTCCAGAAACCACAGCCCCAAGACCATTAACAACTGTTTTGTCATCTACATTTTTTGCTTTTTGGGTAATGTCCTCTTTTGCATTTTGTTTTTGTTCATCAATATTATCAGATGTTCGATCTTTTACCTCTAATTTTCTATCTTGTAATTTTATTGTCCCTAGTCTTTCACCACTATTCATGCTCCAAACATCCAAAACATCAGCTCTTAAGGAGAACAAATGGTTTTCATTAGGACTAAATGCAAAAGATGCAACAGGATTTACTTCTCCCTTCAAAGTTTTGACGATTTGTTTTCTATCTACATTCCAAATTTGAATTACATTATTGTGGCTTTTTATTTTTTGAAACAATGTTTTTCTAAAACTACTGGTTGCAATATTAAAACCATTAGAACTAAATGATAAACTTTTTACATTCTCATTATTTTCTTTGTCATATAATGAAGCCACTTCGGTTCCATTTGTATAATCCCAAATGATAACTTCACCTGAATTATTTGGAATTGCTAATAAATTTCTTACTTTAGAAATTGAAAAACCAACTGGTTTTCTGAATGTATTAAACTCATTTTTTATTTCAAACTTTGCATCGTAATAATAGGTCGTACCTTCCTCCGTTTGCACAATGAATTCATTTCCAACTTCAGCAACAAAATCAATTAACACCTTTTTCTTGGGTTCAACTTCTTTAATGACTTTAAAGGATTGAAAGTCTAAAACGGAAACTTTAGATTCACTAGCTATATAAATATACTTTTGATTGGCATCAAAACTTTGTATTTCCGACTTAAATTTTGTAGTTTCTTTGAGAGAACTAGAGTACTCAAACAATTGATTATTCTCGCTACTCAAAAGATATGAATTTGAAAAAGGTAAAAAAATGAAGTCTGAAATGCTATAACTGTTTGGTATACTATCTTTGATTTTCCATTGAGATAAATCCCATTTAAAAAAGTGATGTTTTTCATCTAAAGAAACCAATTCATCATTGTTTTCACTAAAACTTATTTTTTTGATTGGATTTTGATGTCCATTAAGAGTTCCGATTAATTTGCCTGAGGTAACGTCCCAAACTTTGATTTGGTAATTCCCTTCATTAGCAGAAGCAATATATCGATTATCGCTACTGTAAATAATTTTACTAATGGTTCCTAAGTTTCTTTCTTGGGTAACAACTGTAATTTCATCTTCTTGAGATAAAAATAGCATTGGAATAAAAAATAATGTAGTAAGTAGATAAATTTTCATTGAATATTTTTATTAAATAAGAGATAAGTTTTGGCTACAAAAGTAAAAAATTTATACAAAAAAAGGGTCATCCTTTCGGACAACCCTTTTAAATATTTGATTCAAATATGTTTTGATTAGAAATGGAAGTGAATCATAAGCGCTGCAGAAGCACCATCTAATACACCTTGTCCAATACCACTATCAACTCCGAATCCCATTGATCTTCCTTGGTTATTATCTGGAGTTTCCATGATGTAAGCAGCATCTGTTGCACCAGCAGCAGAACCTGGAGCAATTCCCCAGTTTTCTTCTTCGTTGCTACCTCTTGGAGAAGTTGTTAATCCAAATCCCCATCCAAACTCAGCACCGATAGAAATTTTTGGAGCGAAGAAATATTCAACACCTGCAAAACCTCTTAATCCAAAAGTAATTGCTGTACCAGTTTTTGAAGATAAAACTCTTGTATTACCTAAAGAACCTACATAACCTGAATCTACTGCAGTTTGATTAAATTCTATTTCGTAAGAGTTTTTAGTTGATGTAGAAGCAAAACCTAAAAACACCTCACCACCATAGTAACCTTGCAGTCTATTGTGACCTCTTCTGAACTCCATACCTCCACCTAAAAATACATTTCTATCAGCAGTATTAGAAGTGCTAATTAAAACATTTTCAGCTACTCCTGTTGGTAATGATGGAGTTAATGGATTATCACCAAAATCTTTTGTTGAAATATTTTCTGTGTTAATCCCAACTCTAGCTCTTACGGCTCTTGTTTCAGAAAGGAAATACTTTCCAGACAAAACTTGATTGAATCCAGAAACAAATCCTGGGTGTTGTGCAGTTTGTCCAGTGTTGTTCATGATGTTGATAGCATTTAAACCAAAATCAAGAATTGGAACAGCATCCATTCCGATAGCGATATCACCTGCTTGAGGTAAGATTTCGTGACCGTTTTTCGACTCCATTGTAGTCGTTTGTGCATTAGCAATAGATCCTAGACCTAAGAATGCTGCGAATAATAATGTTTTTCTTTTCATAATAAATTGAATTTTAAATTTCAAGAATCAAAGTTATGATGCTTATTTAGCATGCAGAGTTTGGTTATCTTATTTTGTCAACTGCATTTTGTTAATTACTAAACAATAATGTTCATAACTTGAATTTTGAATTCGGTGGCTTTTTACGAATATTGTTTCGTTAAAGTTACGAAATTCAAATTAAAATTTCCACCCCACTCTCACCCCCCCCATATTTACTAGAGAAAAAGATTTTGTTTTTACAGAAGGTATTACATCAACTGTGGAGGCATTGGTAGTTGAAGCTGCATTTTCTGTTTTGTATTCGCCCCTTTGCAAATTTGAAGATAAAAACATGTAGCCAATTTCAGTACCGCAAAATAATCCTTTATATAAAGGTATATCTACTCCTGTAAAAATTCCAAATCCAAGTTGACTGACTCTTTGTTGAGAAGAGTAATTAAACTCACTAACAAAAACTAAAGAATCTGTTCTTGAACCAAAAGTGCTATGGTTTCCAAAACCAAAAATAAATTCAGCCCCTATATAAGGAGAGAACTTATCTGCTATAAAATGCTTTTCATACCCTATAGAGAATGTAGCTAATGAATTTGTTTTTTGAACAGAACCTACCCCAGTTCCATTATTTTCTAATATTTCTGTTATAGCATCATTATATTGAAATGAAAAAGTTGTTCTTAAAACATTATCCGCATTGAAAAAATATCTTGCTTTAAGATTGGGAATAATATTTCCGTTTCGAGAAAAAACATCAAATTGAGTTTCAAAACTTAATTTTTTTTCTTGCTCTTCTTGAGCGTTGAATGAATTAAATTGCAAGAATGATAAAAATAATATTCCTAAAACGATTAACTTTTTCATTATTTTGAATTTCTGTATTTATGATTTACTAAAAACGAAGTTACTTTATTAATATTGTTTATCTGTCAACATTGGTACAAAACTAAAATTTCCAAATGTTTGTTGTTCTACGTTACCTATTTCATCTTTTGTAACTAAGGTCATGATTTGATCTTTACCTTCACCTACAGGTATTACCATTTTTCCATTATTAGCCAATTGGCCTAATAATTTTGGAGGCAAAAATGGAGCGCCACAAGTCACAATAATTTTATCGAAAGGAGCAAATGCTTCTTTTCCTTCAAAACCATCACCAAAAAATAAATTGGGTCTGTAACCTAATGACGCTAAAAGAGGCTTGGTGGTATTGTATAACTCTCTTTGTCTTTCTATAGAATACACTTTAGCACCCAACTCCAACAAAACAGCCGTTTGATATCCACTTCCAGTACCAATCTCGAGCACTTTATCCCCTTTTTTTATTTCTAAAAGGCTTGATTGAAACGCTACAGTAGAAGGTTGAGAAATGGTTTGTCCTGCACCAATAGGAAACGCCAAATCTTCATATGCATAATTATTATGAAATACTTTATCAAACAACATGTGTCTTGGTATTTTCCCAATAGCAGCGAGCACTTGAGCATCCTTAACCCCCTTGTTTTTAAGGATTTCCACCAACGCTCTTCTCATTCCTTGGTGTCTGTAGGTATCTTCTGTTTCAAACATGGTTCAAATTTACGTTCTCTTGTTTAATTTTGAAACATTTATTTTTTCTAAAATGCTAAAAGTTTTTTGTTGATAACAATGCACTATTTGATTACAACTAGAGAATGTATCAAGTATTTTTGCTTGAATTCAATTAATTAAACTTTATTCGACATGCTAAAAATAGGAGTTGTAGGCGCTGGACATTTAGGAAAAATTCACATAAAAATTCTAAGTCAATGTGATTTTGTGCAATTCATTGGTTTTTTCGATCCAGAAGAAAGCATTAGAAAAGAAGTTGCCGAGACTTATCGCACCAATGCATTCGATACTTTAGAAGCATTGATTAATGAAGTGGATATTATAGACATTGTTACACCTACGTTTGCTCATTTTGATGTAGCTCAAAAATCTATGAGGGCATTCAAACATGTTTTTATAGAAAAACCAATCACAAGCACCATTGAAGAATCTCAAAAATTAATCGCTCTTGCTACCGAAGCCAATGTAAAAGTCCAAGTGGGACATGTAGAAAGATTTAATCCTGCTTTTACTGCTGTGGTGCATTATCTGAATAATCCGATGTTTATCGAAACACACAGATTGGCCCAATTCAATCCTAGAGGAACGGATGTTTCGGTAGTATTGGATTTGATGATTCACGACATCGATGTGGTTTTGAGTATTGTAAAAAGCAATGTGAAAAATATTCACGCAAGTGGCGTATCTGTATTGAGTGATACTCCTGATATTGCCAACGCAAGAATAGAATTCGACAATGGCTGTGTTGCCAACCTTACTGCAAGTAGAATGTCATTGAAAAATATGAGAAAATCTCGTTTCTTCCAAAAAGATGCTTACATCGCTATTGATTTTTTAAACAAAGAAAGCGAGGTCATTCAGATGAAAGATGTGGATGAAGCAGACATAGATCCATTTTCTCTTACCATAGATTTAGGTGAAAAAGGACACAAACAAATAGATATTCATAAAGAAGAAGCTGCACCTATAAATGCCATTGAAGAAGAATTGAAGTCTTTTGTAAACGCAATCATCAATGACACAGTTCCTCCTGTTTCTATTTCTGATGGTCACAATGCCTTGAAAGTTGCCTTAGATATTATGAGAAAAATTGCTTAACGAAAACTATATCCCTTCGATAAACTTCAAACTCTCTGCTACAAAGTAAGACCACTCAAATTTCTTCTTTTCTTCAGTGATGTTTTTCTCAAATGTTGCAAGATGATTGTTTTCGAAAATTTTGAGAATGGCTTGTGAAAATGCTTTTGCATCAGGAGGCACTACAAAACCTACTTTACCATCGGGAACTATCTCTGGCAATCCACCTACATTCGAGACAATCATGGGTTTGTCAAAATGATATGCTACCTGCGTTATACCACTTTGAGTGGCCGTTTTATAAGGTTGCACCACAGCATCTGACAAAGCAAAATAATACCTCACTTCTTCAGTAGGGATATAGTGGTCGTGAACTATAATTGAATCTTCTAATTTCAATGCAGCGATTAAATCCAGATATTTTTCTTTTTTCTCATAAAATTCTCCAGCAATTATAAGTTTCAAAGATTTTTCTCTAATTTGACAATCAGCCATCGCTTCAATGGCAATATCCAAACCTTTATACGGACGAATTAATCCAAAAAACAGTAAGTAATTTTGATTTACATCCAACTTTAAAAAATCAGCAGCTATTTCTTTAGTTGATTTTTTTCCAAATGTATCGTACAAAGGATGTGGCAAAGAAATTTTATTGGGATTGTCTGTAAATTTTGAAATATCTTCCATTACAGATTTGGAAAGCGTTATAAATCCATCACATTGTTTGATAAAATAACGTGTCAATTGCTTATCTCCTACTCTACGTTCATGAGGAATCACATTATCTGTAATGGCAACAACTTTAATCTTTTTCTTTCTTAATCTCTTGGCAACACTTCCCAACGAAGGTCCCATAAAAGGCAACCAAAAACGAATGATGACTACATCTGGTTCTAAATCCTCAATTGATTGGGCTGTTTTCCCCCATGAGATAGGATTTACAGAACTTATGGTGTTTATAATCTTTAAATCTTTTGGAGGTGCTTGCGAATTATCATACTGCGATTTACCAGGAAAAAGAAAATTGGGATATTGATAATAAAAAGAGAACAATGAAACATCATGACCTTCTTTTTGCAAAGCATGAGCAAAAGCTTCGTTAAAATTGGCAATGCCTCCTCTTAAAGGATAAGCAGGACCAACAAGTACTACTTTTTTTTTAAGAATCTGTTTCACTTGAAGTGATTTTTTCTTTTATCAAATATACGTTTCTTTGAGAATTGTTTCTAGCAATCATTTCTCCTAAAAAGCCTGCTAAAAACATTTGAACTCCCATAATCATGGCAACTAATGCTATGTAAAATTCTGTTCTTGAAGCTAACAATCTAGCGGTTTTATATATAAATAATTTATCTATTCCAATCCATAAGAAAAAAGCAAATCCTATAGCAAACATAAGCGTACCAATTAAACCAAAGAAATGCATCGGTCTTTTACCAAATTTCCCAATGAATGTAATGCTGAATAAATCCAGAAACCCATTGATAAAACGTTCCAACCCGAATTTAGTAACACCATATTTTCTTTCTTGATGTTGCACAACTTTTTCACCAATTTTGGTAAATCCAGCCCACTTGGCAATAACTGGAATATATCTGTGCATTTCACCATACACTTCAATACTTTTGACTACTTGATGGTTGTATGCTTTGAGTCCACAGTTGAAATCATTCAAATGAATGCCACTCATTTTACGTGTTGCCCAATTGAATAATTTGGTAGGGACTGTTTTGGTAATCGGATCAAATCTTTTTTGTTTCCAACCAGAAACCAAATCGAATCCTTCTTCTTTAATCATTTTGTACAATTCTGGTATCTCATCTGGGCTATCTTGCAAATCAGCGTCCATAGTGATTACTACTTCACCATTGGTATGTTCGAAACCAACATTCAAAGCCGCAGATTTTCCATAATTTCTTCTAAAAGAAATCCCTTTTACAGTATTGTATTTTTTTTGCAAATCTTTTACAAC
Organism: uncultured Flavobacteriales bacterium; assembly: GCA_963922585.1. Classification (GTDB taxonomy): domain Bacteria; phylum Bacteroidota; class Bacteroidia; order Flavobacteriales_D; family Parvicellaceae; genus Parvicella. Next base: position 1,096 of record CAWUIK010000056.1, on the reverse strand, counting down.
ATTCCAAGAATTGTCTTTACTACCATCGTCTATCAACCACACCTCATATGAAAATTGATGCGCAACACAGACTTTGTCTATCCAAGTGATGAGCTCTGGCAATGATTCTTCTTCGTTAAAAAGAGGAACTACAATTGAAATATCTAATAATGCGTTGTTTTGCATGAAACAAAGATATACATAGTTTTAAAAATTCATTCAATAGATTGTTTTTTTTTGACTTTTAAAAATAAATGAATTTATACAAATAGAAAAGAAAGATTAATCAATTTGCAAAATCAACTTTTTATGTATAATTTTGTTTTACATGTAAAATAAAACCAAAACAAATACATTTATGAGCACTCCTATTCCAAGAAGAAACTTTTTGACAAGAATTTCTTTTGCTTCGCTTTCTGCTGTTGCATTGCCTTTGTTTAGTTTTTCAAAAAATAATAAAAAATCAGAAAATAATTCAACCAAAAATATGAATCCAATTATTCAAATTAAACCACTGGGTTTTCAATGGGAAACTTTAGACCCATTTTTATTTTGTGTACACCACGAAGATAATTTCCCTAGAGGAAATGAACAAATGGGACCTAGTACTTCTTTGCAAGGAAGGCATTTAGGTGACGATTTTATTATAAAAGATGGATTTAGGATGTATCATGGTAAGACTGTTCCTGGTTTTCCTGGACATCCACATAGAGGATTTGAAACAGTTACAGTAGTTCGAAAAGGAATGGTAGATCATGCCGATTCTCTTGGTGCTGCAGGAAGATATGGTGATGGTGATGTGCAATGGATGACTGCGGGAAAAGGTGTGCAACATTCTGAAATGTTCCCTCTTTTGAACAAGGATAAAGAAAACACTTTGGAATTATTTCAGATTTGGCTGAACTTGCCTAAAGCTAATAAAATGGTAGAACCTCATTTTAAAATGCTTTGGAGAGAAAGAATTCCTAATTATAAACACACTGATAAAAATGGTAAAACAACCAATGTAGAAGTTATCGCTGGGGCTATTCAAGATTATATCGCTCCTGCTCATCATCCAGATTCTTGGGCTGATACTACCGAAAACGAGGTAGCTATTTGTAATATTAAATTAGAG
>CAWUIK010000055.1:0-20074 GCA_963922585.1 uncultured Flavobacteriales bacterium | reverse complement strand
ACAGAGAATTTTACGTGAAAGACAACTTTTTGTTTGCAGAGACATTATACGATTTTATTAAAATAGACATCACTGATGTTTACAATCCAGTTTTGGTAAGTAGAGCAGAAAATGTGTTTTGGGAAACACAATACAACGACCAAGGACAAGCGCTTTTAGGTTTTTATTTTGATAGAGTTACTGAATCTTTCGAAATCAATAGTCCAGAGGCTAAAGCTATAAAAAAAGAAGGAAGATTATTCTTAGATTACAAAAAGAACGTTATTCCAGAATCTTTAATTCCAACATCTTTCACAGGGGCTTATGGTTCTGGAAAAGGTACTTTAAATAGAATTGCTGTAGATTATGGGCACATATATGTGATTTCTGATAAAACTTTGCATGTGATAGAAGATGGAAGTCAAATCAATAAAGTAAATGAAAAAAGTATTAGCGTAGGTTCAGAAACTATTTATACTGCAAACTTTAGAATTTACATCGGTTCTACTACTGATATGGCTATTTTGGATGCGAATAATCCAAGTAATCCAACGAGAATTTCATCTTTGGAGCATACAGAATCTTGTGATCCAGTACTACCATATGGCAATGTTGCATACTACACATTAAGATCTGTTGCAAATGAAGGGTGTAACAATATTGGAGAAAATACATTGAATGTTGTTGATTTATCAAACGAGCATGAACCAACTGTTCTTCAGTCTATTGAGTTGGATAGTCCTTACGGTATGGCTATGGCTATGAACTATCTTATGGTTGGGCAAGGCGCCAATGGATTGACAATTTTTAATGCATCTAATCCAGACGATTTGGTTCAAGTAATGCACATTAATAACGTAGAAGCGTTTGATGTAATGTTACATCCAATTCATCCTACTATTATTATAGTATCAAATAGCACAGGCCTTCAACAATTTCAAGTTAATTGGAATACACTGCAATTTACACCTCTTGGACAGATTGTATATAGCTAATAAAAGCGATTTATAATCATGAAAAAAAGCATTTACATATCGAGTTGCCTTCTGCTGCTACTTTGTGTAAATGCTTTTGGTTTTAATACATCTCACTTATCACTTATAGAAGAAAAACCTACAAAAGTAAAGTACGACAATGTATTGAATCACACCTTGTACTTGGGAGGAGGTTTTAGAACTGGAATGTGGGATTATAATTTTTCGGTACAAGTATTACAAAGGGTTTCTATAGGAGCTGGGATTTCATCATTGAGACTAAGAAAACCAATTTTTTCAGCATCAGATAAACATGTGCTTAAAATTAGAACTTTCCCAATGTATGGTTATGCTAACGTTTATCTATTAAGAAAAGCAGACGTTTCTTGGTATATATTTGGAAAATATGGAATTGCAGTTGGAAAAGATAGAAGGTATTGGCTTCAAGGAGAGGAAGGAGATAATTTTAGAGTAGAGGCCGATAATAGTACTTTTTATGATTATATAGAAGGTGGAATTGGAGTAAAGTATCATAATGGCAATAGATATATCCATTTTGAATTGGGACAATTCTATACCACAGCTAAAGGAATTTTATACTCTACCTTCAATTCTGAAATAATCTACGATGCTCAGTTTTACAACCTAATGTTTAGGTTTGGTGTTACTTTGAATCGTTGGTAATTATCTGCACTCGTTGGCTAATTTTATAATTTCTGTAACTGATACAGTTTTGGCTTCTTCATAATTTTTGTATTGTTCGGCCACTTTATCAACAGCACAATCGCAAAATTTACTAGCATTTGCTTCTCCAATGAGTTTAGAAGATTTTGTTTCGCAATTTTGAACAAATTCTTTCACTTGTTTTTTTGTCCAATATTTAACTGCTGTTTTGGCCAATGCCTTACAAGAATCAAAAGAAACTAGTGCCAAAAGTGAAAAGGCTATGATTAAAGTATATTTTCTATTGTTCACAATTACGATATTTTTTATTTAAAGCAAATGTAGTTAATTTTCTCAGAATTCAATATTAGTTATAAAGATGAGTATTACATCGTCATTTTTTTAACTTTATTCATCATCTGCACCCCGTGTACTAAAGAAGCACCTCCTCTTATCGCTGCTGCTACATGAACTGCTTCCATCATTTCAGCTTCTGAACATCCTTTTTTTAGTGTATCGCCTGTGTAAGCATCAATACAGTATGGACATTGTACTGCGTGTGAAACAGCTAAAGCAATCAAAGCTTTTTCTCTTGCGGTAAGTGCTCCTTCTTGAAAAACTTCTCCGTAATAATCAAAGAATTTGTCTGCTAATGGTTTTTGGAATTCTTCAATATTTCCAAATTTTTTAAGGTCTTTAGGATCGTAATATGTACTCATTTTATTTATTATAGATTATTTTATAGTCGTTTGGGGCAAGAAAACATGACAAAATATTAATTAGAATATTCAAAGTCTTTAACATTGAGTTGCAGTGAAATATTACCCATGTATTCATTTACTTCTAGATTTGCAACGAGGTCGATAGGTTTTTCTGATTTTAAAAGGTCAATTTTGTGTCCTAATTTAAATCCTATACCATTTATAATCATATGTGTTTCTGGACATTTTAATGAGAATTTAAGGTGGTTTTCGCCTACAATTCTTGAATATCCAGTATCCAAAAGTCCGTTAATTCTAAAAACTGGACGCATGTTTTTGGGGCCAAAAGGTCCAAATTGTTCGCAAATACGATATATTTTTGGCAATGGATTGTTGAGCAAATCTGGAACTAAGTCCTCTTGGGTGATGGAAGCATCAATCAATATTTTGGGCTGTAATTGATCTGAAGTAATACTTTCCTTGACAATAGATTCAAATTTTTCTTTAAAAGGAATTAAATTTTCAATCTTAAGACTCAGTCCTGCTGCATATTTGTGTCCTCCAAATTTTGTAAGCAAATCAGCGCATTTTTCTAAAGCTTCATGTACGTCAAATCCTTTCACAGAACGTGCCGATCCCGTAGCTTCATCACCTGAAATAGCCAAAACTATTGTTGGTTTATAGTAATTTTCAATAATTCTAGACGCTACAATACCTACCACGCCTTTGTGCCAAGATGCGTTCCATACCACCGTAGAATTTGAATCTGTATAGAAATCATCATTTTGAATAATTTGTAGTGCTTCTGAAGTGATGTCTTTGTCCAAATCTTTTCTCTCGTTGTTGTAATTATTGATTTTATTACACCATTCTTCAGCTTCTAACTCATTTTCAACAAGAAGCATTTCCACGGCTGCATTGGCATGACTTATTCTTCCTGCTGCATTTACTCTTGGCGCAATGATAAACACCAAATCAGATATTGTAATGCTTGATTTTTTGTTGTTAGTTTCCAAAAGTTTTTTGATGCCCAATCTAGGATTATCATTGATTTGTTGAAGTCCAAAGTATGCTAAAACTCTATTTTCTCCGATTATAGGAACAATATCAGCACCAATAGCAAGCGTTACCAAATCTAAATACTCCAATATATCTTCAGTTTTCCAACCTTGATGAATGGCAAAACCTTGAATCAACTTAAAACCTATTCCACAGCCACACAGTTCTTTGAAAGGGTAGGGACAAGTTTCTTTTTTGGGGTTCAAAATTGCAAAAGCATTAGGAAGTGCTGCTCCGGGAGTATGATGATCACAAACAACAACATCAATTTGGTATTGATTTGCTAAAGCAATTTTTTCTATAGCTTTTGTTCCACAATCCAAAGCGATTATAAGTTTTACGTTTTCAGATTTTGCTTTTTCAATTCCTGCTTCCGAAATGCCATATCCTTCATCGTATCTATCTGGTTGATAAAAAATATAGTTGGAAGTGAATTTTCTTAAAAACAAAACCATCAAAGCAACTGAAGATGAGCCGTCCACATCGTAATCACCATAAACCATAATTTTTTCGTCTTTGGCTAATGCATCTGACAATCTATTGACTGCCTTTTCCATATCTTCCATCAAAAAAGGATCATGCAATTGACTAAGGTCAGGTCTAAAAAATGCTTTTGCAGATTCAAAATCCACTACACCTCTATCAACAAGTAATTTGGAAACAACCATAGGAACTTGAAGAGATTCAGTTAATTTTTCAATAGTTTCGTTGTCTTCTGCTGGTGTTTCTTGCCAAATATATTTCATGTTAGTTTGAACGTTTTGAAAAGTATAGGGTAATTATTGAAGTTTTCTAATATTACAAACTTACAAATATTTTTAATTTTTTGTAAATAGAAAATAAGGAATGGAATTTTTTTAGTAGAAATTTCTACTGTATTAATTGAAAAGTTACTAATTTTATGATTATGAAGTTGTATTTGATTATTGCAATGTTTTTTATGTGTCATTTTTTGCTAGGGCAATATGACAACACTTCCTTGTATTTTGGAATGAATAATCTTAATGAAATTGAAAAATTCAAAGGTTTTGAAAAAGAACATAGAGGGTATTATGATTTGGTGGAAGTACGCTACAAACAAATGATTGTAACTAAAGATAGCATTGCTGTTCGCTCAGGCTTTGAAATTGTTATTTCAAAAGAAGAAGCCATTTCTAAAGGTTTTACTTTCAAGGATGATAAAATGTATGGGGTTGCTCCTTTAAATGGCGTTTTCTATAGAGAACACAACGATACCATTTATGCATTGTATTATCAGTATGATAGTTATTTCAAAAGTGACAAAAACAACTTTGTAATACCAGCAAAAAAAGGAGGTTATTTCATTTTTATGAAAGAAAGTAATGAATTATATTCTGTTGAATTTATAGAAATTCAAGATGGAAAATTGTCCATTTATTCTATTGACCATACTTTGGTAATGGACAAAATTTTGAAGTTGAAAGAAATTGAAAACAAAAAATTTAATGAAGTTGCTACCTATGTGGTGCATCCCAAAGAAAAGGAAATGGAGAAACTACTTAAAAATGAATGTTTCAACGATAAAAGAGAATATCAATTTCACGAAAAATTATGAGTGAAGAAATCGAAGCGATAAAAGATGCTATTCAATTAAACAAAGAAAGTTTATTGGAACAAATCCTTTCTTACCTAGAAATTGATGAAATTTCTGAGGAAAAGTTCCAAGATTTACTTTCGATTATCGAAAAAGAAGATACTTTGCGATTCAAGTATATGAAAGCGCTCGAAAGTCAGGAAGTTATTGAGTCGGTTTTGAAAGATAAATTAATTTAATGTTGACATGAGATTTCAGAGGTTGAGCAAAGAAGCATTGCAAAAGTTGGAAAAAGAATTTATACAGTTTTTAGCCGTAAATGGCATTGAAGCACAAGATTGGGAAAATTTCAAAAAGACCAATCCAGATTTTGGTGAGCAAAAGATAGATGAATTCTCTGATGTAATCATGGGAAGTATGTTGCAGAAAGCAAAGTATGCAGAGTTTTGCGAGGCTCAATTTTGGATGCTTTTCAAGTTTGAAGAAGAACAGATTTCACTAATCCATTTACAAACTAATGAAACCTCAATAGACTTTTCTAAAACTCCTCTTTCAGAAATTCCTATTTCTGCATTGGAAGTAAGAAAAACCTCCAAACCTTACCAAAAGGAAAAAGAAGATGAACTTTTCGAGATGATGCAAAAAGGCTGTTATATAAGTGAAGGAGAAATATACCAGAAGTTTGACTTACTGGTAAATTCATAATTCGATATAATTTATACTCAAGGTTTATTTTACTAATATAAACATTTGTATTTTACTAAAATATACTTTTGATTATACATAACTCCCCAACTTCTCTTCCAAAACTTTGATTTTGTTCAAAGCATCTTCTTGTTTGCGCTTTTCGTTAGCTACTACTTGTTCTGGAGCACCTGCCATAAATTTCTGATTATTGAGTTTTCCTTCTACACTTTTCAAAAATCCTTTAGTGTACTGCAATTCTTCTTTCAATTTTGCAATTTCTGCCTCTACATCTATATCTTCAGAGAAAGGAATGAAAAATTCATTGGATTTCACGATAAACGAAAAAGCATTATCCACTTTGTTTTCGATATATTCGAAAGAGGAAATGTTACCAATTTTTTGAATAATAGCATCAAAAGAAGTATCTGTATTTTGATTTTTCTTGATTCTTAAATCTATTTCAACTTTATTGGCAATGTTTTTCTCTTTTCTGATATTTCTAATGTTGGTAATTACTTCTTCAGCGATTTCAAATCCTTTGGTAATTGTTTCATCTACTTTTTTCGCTTCTGGCCATTTCGCCACAATTACACAATCTTTATCTGGTCTTTCTTTTATCAAATGCCATAATTCTTCTGCAATAAAAGGTGTGAAAGGATGAATGATTCTCAATAAAGCTTCGAACAATTCTAATGTCTTTTGGTAAGTAGTGCTGTCAATCGGCTGTCCATAAGCAGGTTTTGCGATTTCCAAATACCAAGAGCAGAAATCATCCCAAACCAATTTGTAGGTGGACATCAACGCTTCGGAAATTCTAAATTGATCGTAACTCGAATTGATTTCTACCAATCTAGCATTGAGTTGATTTTCAAACCACTCGATTCCTTTTTTTGCGTATTCGGGTTGCTCAAAATCTTTCACTTCCCAAGATTTTACCAATCTGAAAGCATTCCAAATTTTATTGGTAAAGTTTCTTCCTTGTTCGCATTGCGCGCTATCGAAAGGTAAATCGTTTCCCGCTGGACTGCTCAATAACATTCCTACACGAACACCATCAGCACCATATTTTTCTATCAAACTAAGTGGATCGGGGCTGTTTCCAAGAGATTTGGACATTTTTCTACCCAATTTATCTCTAACAATTCCTGTATAATATACGTTTTTGAAAGGCAATTCTCCTTTGTATTCGTAACCTGCCATAATCATTCTGGCTACCCAGAAAAACATGATTTCAGGAGCAGTCACTAAGTCATTGGTAGGGTAGTAGTAGTCTATTTCTTTTCCATCGTTGTCTTTGTCGAATCCTCCAAAAACAGCAATAGGCCACAACCATGATGAAAACCAAGTGTCCATTACATCTTCGTCTTGTTTTAAATCATGAACAGTCATTTTAGCATTGCCTGTAATCGCTTTTGCTTTTTCCAAAGCCTCTACAATAGAATTAGCAACTACATAATCGTTCATCCCTTTTCCGAAGAAGTAAGCAGGGATTTGATGTCCCCACCACAATTGTCTAGAAACACACCAATCTTTGATGTTTTCCATCCAATGTTTGTAAGAGTTTTTGAATTTTGGCGGATGAAAAGCAATATTGTCGTTCATCACGTTGTCCAAAGCAGGTTTTGCTAAATCTTCCATTTTACAAAACCATTGTAAAGACAGTTTAGGCTCAATTACAGCATCTGTTCTTTCTGAGAATCCAATTTTATTGATATGGTCTTCGGTTTTGATAAGGTAGCCTTGTGCTTCCAAATCCTTTGCGATTTTTTTTCTTACATCAAAACGGTCTTTATTTTGGTATTCACCACCGTTTTCATTCAGTGTACCATTATCATTGAAAATATCTATACTATCTAAATTGTGTTTGATACCTATTTCATAATCATTAGGATCGTGAGCAGGTGTAATTTTCAAACATCCTGTTCCAAATTCTGGATCAACATATTCATCAGTGATGATAGGAATAATTCTGTTGGCAATAGGAACGATTACATTTTTACCAGCCAAGTGCTTGTATCTTTCATCGGTAGGATTGATACAAATAGCAGTATCTCCCAAAATAGTTTCTGGACGCGTAGTAGCAATCGTTACCCACTCATCTTCTGCATCTTGAATTTTGTATCTAACGTAATATAATTTAGAGTTAACCTCTTTGTAGTTTACTTCTTCATCGCTCAAAGCAGTATGTGCTTGTGGATCCCAATTCACCATTCGCACACCACGATAAATCATTCCTTTTTCAAACAAATCAACAAATACTTGGATTACGGCTTTATAATACCCTTCGTCCATGGTAAAATGCGTACGATTCCAATCGCAAGATGCACCTAGTTTTTTTAACTGATCTAAGATAATTCCTCCGTGTTTGTGCGTCCATTCCCAGCAATGTTCCAAAAATTCATCACGCGTCAAGTTTTTTTTGTCGATACCTTCGGCTTTAAGTTTGTTTACCACTTTTGCTTCGGTAGCAATGGAAGCGTGATCTGTACCAGGAACCCAACAAGCGTTTTTTCCTAACATACGTGCTCTTCTCACCAAGACATCCTGAATAGTGTTGTTGAGCATGTGCCCCATGTGTAACACTCCTGTAACGTTTGGTGGAGGAATTACGATGGTATAGGCTTCTCTTTCATCGGGTTGTGAATTAAAAAAACCATTTTTCATCCAGTAGTCATACCACTTGCTCTCTGTCTTGTCTGATTCGTATATTTTAGGAATTTCCATTGTTTTGTTTGATTTGAGGATACAAAATTAGAAAACTCCATCAATATATTGCCTTTAGGAAGATGTTTTTTGTTGGGAAATTGAATTATCTATGATAAAATATAATTTCTTAGCGAATTGAGAATTTTGTTCAAAATTTTAAATTTTTTCAAATTTTCATAATTCCAATGGAACGCAGATGACGCAGATTTTTTTTATGATTTAAGCGGATTTTAATTTTGGGGTTTAAACTCAATAAGAATAAACTAAGAAGGTGAAAGTTAGTTTTGCGCTTATGGACTGGTTTTCTATTTGCCTTTCGTTTTTTTGTTTTCTATCTGTTTGGCATCGTCTTTTCCTTTTATTACTGTCTTAGCGTTTAACGATGTAACTACTTTTTTGCCCGTTTGTGTTTCCAATGCTTTTCGGGCATCTCCCGCAATTTTACCGCCTCGTTTTGCAACTTTAGCACTTTCTTAAAATGTTTCTGGATTTGTAGATTGTGAAATGTCTTTGGTAGAAGCCTCTGCAAGCATATTTAAAATCAATTCGGTATTTGTCATATTGTCTCGAAGATTTTCTTTTTTTAATCCTTTAAGAATTTTATACTCTTTGGTTGTTTTTCCTGCCCAAGCTTTGGTAATGATGTCTGTAAGTGTCGCAAATTGAATACCTTCTTTTAGACCTCTTTTTTTCCATTCGTCTGTAAGTTCTTTTCGTATTTCAATACTTTTCAGTCGTTGGTTAATCCAATTTTCTGAATAGCCTAGTTTCATATATTGTTCCAAAGCTCTGTCAATAGAAATCTCGGGGTCTTGCATTTCGTCCAAACGTTCAGATGCAACTTGTGCCAACCATACTTTAAAAGGCTCTGCTTTTGGTGAAGGTATAGATTGAATTAATCGAAAAAGTTGTTCAGTATCAGCAACATCAGTAACTCGCATTTTACCGTCAGGTGCTCGCATTTTCAAACCGTTACAATTTGTAACGGTTTCATTACCCTCGTCTTTCAATCTTTTTTTTAATACGCGCCAATATACTTGAGGATTAGGACTTTCTGTTAAAATTGCCACAACGTCCACAATTGCAAAATACCACTTTTCCTCCTCCTCGACCCATTGTGTTCGAACTTGCTTTTGGTCAAATATTTTTATATCATTTTCTATACTCATTCGAGTTAAAATTAAGAATATATAAAATTAGTTATTTTTAATATTATCATCCATAAATCAATACTTTACTTTGATTTAATGCCTTTCTAAAATAAGGATTTTTTATTGCTTTTTCTTCTAATAAATCAATATTTCTTTTTAAAATATTTTCAAGCGAAAATTTTAAGTTGTAATAATTATCTCCATAATCTAGTACATCCAAATTTTCAAAATCAACAATCAAATCAACATCACTTTCCTTGTTGAATTTATCTGTTAAAACCGAACCGAAAGCATATAAAGATTTTACCTTATGCAATTTGCATAAATTTAAGATGTCTTTATAATGTTTTCTATTAAGTTCATATAATTATAAATTTTATTCAAAAGTAAATCAATATTCTTAAAAAAAACACATCTTTTTCAAATTTTCATAATTCCAAAGGAACGCAGATGATTTAGATTTTTTATTGTATTTTAATCTAATATGAAATTATACAACAGAGTTCTTAATATGAGTATATCTGAAAATTTTAAGAATAAAAAAACCGATTTAAAATGTTTAAACCGGTTTTAAAAAAAAGTATATAATTTAAAGAGAAACTTAGATTTTTCTCATTCTTAAACTTACTGGAGTTACTTCCAAGTATTCATCTTCTGCGATGTATTCCATTGCTTCTTCCAATGAGAAAACTGTTTTGGGAGCAATTTTCATTGCTTCATCAGAACCTGATTTTCTCATATTGGTCAATTGTTTTCCTTTTACAAGGTTTACTTCTAAATCGTTGTCTCTGGAATGTTCTCCAACTACTTGTCCTTTGTAGATAACATCTTGTGGTCCAACAAAAAATTTACCTCTATCTTGAAGTCTGTTGATGGCAAATGCTGTAGCAGGACCCATTTCTGTAGATATTAAAGAACCTTTCATTCTTCCAGGAATGTCTCCTTTGAAAGGAGCAAATTCTTTAAAAACGTGTGTCATAATTCCTTGACCAGCAGTTGCAGTAAGAATGTTATTTCTCAAACCAATCAAACCTCTAGAAGGAATTTCGAATTCCAGGTGTTGTAAATCTCCTTTAGGTTCCATTACCAATAAATCCCCTTTTCTTTGAGTTACCAATTCTATTGCTTTACCAGAGAAATCTTCAGGAACATCGATGACCAACAATTCTATGGGTTCACATTTTACGCCATCAATTTCTTTTTCGATTACTTGTGGTTTTCCTACTTGTAATTCATATCCTTCTCTTCTCATGGTTTCAATCAAAACAGACAAGTGAAGAATACCTCTTCCGAAAATGTTGAATTTATCTTCACTTCCAGTATCTTCTACTCTCAGGGCAAGGTTTTTCTCAGTTTCTTTGTATAATCTATCTCTCAAGTGACGTGAGGTAACGAATTTGCCTTCCTTTCCAAAAAATGGTGAGTTGTTGATGGTAAATAACATACTCATAGTTGGTTCATCTACTTTAATTCTAGAAATCGCTTCAGGATTTTCTAAATCTGCTATGGTATCTCCAATCTCAAAATCTTCAATTCCAACTACAGCACAGATGTCTCCACTTCTTACTTTATCTACTTTTTCTTTTCCAAGACCAATAAATACATGAAGTTCTTTAATTCTTATTTTTTTATTTCCATCTGCTTTACAAAGTGTGTAGTCTTTGTTGATTTCTAAGTCACCTCTCAAAAGTCGACCAATAGCAATTCTTCCAGTAAATGCTGAGAAATCTAGTGAAGTGATTTGCATTTGAGGCGTTCCCTCATTGTAGGGTGCTTCAGGAATGTTTTCCAAAACAGCGTCCAAAAGAGGGAACATATTGTCAGTTGGTTTTTTCCAATCTGTACTCATCCATCCGTTTTTAGCAGATCCGAATATAGTTACAAAGTCCAACTGTTCTTCGTTGGCACCTACGTTAAACATCAAATCAAATACGTTGTCTTGAGCCAATTCAGGTGTACAATTGTCTTTATCCACTTTATTTACAACAACAATCGGTTTTAATCCTAATTCAATGGCTTTAGTCAAAACAAATCTTGTTTGAGGCATAGGTCCTTCAAAAGCATCTACTAAAAGTAAAACTCCATCTGCCATTTTAAGTACTCTTTCAACCTCTCCTCCAAAGTCAGCGTGACCTGGGGTGTCAATAATGTTGATTTTTACACCTTTATAGTTTACGGAAACGTTTTTAGAAAGAATAGTAATTCCTCTTTCTCTTTCCAAATCGTTGTTATCTAATATTAATTCAGAAGTCTCTTTTCTTGGGTCTAAAGTTTGGCAAGCGTAAATGATTTTGTCCACCAAAGTAGTTTTACCGTGGTCAACGTGTGCGATAATCGCAATGTTTCTAATAGATGACATAAAATGTTTTAAAATTTAGCGTGCAAAGGTAGGAAGTTTAATGGATTGACATTATTTCTTTGTTTAAAAGTTAAATTTATTTACATGATATTAATCTAACCACCTCAATAGATCATAATTTCTTAGAAATATATTACATAAATATCAATACTTTTATCAATAAATATTTGATTGAGTTGATTGAAATTATTTAGATATTTATAGTTCTTATATGGTTTTTTAATAGTTGAATTTGCTACAAAACTGAATTTTATGGTGAAAACTTTTTTTTCCAATGTTTACAAAGAAAGTAGCAGGATTACAAGAATTGTTTATACAAGACAAATCAAAGATTTTGCTTTGATTTCAATTGGAGTAATCATGGCAACCATTGGATTGAAAGAATTCCTTTTACCTAATCATTTTTTGGATGGTGGAGCCATGGGAGTTTCACTTTTGTTAAATAAGATGTTTGGAAATATTGAATTGTCAACATTCAATAAGAGACACAAAAGGTGGCATGATTAAAAAAAGACCTTTGCATTGATAAATTATTGATTTGATAATTTGATAATTTCCCTTACTTAAAAAACATTGTCACATCGATTCCGAAGTTTAGGAAGAGATGTTTAACGACTCAATTTTATTGTTAACTCTTGATAAATTTCATTACTTAAAAACCATCACACATCAACCATTAACCATCTTCCATTTTTTACATCCCCCAAATCACTCTTAATAGAGCGTTGTGATGAATACCTCTAAAAGCAAAAGGAGGATCTAGAAATCTATCAACGGTTACTTTTGAGTAAATAAGATTGTAGTTTAATTCTAAAGAAATATGATCCATAAGAGGGTAGGATACAGATAAACCGGAACCAAAACCAAAACCACTACCACCAGGAGGTTGAATATTATTGTTGGAGATTATATTACCTCCGCTTTGAAGTATATTTTGACTATTGTGTAGAATTTCGTATCTATCAATTAAACCATTTTTTTCTAAAATGAAATAATTTTCTTTTAGTTTTACTGTATTGAAGTTTACAAATAGCGGAAGAAATACTTTTAATCCATTGTTTTCGTAGAGTTCGAATTTTAATCCAAGATTCATATTTAATCTTTCTTCTTTACCAAAAACAGGAATTTGTCTGTAGATATCTGATTCTATATTACTTGTATTAGCAGAGGGAGTAACTTCAACTACAAAAACATTTTGGGTTCTCAATTGAGCCACATTTGCTTCAAGATATAGTGCTACGCCATCGTTTAGCCAAATTCCAGCAATACCTCCAATTTCTAATGAAGGCAAATATCTCATTCTATTAGGTAAATCATTTAAATCTGTTTGATCGATTCTATAAGGAAGACCATCAAAAAACTCATTGAGTTTTTGTTGGTTAAGAGGGTTGTTGAAGTGCCATTCTACTCCTAAGGTATTAACCGAAAAACCACTATATTTCATAGAAGTGTTTTTATTGGCAAAATGTCCGCCAACATTAACTCCCAAAAAGAATCTTTGATCTTCCTGACCAATTGAAAAATTGTAAATCGAAAAAATAAAAAATGAAATTAAAAAATATTTCATGTAAAGGTTTTTAATAATTCAATAAATCATTGATTTGATTTTCAAATCTTTTGTTAGGCAAAAAGTTGACTTCTAGTTCTGCATTGAAAGGAACTGGAGTGTCCAAACTTGCACATCTTACAACAGGTGCGTCCAAGTATTCAAAACATTCTTGAGAAATCAATGCAGAAATTTCGCCACCAATACCACCAGTTAAACAATCTTCATGAAGAATGATTGCTCTACCTGTTTTCTTAACAGAATTATAAATCGCTTCTGTGTCCAAAGGTTGCAAAGTTCTTAAATCAATCAAATCTGCTTTTACTTCTGGGTGAGATGCTAAATAAGTTTTAGCCCAATGTACGCCCATTCCGTATGTAATTATTGAAACTTGGTCACCTTCAGTGACAAGATTTGCCTTTCCAATTTCTATGGTATAATAGTCTGTATTTACTTCTTCAGAAATACTTCTATACATCGCTTTGTGTTCGAAAAACATGACAGGATTGGGATCTTCAATAGCAGCTAATAAAAGTCCTTTAGCTTCACTTGGAGTTGATGGGTAAACAATTTTTAAACCTGGTGTGTGAAAAAACCAAGCCTCGTTGCTTTGAGAGTGGAATGGTCCTGCTGCAACTCCAGCTCCAGTTGGCATTCTTACTACTACATCTGCATTTTGATTCCATCTGTAGTGAAGTTTTGCAAGGTTATTTACAATTTGATTGAAACCGCAAGTCACAAAATCAGCAAACTGCATTTCCACCAAGCCTTTTTTACCTTTTAATGAAAGTCCTAAAGCAGCTCCCACAATAGCAGATTCACAAATAGGAGTATTTCTTACTCTTGCTTTTCCAAATTCTTCAACAAAACCTTCAGTAACTTTAAAAACGCCACCGTATTCAGCAATGTCTTGCCCCATAATAACAAGGTTTTCATGAGTTCTCATAGCGTGCTGTAAACCATCTCTCACAGCATCAATCAATCTCATTTCTGCCTTTTCATTTGATTTTGAAGGTGTTGCTTTACCATCAAAAGGCATAAAAATATCTTCGTATTCTTTTTCTGTGTTAACTTCAATAGCAGGCGCATCATAAGCAATTTCAAGTTCGTCTGAGATTAATTTTTTAATTTCTGATTCAATTCTTAGTTGATCACTTTCCGAAATAATTCCTTCTTGCAAAAGATAGTTTTCATAATTTGCAACAGGATCTTTAATAGCCCATTTATCTTGCAATCCTTCTGGATAATATTTGGTGCCTGAAGCTTCTTCGTGACCTCTCATTCTAAAAGTGATGCATTCCAATAAGAAAGGTCTAGGTTTTTTGGCTTGAGAATTTTTAATTTTTTTTATAGTATTATAAACTTCTAAAATATTGTTTCCATCTACTTGAATGGCTTCCATTCCATAACCAATTCCTTTGTCTATAAACTGTTTGCAATTGAATTGCTCTGAAGAGGGAGTAGATAATCCCCATTGATTATTTTCTACTGTGAAAATTACAGGTAAATTCCAAACAGAAGCCACGTTTAGAGCTTCATGAAAATCGCCTTCACTAGCCCCTCCATCACCTGTAAATACTAGGGTTGATTTTTTGTTGTCATCGATTAAGTCAGCCAATGCAATTCCATCAGCAATTCCCAATTGAGGTCCAAGATGTGATATCATACCCACAATTTTGTATTCCATTGTTCCAAAATGAAATGAACGGTCTCTTCCTTTTGTAAAACCTAATTCCTTACCTTGAAATTGAGCAAATAATCTTCTAAGCGGGATGTTTCTAGAAGTGAAAACACCTAGATTTCGGTGCATTGGTAAAATAAATTCGTCAGTATCCATAGCCATAGCACTACCTACAGAAATACCTTCTTGCCCATATCCAGAAAACCATTTAGAAATTTTCCCCTGTCTCAATAAAATAAGCATTTTTTCTTCAATTAAACGTGGAAGTTTAATATTGTAATAAATGGCTCTAAGTTCCTCATCAGTTAGTAATTGTCTGTCAAATTTAATTTGAGATTTTTCAAGTGTATTCATTGGCTATTTGTAATGTAATTCAAAATTACATATTTTTTTAATTAAATATATTTAAGAATGGACTTAACAGAGTAAATGTTGAAAAAATAAACATTAGATAAAATTGAACATTTATTTATGGTGTAGATATTCAAAAGATATTTTAAAGTTGGGTTCATCTAATTTATCATAGTTTACTACGTCTTTTATCAAACCTTTTTCGTTGTAAGTAGATACTTTTCTTTTAATTTGTTTGTCATTTTTGTCAATCACTAGCAATTCAATTTCTTGATTTTGCTCGTTGTATTTGATTTTGTCTTTTCCAACAAAACCTTTGCCTCCCTCATATATTTCGAAACCAATTTGGTTGCCATTATTGTCGAAGGACGACATACTTTGTCTAATGATTTGTCCAATCCCATCGTAAATAATGCTTTTGATTTCATCGCCTTTGTCATTGTATTCGTATTGGTAGGTAACAATCAGGCTGTCGTTTTTATTGTATTTTTCTATAAGACGAGCATTGCCGTTTTTGTCATAATTTTTAAGGAAATTTTTTTCAGCAACTTCTCCAAGAGAATTATAGATAGTTTGAACCGAATTGTTTCCATCTTGATCATAAACAAAAGATGTTTTTTTGAGTAAATCCCCATTTTCTTTGGACTCTTTATTGGTAATCAACTTTCCATTTTCATTGTATTCATATTGCGTAACAATTCTAGGGTTTCCTAACTCATCAAATTCAACAATTTTTGTCATTTTATCACCTTCGTAAGTCATTTTTTGACTGTATATTACAGCATCACCTTTTACTAATCTGAAGGTTAAGACTTGATTATTTTCATTGTAAGTTCTTTCTATTTTTTGTTGTGTATTTCCAGCGCTATCTTTAATCATTGAGAGTATAAGGTTATCATTCTCATCATATTCATTTGAAAGCATTGCAATGATTTTGTTATCGTTATAAATCAAAGAATCCAACAATTTTCCTTTTTCGTTGTATTTTACACTGTAAAGAATGCTACCTTCTCCATCAGGTTCACCAAATTTATAAGCAAAACCTTTGGCAGTAAGTTGTGCAATTTTGTTTTTGGCAATAAATTGAGCGTAGGAGGTATCAGCTACTTCTTTAGTTTCTGAGTTGTTTTGTTGAGTTTCTTTACTATTGGATTCAGAATCTTCAGATTTACAAGAAGCCATAAATAGCATTGAAATAATAAGAAATAAAAATTGGTTTTTCATGAAATGATTTAAATTATGAGAATACAAAAGTACAATAAAAGAAAAACCACCTACAATTTAGTAGATGGTTTTAAAATATGCTTTATAATGATAAAAAATTAAATTACTTCTTTTAGTTCATCATCATTATTATCAAGTTCGTTTTCAACTTTTGTCTCTTCAATTTCAACAGTTTCAGTTTCTTCAACTGCTTCAATTTTCTTAGGTTTTTCTTTTGGAGCTGATATAGATTTAGAAAAATCAAATTTACTTGGACCACCTGCTGCATAAACTTCATGCAATCTTTTCATTACTGCTTTTTGGATTTTTGGAGATTTGTATATAGAAGCAATTTTTCTAGCCAATCTTATTCTTGATGGATCGTACTTTTTAAAGAAACTTCTCACTTGTTCGTAAAATGTCATGTTCTAAATTTTAATATTACACTTCGAAGATAAATTTTATTTTGAATATTACGAAATTTTATTCAAAAACTTTTTACTATAAACTTTATAATAACCTTGATTAAAAACTTTTAATATTGGTTTGTATAATCTACTTTCCTCTTTCTCTTTGTATAAAATAAATGCCTAGTCCTATCGAGAAAAGTCCATATGCACCTAGTACATATAATATTGCATCAGTTTCTTCTTTAGAAGAAAAAATAGCGTAAAAAGCATAAGCAGCGCATAAAACACCTATGATAATTCTTATTAATCCTTTGTTCATTTGATGGTAAGTTTGTGACAAAAATATCATTTATTTGTCACATAGGTAGGTATTTATTGCACAAATCCTACAACAACTAAAATGGCACCAATTACCACAAAGGCAATTGATGCATAGAATGTGTTTTTGGATTTAGATTCTAAGTTGGAAAGCACTTTTTCTTCAGAGTGAATAGAAACCACAAATGGATTTTCAGAATTTTGAGGTTTGGTTATAGTTGGCGTTCCATTTCTGTCGTGAAATTCACCTACAATAAATAATTCTGTACCTACTGTAATATTATTTTCATTTTCTGAATATCCCAAGGATTTTTTATCACGAGAAATCACAGGATTGTATGTGGCAAATTCAAAAGAAACAGAATTATTTGACGGAACATATCTGTTTACTGCTCTTGTGATTGTCAAATCAGCGCCATCAATATCAATCAATACTTTTTCTGTGTTATCATCCACGAGGAATTTACCTCCTTCTTTAGTGTTTCCAAGCATTTCTGAGTCTTCGACCCATTTATATGAAGATTTGTTATTTTTATCCTTTACTTCAATTAGTTTTTCAAACTTGTGGGTTACTGATGCTTGATAATAAACACATGGTAATTTACTAAAAACACCGTTGATAGGTTCTTCAGAAAAAGCTTTTGCTTTTACTTTTACCATTTGTGAAAAGTGTCCAGTACCTAGTTCTTTGGAAATTCCAAGACATGTATCTAATACACTTTTGATGTCTGTCAAATCAAAGTATTTTAAATTCATCAATTTATCATCTATTTTCTTTTTATAGAAAAATAGACCTATACCTACAGCAATCAAAATAACTCCGATAACCCACATAACTTGTAAAATTTGTTGAAATTATAAATTAAGATTCAAAAGTGTCTATTACAAATTTTTCATCATATTGATCTGCAATAGCAGCAATATTTTGAACTGCAGCAGCAAATTCATTAAAATCTAAATTTCTTCCTGCTAGCGTATATGAGAATTTTACCGAATTTTCCATAGAAATTCCAAAACTTCCAAAAGGAATAGTAGCATTCAACCTCAATAATTCATCTAGTTCTTCTCTAGAAAGTTCAACATCTTCAGCGATGTATGAAAACACATCTACCAATACATCTTCTGTATGCCATGGTCTAATTAGAATGTTTACTGAAACTGAACCAAAAGAAAAAGAGAACATGTCATCCAATTTGATAATTTCGTCATCGTAAAATAAATCTTTGATATACCCATCTAGTTTTGCATATACAGCATCTTTTAATTCTTGGTTTTCACCTGGTATTAATTTTTTAAATTTAGGCATGATTTTAATTTTTTAAATATTTATAAAATGTTATTTGATTAACTAAGGATTAGCCTTTGTTCATCATTTCTTTTAGTTTTTCTAATTCAGCATCTACTGTAGAATTGGTTTCTAATTCAGCAAATTCATTTTCCAATTCGATATTTGCAGAATTCATACTAGTATATGCTTCAGCTTCAGATTCTTTTTCAAGAATTTTTGCTTCAAATTTATCAAAATTAGCAAAAGCATTATCGTTGAATCCGCCTACGTTTTTGGCAATATCCGCTTGAGCTTTGGCATTTTGAGATCTTGCAATTAACATAGATTCTTTTGCTTTTGCTTCGTCATACTTTTGTTTCAATTTATCTAATTGTCCTTTCAAGTTTTCTGTAGTTGCATTAGCTTGATTGAACATGTTATCGTATTGTTCGAAGTTTTGGTCTTCAGTCGCTTTTTTGGCTAGAGCTTTTTTTGCTAATTCCTCATTTCCAGATTTTAAAGCAGCCATTGCTTTATTTTGCCATTCTTCTGCTTGTGCTTTGTGGAAATCTCTTTTCTTTTCCATTTGTTTTGTATGTGCCATTGCTTTTGCTAGTGCAGCTGTTGATTGAGTGATAGATTCTTTCATATCAACTACCATCAATTTAATCATTTTTTCTGGATCTTCTGCTTTATCTAAAGCATCATTTACATTCGATCTGAAAATGTCTTTAATTCTTTTGAAAAATGCCATTTTTATGAGTTTTTAAGTTTTACGTTCCGAATTTAATTATTATTTCTTTATAAAAGATAATTACAAAAAAAAAGTCACACTAAATAGTATGACTTTTACAAAAATTATGATGAAAAGAGATTAATAATAGATTAATCTTCTCACTTTAGCGATATGTTTTGCTAATCTTATTACTTGTTTGGTATATCCAAATTCGTTGTCATACCAAGAATATAAAACTACGTTTTTACCATCTTTAGAAACGATTGTAGCATTGCTGTCGAATACAGAAGCACAAGTGTTTCCAATGATATCATTAGATACTAATTCTTCATTGATTTGATAGTTTATTTGATTTACCAATTCACCTTCCAAAGCAGCTTTTCTAATCATTCCGTTTACTTCGGCTAGCGTAGTTTTTTTGGCAACATTCATACTCATGATAGCAAGAGAACCATTAGGAGTAGGAACTCTTACCGCATTTGCTGTAAGTTTACCATCTAATGAAGGAATTACTTTAGTAACAGCATTTCCAGCTCCAGTAGAGGTAATAACCATGTTTATTGCAGCAGATCTTCCTCTTCTTGGCTTTTTATGGAAATTATCCAAAAGGTTTTGATCGTTAGTGTAAGCATGAACAGTTTCAATATGACCTTTCTCAATAGTTAAATTATCTTCAATAACTTTTAGAATTGGTGAAATACAATTTGTAGTACATGAAGCAGCAGAGA
>CAWUIK010000054.1:0-20722 GCA_963922585.1 uncultured Flavobacteriales bacterium | reverse complement strand
CAACACGCGGATAAACACCAGCTACTGGTGTTTATTCCATTCATATGTTTGGTTATTTCGTTTGTAAATTTTAAAAAAATAATTGATTATTCATAAAAACTTATAAGATATATAACCTCTTACTTGATGAAAACATATAATTTTGAATAAAAAAACAAAAACATGGCAACAATAACATTAGGAGGAAATCCAATAGAAACTTTAGGAACATTACCAGCAGTGGGAACGCAAGCAAAAGACTTTAATTTGGTGAAAGAAGATTTATCAATGCTTTCTCTTGCAGATTTAGCAGGAAAAAGACTCGTTCTCAATATTTTTCCTAGTATAGATACTGGAGTTTGTGCTACTTCTACAAGAAAATTTAATGCTGAGGCTTCAAAACTTAAAAACACTCAAGTGGTTTGTGTATCTAGAGATTTACCTTTTGCTTTCAAGAGATTTTGTGGCGCTGAAGGAATTGATCAATTAATCACGGCTTCGGATTTTGTGTCTGGACAATTTGGTAAAGATTACCAACTAGAAATGACAACTGGACCATTAAAAAACCTTCATTCTAGAGTAGTAATTGTATTGGACGAAAACGGAAAAATCATTTACACAGAGCAAGTTCCTGAAATTGGTCAAGAGCCGAATTACGATAAAGTATTTGAAGTATTAGGATAAATGCGCATTGCCATCATAGGAGGAGGAGCCGGTGGGTTTTTTACCGCTATCAATCTTGCAGAAAAACGACCTGATTTCAAAATAGTAATTTTCGAAAAAGGAAAAAATGTTTTAGGTAAAGTTAAGGTAAGTGGAGGAGGAAGATGTAATGTAACTCACGCTTGCTTTGAGCCCAAAGAATTGGTGAAATTTTATCCTCGAGGTAATAAAGAATTGCTGGGGCCTTTTCACTCCTTTATGACTGGCGATACCATGGAATGGTTTGAGTCTCGTGGGGTAAAACTTAAAATAGAGTCAGACAATCGTGTTTTTCCTGTTTCTGACGATTCTCAAACCATCATTAATTGCTTTATGGATTGGGTTGAAAAATACCAAATCGAAGTAAAAACAGAATGTGGTGTAGATGCTTTTGAACCTCAAGAAAATCAATGGTTGGTTTCACATTCCGAAAAGCAAGAACTATTTGATGCTGTAGTGGTAGCAAGTGGTGGAAATAGTAATGCGGTTTGGAGTCAGTTAGAAAAATTAGGTTATGAAATCGAGCCTCCCATTCCATCTTTGTTTACGTTCAACACCAAAGATACAAGATTAAGAAACCTAAGCGGTTTGTCTGTACCCTATGCTAAAGTAAAAATAGCAGGAACTAAAATTGCTGAATCTGGACCAGTATTAGTAACCCACTGGGGATTGAGTGGCCCAGGCATTTTGAAACTTTCTGCTGTAGGTGCCACTTTATTGCACAATAAGGAATATCAGTTTTCTATCAATGTAGATTGGTGTAATGATGTGGATAGCGAAAAAGTTTTAACAGCATTTGATGAACAAAGAAAATTGCATCCCAAGAAAAAAGTGTTGAATACTCCGTTGTGTAATCTTCCAAAAAGGCTATGGGAATCTTTTGTCAATTTTTGTGGAATTTCAGAAGAAAAAATATGGGCAGAATTGGGTGCTAAAGACCAAAATAAATTGATGGAAACGTTAAAGAATTCGATGTTTCAAATTAGTGGTAAAAGCACCAATAAAGAAGAGTTTGTTACCTGTGGAGGAATAAAACTTCATCAAATCAACTTCACCAAATTTGAAAGTAAATTGCACCCTCGTTTATATTTTGTAGGAGAGGTTTTGAATATCGATGCGCTTACTGGAGGCTTTAATTTCCAAGCCGCTTGGACGGGAGGTTTTATAGCAGCAAAATCGATAGTAGAAAGTTAAAGGAATATTTTTCTCAAGAAAATAACGGGCTACAAACACCTAATTTACCATTCATCCACATATTAACAAAATGTTAGAAATACTTGTTTTACTTTTGAAAAAAATTTAGAATGAAGCATTTTAGTATTATCTTGTTATTCGCTTTTGGGTTGTATTTCAATTCGTTTTCTTCTCAAACTGAAAGTAACATTACGATAAAAGGAGAACTGCAAGACACGCTCAACAAAAAAGGGGTAGAACATGCGGTGGTAATGGCGGTAAGAGTTAAAGACTCTGTTTTGAAAGCCTATACTAGAACCCAATGGAATGGTATTTTTGAACTCCAAATTCCTAAGGATACGTTCCAAATATTTATAACACATCCTAAGTTTGAGGAGAGGGAATATTTTATTTTTGGTAATGCCAACTCAAAAGATTTAGACTTTGGTCGCATCATCATGCCGCCCAAGGGAGAGGAATTGAAAGAGTTTGTAGTATTTTCCAATAATGAACCCATTTTTTTTAGAGGAGATACTTTGGTAATGGTTGCAGATTCGTTCAAAACATCTGCGAATGCTAATGTAGAAGATTTATTCAAAAAACTACCTGGTTTTGATGTAGACAAGTCTGGTAAGATAGTTGTGCATGGAAAAGAGGTAAATAAAGTATATGTAGATGGAGATGAATTTTTCGGAACCGATCCGACCATAGCCACCAAAAATTTACCGGCCAACGCTATTGAGAATGTAGAAGTATATGACCAAAAAATAGAAGGAGATAACACAGATGAAACCGAAAAAGTAATCAATCTTACTTTGAAGGAAAGTGCCAAAAAAGGGTATTTTGGGAAGTTGAACGGGGCATCTGATTTTCAGAACTTTTATGAGGGTGAAGTCTTAGCCAATCGATTCAAAGGAGACCAAAAAATATCCATTTTTGGATTATTTACGAATACGCCTCGAAGCGAGTTCAACTGGCAAGACAGATATCAGTTTGGATTAACGGAAGAAATGGGGAATAGAAATGACGATGGAAATTACATTTTTGAACCTCAAATAGGCAATTTAGGTGAAGGATTGCCTCAAAAAACGAAAACAGGATTTTATTTTACAGATAAAGTTGGTAAATCTTTAAAATTAGGAACCAACTTTACATACGACAATCAAGAAGTTATTGCAACTACCATTTCTAATACTGAATTCCTTTTGGCAGATACGACCTATTCTAGTTTTTCTGATGAGACAAAAAATGCTCAACAAGAGGCTTTTGCTTTCAACCTTAGTTTAGAATTTCAGTTAGACTCATTATCTACTTTGGAAATTGCGCCTAGAGTAAAACAGATTTACACACAAACACAAGAATTGGCTTCTACTTCTTTTTATAGCGTAGAAGATGTCGAAACGAGAAATACTACCAACCAATACGATGAAAACGTAGAGTACGTGGAGGCAAGCGTGGCAACGAAATTTGAAAGAAAGTTTAAAAAAGAAAATAGAAATCTAAAAATTAATTACAATCTTAGAAGTCAAACCAATTCATCTGTTGATGTTCTAGATAATTCAGATTTTGACATATTGAATAGCATTAATTTGTTTAGCACACACCAAAATAAAAATGGAAAATCCAAAAGTTTACAACATTATGGAGAGTTAACATATGTGGAGCCTCTTTCTAAAAAACTTAAATTTGAGTTGAAGTTAATGGCTCAGTATTCCCAAGGATCGAATCAAAAATTTGCTTTTGATATTTCAGATGAAGGAAACAGATCATTTAACTCCTTTTTTTCAAGCGATTTTGAAAACACAACACTTACACAAAGGGCAGGAGGTAGATTGATTTACAATGTCAAAAAACACGAAGCAATAGCGGGTGTGGATTGGAATAATATAAGATTAAACAGTTTTGATGTTTTGAACAATAATGAAATTTTACAAGACAGAACTAATTTTTTGCCTTTTGTAAGATATAAATACAAGTTTTCTAGGTCAAAAACATTGACTTTTACTTACAAAACTAGAAATCAGAATCCAAGCATTTCTCAATTACAACCGCTACCAGATAACAGAAATATCAACAACATAAGAGTGGGAAATATTGATTTAGTAAATCAATTAGAAAATTCTATTTCTGCGAATTTCTTTACATACAAGGCAACAACAGGTTCACATACTTATGCAAATGCAAGTTTCTCGTTTTTTGAAAATGCTTTTTCACAAGCCATCATTTATGACAATCAAGGACGAGCAGTCAATCAAACTATCAATGTGAAAGGCAACCAAAATTTTAATTCCTATTTTGGAACTTCAATTCCTTTTTTCAAACAAAAGGTAAAGTTTGAACCCTTCGTTAATCTATATTATTTTGATATTAAGGCATTAATTAATGGAATGGATAACACCACTCAAACAGTTTCTACTTT
The DNA here is from genome assembly GCA_963922585.1 of uncultured Flavobacteriales bacterium. GTDB lineage: Bacteria > Bacteroidota > Bacteroidia > Flavobacteriales_D > Parvicellaceae > Parvicella. The sequence goes on along the minus strand of CAWUIK010000054.1, from coordinate 16,449 downwards.
AGCTAGAGGAAATTTAAGTTATATCATGGACTCCTTGACATTCAAAGTAGGAGTTGACTACAATTATGCTGTTTCAGAAACCACTTTGAGCCCAGATTTACAAAAATCTACTCAAGTTAGTTACAATGCCGGGTTTGAACTCAAATTGAAACACAACATTATCATTTCCTCTGATATTGATTACATCATCAATTCTCAAAGAGCCGCAGGATTCGACTTAACTTATATTTTATGGGATGCATCTATTGGCAAAACTTTTTTGAAAAAAGAAAACTTAATTATTTCAGTAGATGCTAATGATATACTGAATCAAAATATTAGCAACACTAGAAATGTATTTAACAACATTATTGTAGATGAAAGAACCAACATCATCGGTAGGTATGTTTTGTTGAGAGCGGTGTATAAGTTTAATGTTTTAAAAAGCAACAAAAATGAAGATGAGATATTTTAGAATATTGTTTTTGGTAATCTTTTCTGTTATATTTTTCAATGCAAATGGTCAATATAGAGAGGGCAAAATTGTTTATGAACGAAAAACCAATTTGTATAAAAGAATGGGGGAAAACGCAAGTAAATGGGTTCCAGAAAAAGACAAAATAAAAAAAGAGTATTTCGAGTTGACATTTACTGACAGCCTAAGTTTATTTCAGCAAAAGCTAACTGATATTCCCGATCCAATGCCATGGGGAACAGCAAGAAATATGGTTTATAGAACATTAAGAAATAATTATTACTATAGTATTAGAGATATTTGGGGAGACGCAGTGCATGTAGAAGATTCTATACCTAATAGAGATTGGAAAATAACTGATAGTAAAAGAGTTATAGCAGGATATAGTTGCAGAAAAGCACTTTGGGTTTTTAATGATTCCACCAAAATATATGCATGGTATGCTGAGGAAATTATCCCTTCCATAGGCCCTGAGAGATTTGCTGGGCTTCCAGGAGCTATTTTAGGCCTTGCAAGTGAAGATGGAGGTGTGGTTTATTTTGCAACTGAAATCACTTTTTTCCAACCCAAAGAGGAAGATTTTGAAATAAAAAGAGCAAAGAAAACACAAGATTTAGAATCTACTAGAGAGCAAATAGAATTAGTGATGAGTAGAAATAAATGGTGGAAAAGCGATGTGAGTCATTTTTTCCTTTGGTAAAAAAACATATTTTTTATTTCACAATTTTTATTTCAGTTCTTCTGTTTTGTCTCAATTCTTCCTCTGAACATTTTTGTTTCGCACAATCTATCAAAGGGTTTTCCTCTCCGAAATGTTTACCTTCAAAACGTTCTTCTGGAATTCCCAATTCTTTAAGATAATTCACTACTTCCAACATTCTTCTTTCCGAAAGTTTTGTGTTGTATTCATTTGTTCCTACAAATGAAGCATGAGCATCAATAACCACTTTAGCTTCTGGATTCTTTTTCATGAATTCTGCTAGTGTTCTTATCTTTTCTTTATTTTCTGCAGACAACTTATAGGTGTTGTGCGCATAATTTACCACATCAAACAACTTTCCTGCTTGATATCTATTCGCCATACTATTTTCGTCCTCATCAGAGGTGTTTAAACTCACTGAGTCGTCTTTTAGGTATCCAAAAGCAAAATAACCATCTTTAGTTTTGTTCATTACCATTAATTTTCCAGCCTCTTCGTCCCAGTACTTCAAAATTACATCACTTTCTTCTGCTAAGATTTTAAATTTGAATTTACCATTCTTATCTAAATCAGTTTCATTAAAAACCCCGTTTTCGTCTGTTTTTCCTTTTCTTACCAATTGACCATTTTCGTCATAGATTTCATATTCCAAACCACCTGCTTTTTCTTTTAGGCTTTTGTATTGGAATTGTCCAGACATACCTTTCCCTTTTAAAGAATTTAAAATTTCTTCTTCTAAAGCAAGATCGCCACCACCGTCTTTTAATTTTTCATAGATGAAATATCCATCGCTATTTTTATCTAACCTAATGATGGTTTCTTTATTTCTATCCATGATAATCAAATCCATAGACTCTTTGTATTTATCGCCATCGACTTTAAAAATTAAAACATCTTTATTAGGTAGAGAGAAATGTCTAAAGAATGCCTTTTCATCTGCTTGTCCTTTAAGTATAAGGTTGTAGTTTTCATCAAAGATTTCATAATCGATATTACTTAAAACTTCAGTTAAAGTTCTGTATTTAAACTCTCCCGAAACCATCGAAAAGTTTTCAGGGAAAGAAAGTTCTTCTTCATCCAAAGTAAGCGTTTGAAGGGCACTTGTTTTTTCTGTATCTAGCTTTCTATATACAAAATATCCATCAGCACTTGAGGCAAGTGTTGCGGTAACCATATCGTTTTTATCATAGATATATAGTTCTACATCATCATTTAAGTTTCCAGTTTTAATTCTGTAGTTTTCATCAGTAGATAATTTTTTGAATACAAAATTACCATTAGCATCTGTAGTAGTTCTTCTTACGATATTTCCATCATCATCCATTAAATAGACTTCTATTCCAGCAGGAACATCACCTTTTAGTTTAGTGTAAACAAACTGTCCACTAATAGAACCTTCTCTTGTTGCTGGGTCAATATTCTCTTCGTCAATTAAGGCTAAAGTTCCCACATTTTCAGCAGATAGTTTTCGGTATACAAACTCCCCTTCTTTATTAGAAAGTAGGAAAGCATCCGAATCTTTTCCAAAAAGAGTTAACTCCACGTCCTCACCATTTTCGGAAAGTTTGATGGTATATCTTTGGTCTGATTTTAGATTTTTAAAGTCGAATGTTCCATCTGCATTTGTTTTTGTGGTTGAAACAATATTTCCATCTTCGTCCAATAGCATAACTTCTAATCCTCCGGGGATTTTATCATTCAAATATTTGTATGTAAATTGTCCTGAAAGTGAATTGTCTTCAATTGTTACAGTTTCTATTCTATTAAAAAAATAGATGTCATCTTCACCTAAACCATTGTCTCTGTTTGATGAAAAATAACCACTTTGTTTATTGATATTGAAAACGATTCCAAACTCATCAAAAGAAGTGTTGATAGTATTTCCTAAGTTTTGAGGTTCTGTCCATTTACCATTTTCGTTGGATGCAACAAACAAATCTAGCCCACCTTCACCGTCTCTTCCGTTTGATGAAAAATACAATTCATCACCAACAATGGTAGGGAACAATTCATCACCTTTAGTATTAATTTCATTCAAAGGGAAGGGCATTCCCCATCCTGAAGGAGTCATTTCTGAAACAAATATGTCTTTGCCCCCTTTACCTCCAAATTCGTCACTTACAAAATACAATTTTTTACCATCGCTAGAAAGTGTTGGGTGTCCATAAGAACTGGTTACTTTTACAAAGTTGAGTTTTTCTGGTTTGGTCCATTTTCCATCTTCAAATTTGGTTTCAAAAAGTTGAGGTCTAGGAGAACCAGATTTAAAAACTTTTTGTTTTCTATAAGTTATTTTTGTAAAAATAGCAGTATTACCATCCTGTGAAAAACAAATAGGTCCAGAGTGGTCGTCATCCACAAAAATATTGTCAAATAAGTGAATTTTGTCAAATACAACAGAATCGTTTATTTGTGATTTGATTTGAGCTTTAAAAATATTTACATGTTTTGTATTACCCCAGTTGTCTTCACCAATAATATTATAATTATATTGTCTATCACTTGCAAAAATAAATTCGCTTTTATAAAGTACAGGGCTAAAATCTGCGTATTCAGTATTTAAACCGTGAACATTATAAACTTCAAAATCAACTTTTTTATTGGTAACGTTTTTCACTGGTGGGTTCTGAGTCATACCAAAACCACACATTGAAAATAGAATGATGCTAGTTACTATATTAATTTTTCCAATCATCTCTTTAATCTTACTTATCTTAAACCTTTACTTTTATAAATATCTTGTTGAATATGCATTCTTTCTTTTGGAAACACTTAAATCAAAACCTAAGAATATTTCATGTGACCCTGAAGTATATGTTCTAATAGGACCAAATGAAAAATCATAACTGTATCCAACTCTCACAAAGTCTGTAATGTTGTATTCTAGTATTGCTATTAATGCTTTACTTGATCTAAATGAACCGCCTATCCAAAAAACTTTGTTAAGCAATATACTAAAGTTTACATCAATATTCAATGGCGCACCATGAACCTGTCTTAAAACTAAAGAAGGTTTAAATACTAAGTCTGGATTAGCAACAATAGCAACTCCTGTAGCCAATGTAATATGTCTGTCATAAGAACTAAAAACTTGAGAACCATTAGCAGCAATACTATCTAATTTGTATGTTCCTGAAGACAACAAGTGATTTACACTCAAGCCAGCATAAAAGTTGTTAGTGTAATAATACCCTCCAAAATCGAATGTAGGCACTACTTTTTGATACACTTCACCAGTGTTTTGAATGTCGTTATTATTATTAAAATTTAATAATGTTTTGTCTAATCTGTTGGAGTAGATCCCACCTCTTAATCCAAAAGAAAGTTTACCTGGTCCTAATTTCAAATGGTAAGCATATGTTACCATTGCACCATTGTTAGATGCAGGTCCAATTTTATCTACGACTCCATTGAAGCCTAGTGCAAAGTTCTTTCCTTTAAAGGGGCTATGAATTGCAAAACTTCCTGTGGTTGGTGCTCCATCTATTCCTGCCCATTGTTTACGAGCGATAAGTGCGCCACTTAATGAGTTTCTACTACCTGCGTAAGCGGGATTAATTGCAAAAGGATTAAACATATATTGACTATAAAGTGCATCTTGCTGAGCTTTAATTTCGCTGCCAACTGCCATTATGATTATTAATCCGAATAGTAACTTTTTCATTTCTTGTTATTATCTAAATGTTTTGTACTTATTTAATTTTATCTTACTACTTGTATCCAACCAGTTTGTTTGATGTCTAAAGAAGGAATTTCTATGATGTAGAAGTAAGTTCCATCTGTTACAAACTCTCCATTTTTATTTCTTCCATCCCAAACGATATCGTTATTGTTGTAGTTTTGATATTTTTGAATTTCATCACCCCATCTGTTTACAATCGTAACCGTGTTTTCCTCAACCAATAATGATGGAATATCTAAAATAAAGTTGTCATTTACACCATCTCCATCAGGAGAAAAGGCATTTACGGTGATAACAGTATTGTCACAGTTAGGATCAGCAGTAAGAACAATTGAGTCATAAAACAAACAGTTGTTTGTGCCAATATAGATATAATATACAGAATTTTCGCTTGAAGGGGTTAATATTGGACTAAAAGTAGTAGAGTCACTTATTGATCCATTAATGGTTTCGTACCATAAAATATCACCACTACCAGCACCGTTAATCTGTACTGCATCTCCTAAACAGAAAGTTGGATTAAATTCGAACGTTGCATCGTAAGACTCTAATTGTAATTCAATCGAGTCTGCTTCAGATACACACCCTCCATTTTCTTCAGTTAGATAAATATAATGATTAGCAACATTACTATTGTCTAAATCTAAAGTATTTCCAATTGAAGTGATTCCTGAAAGAGAACCTATATACCAAGTGAAAGTTCCAGTTGTTGTGCCATTTGATGTTGCACTTAAAACAGGGTAAGTACTTCCTGTTGGGTCTTCACAAATAGCCAAAATCGTTCCTTGATCAATCGTTGGAACAGGAATAAAAGCAACACCAACTGTAGCTTCTCCAAACACCTGACATCCATTTGCGTCTGTACCAACAAAGTAATATGTTTGAGAGGTTAAGTTCGTAATAGGGTTACTAACTCCTAAACTTATAAGAAGATCACTGTCTTCAAACCATTCAAAACTAACAGTTCCAGCCCCTCCATTTACATTTATAACTTCAGCAGAACCGTTATTCAATCCACAAGAGATATCTGTTACTAAAGTATCATAAGTAATTTCTGTAGGTTCTGTAATTATTAAATTTTGTACGCTTCCTATACAACCAGCATTGTCTTGTAATTGAAGAGTATATGTTCCTGCATTTAAATTACTCCATGAGTTAATTACAGAAAACCCACCTGAATTAAATGAATATTGATAAGGTGAAGTACCTCCAACTGCAGACGCTAATATCTCTCCGTCTTGAAATCCGAAACAAGTGATATCAATAGTTTGAATATCAAGAGCAGCCGTATCATAAATTTGAACAGAAAATGTAGTATCGAAAACGCACCCATTCGAAGAAGTGTAATTAGCAATAACAGTTTGGTTTCCTGCTGTATTAAATAGTACACCAGAAACTAGTGAGTTTGAACTGGTGCTTGGAGTTGCATTAGCAAAGTTCCATGTTATTGAACCTAACCCACTTGGAGGGTTCGAGATAGATTCAAATTCAAAAGAATTGCTGTTAACACAAGAGTCGGTGTATCCTACTGTTATAAATGGGAAGAAAGTTTCTCCAGGTTGCACATCGACAATACCATTAACAAAGCAACCATTTGCATCAGTAACCTCTCCAAGATAAACACCAAAAGAAATGTTAGTTATTGAATCGCCTACACCTACAGGAACACCTCCCGGATTGGTTTGCCAATTCACCGTATAACTAACTCCTGTTGATCCGCCTGATACGTTTTGAACAAAAAGAGTACCATCATTATTGCCTACACAGGTTTCGTGAGTTGAACCAAAAGATGCAAGTAATTCAGTTGGTTCGTTAATTGAGATAGGCCCAAACTGAGCAACACATCCATTGGCATCAATTGCTTCTACATAATAAGCACCTGGGCTAAGGTTATTAACTGGATTTGCCGAACTAAACCAAGTAATATATGGGTCATTGTACCAATCTATTGTAAATGCTCCGGTTCCTCCGTTGGGTATTGCCTCTGCTGTTCCATCTGAAAAACCAAAACAGGTTACATCTGTACTGTTTGCATTTACGCTAACAGCAGTGGGTTCAAATAAATTTATGGACGAAGTTTGAAAACATCCATTTACATCAGTTACATTAATGTTATAGTTTCCAGCGGGAAGATTCGTTGCAGTTTGTGTTGTAGAAACTGTAGTTACGCCATCATTCCAATCGAAAACATATGGACTTACACCTCCAGAAACAACAACATCTAACTCTCCATCTGAATTTCCAGCACAAGAGATTTCAAAACCGTTATAATTTGAAGTTACAGAAGGAGAAAGAATGATTTGTGGGGGTTGATTTACGGTAACCATAGTATCTTTTTGACAACCATTTCCATCTGTAACTTGAAGATAATAAGTATTTGCAGGAACAGATGTTACAGGATTTGAAGTACTGTAAACAGAAGTCAAACCAGCATCTAAATACCAATTATAAGTATAACCTCCCGCTCCACCAAAAGCACTTGCAGACATTGTTCCATCAGCAGAACCAAAACAAAAAGCATCTGCAGTAGTTGCATTGGGTGTAATTGCTGTAGGTTCATTAACTAAAGTATTATAAACTCCAACACATCCATCTGCATCCGTCATTGATAATGTATAATTACCTGCTTCAAGACCAGAAATATCTTGATTTGGAGATGTGAATCCATTTGGCCCTGTCCAAGTGAATGAGTAGGACCCAAAAGGGGCGATCATAATAGCCCCATCTGAACCTCCAAAGCAGGTTACATCGGTAATAAATGGATTTCCTTCATTAGGAAGTGGATTAATGATTATATCTACTTGATCGGAACCAGCAACACATATTCCATTACCTGTAGTTGTTAATGTAAGCGTAACAAGTCCATTTGACTCATCGAAGGCAGAAGGTGTGTAAACTGTATTTAAAATATTAGGATCAGCAAAACTGCCTGTACCTGATGAAGTCCATGTCCCACCAGCTGCATTAGATATCATTCCATTCAACGTAACAGGACCACTTCCCTCACAAATAGTAATATCTGTATCTGCATTTGCAAAAGGAGAAGGCGTAACAGTTATATTAATATTTGATGTTCCAATACAACCAGTAATTGTCTCTGTAACAGATAAAGTAGCAGTATAAACTCCAACTGCTCCATAAGTATAATTTTCATTTTGATTGCTACCTGTACCGCCATCTCCAAAATTCCATCCATAGGTATACCCACCACCTGTTGGCAATCCTGAAAAAGTAACGTTTTGAGCATCACAAACGGTTTGATCGACACCTGCATCAGCTAATGGAGGTAAAGGATCAGAAATAGTTCCTGAATAACTAAAAACATCCAAGCATAATGTTGCATCATCTGTTACTTGAGGATTTAATATTATTTGACCGTCAATTAAGCCTCCAACAACCAATGAATCTCCATTATTCATTATACTTCCTATGATTGTAGTTCCTCCATCCAAATCAACTGTATATGGTCCTGCAGCAGAACCAGGCGTTAAATAAATCACTACAATTCCATTTCCTCCACAAGATGTAGGGTCGAATTGAGTTACTCCAGCGATAGTTGGAGGGAGGGGATCAGTTAAAGTAATTACTTCTGACAAATAAGCATAACACCCTGCAGCATTGGAAACTGAATCAAAAGAATAAGTTCCTTGAGGAAATCCTAGTATAAAAGAATCACCCGAACCGTTAGCTGTTACGTTGGCAACCGTTCCAGAATTGTAATAAAAATCAAATGTACCAAGACCAGATGGAAAAATAATCTGACCATCTGAACCACCACAAGTTGTCGGGTCTGTGAATCCTGGCGGTTCAATAAAAGGAGCTTCTAGCACTCCAATAAAAATACTATCATTGGATATACAACCCGCAGAATCAACCGAAACTATCAAAGTATCATTAACACCGCTATTATTTGCTGAAAAGAAATCAGCAGTCAATTGATTACCAGATGAACCTGTATAAGTTATATTATTATTAAATGAATACTCTCCGGGCAATTCAGTCGCAAAATTCCAAGCATAAGTTGCCCCTGAAACAGGAGTCACTGAATATATTTCGGAAATTACTCCCTCACAAACGCTTGTTGAGCCAGATATTGGTCTTAATGGAGCGTCAATAACACTTAAAGATACCGGACTACTTACAGTTCCATAACAACCAGCAACAGAATCAACTACATAAAAAGTATAACTCGAAGGTACTGAAGCAAAAGAAGGTGGTAAAGTGTAATTATTACCTGTAGCAATATAAATCGATAATCCAGCATCTGCAAACCAAACTGGGGTGCCTACCTCTCCTGTAGTAGACAACGTTGGCGTTGAACTTCCAACACAAATAGAACTGTTTGAAATACTAGGCGTCAGTGCTGCAGGAGGTCCAGAAACGGTAAACATTGACCCAAACTCTGAAGTAGAGCTTCCAATGGTTGCGGTCATAACCAACTGCATACCTGTTGATAGAAGAAAAGGCATCGAAATCACTTCATCAGCACCAAAATTAACTGTTCCTGTCCAAGTATAAACTAATGAGTCTCCTTCTTGACCGGCACCATCAGCCTTAAACACCTCATATGTTAGGACTCCTGATGTCTCAGGAGTTATAGTGAAATTTGTATTTCCACTACAATGAATACAATTACTTACAGTACCTATTGGAGTTGCTTCGTTTCCAGTTAAGCCATCTGCCACAGTGTAATCTGGCGTTCCATCAGCATCTATATCTATTCCTAATCCTATGTTGTCATGAATGGAATTACTTGAGATTAAAACACTTGTTGTCTGATTATCCATAGTAACTCCACTGTTATTGTATGCGATTTCATTACCACAGCCAGTGGATGAATTTCCAATAGTAAGAAAACCTGCTCCACCAGTAATAAGGATACCTTCACCAATATTTCCGGCATTACCAAAATCAACATCCAATCCTATCTTATTTCCATAAATAGTGTCATAATCTGCACCAGAACGATCAAACTGGATACCATTTCCACCATTATTTCCTATAAAGTTACCTTCACCTAATGAGCATCCACCAATTAAATTGTGACTTGCATCACCATCAATATAAACACCATTAGAACTATTCCCGGCAGCAGTTAAAGTATCTGTTTTTAATCCAATAATATTGCCTTGAATTATTGTATGGAATTGATTTGTTCTTAAACGAATACCATACCCTCCATTAAAGGAGATAAAATTCCCAGCACCAGGACTTCCAATAATATTATTATCTGTTCCAAATCCTTCTACTTCAATTCCTAGAGTTAAATTACCCATATTATTCTCTAACCCGTCACCAGACAAACCAACTAAGTTATCTAATACAACATTTGATGTTGCACCATTTGCAATCCAAATACCTTTATCATTGTTAGAAATAACATTCCCCTTGCCAGGGCCTCCAATTTTATTCCCGCTTGTTCCTGCATCTTGAATTGAAACACCTTCATAAAAATTTCCCAATGCAATGTCTCCATATATACTTACTCCTATATTATTTCCGTATACTTCATTATTATTAGCACCATTTGAAAATAAAACACCAACATAATTTCCAATTATAACGTTTCCCGCTCCAGCATCTCCAATTAAATTATTAGTTGCTCCAGACCCTTCCAATCGTATACCCTCATAATTTTCAGTAGCATTAGAAATTGCATCTCCAGTTAAAGTTCCCCCAATTACATTATTTAAAACAAAATTACCTTCAGTGGAAATTACAATGCCATAATCATTCCCACCAATAACATTGTAATCTGTAGCATCATAACCCCCTACAAAATTAGGGTTGTTTATGCTAATATGGGGTCTAAAAGAAATCCCAGTATCCCCAAAAGCAGAAGAGCCAATAGGTGCAGAAATACCATCGGATGCTAAACCTATAAAATTATGTTTGATATCTTGTTCTTCACCTCCATTTACTGCAATTTGAGTATTTGTATTTCCAGATATAATATTTCTATTGGAATGATATAAATGACCACAATAATTACCTGAACCAATCTTTGTAGAACCAAACTCTCCGATTTCAATTCCGATTTCATTGGCTGTAATAGATGTTCCATTTTCAGTAACACCAATATGACACCCACTAATTTCTGTAAAGTATGCATTGTTTTCAATTCCTTTACCTCCAAATGAAAAATCCACAACAGAAACTCCTGCGATCACACAATTATTGGCAGAAACTGTGAATCCAGTCATTGGTATTCCTTGAGCATTATTCACCACGATGGAAGTTATACCAGGTGTAACATTTGAAGCACTAGTTCCAGGTCCAGGTACTCGACTTCCATTTTGTGAAAAACCATTGATTATTGTTTCTTGACTGGTCAAATCGAATGGAACAAAACCTGAAGGACAATAATGTGGGCCAATACCACTAATTTCGAAAACAAAGGCTTTTTTACCAACCAAACTACTATATACATTTAGAAAATTATCTTCTAAAGTACCAGGAGATGAACCTCCTGCTTGAGTAACCACCAAAGGGGTATACTCTACTGCACCTGCGTCTACAAACTCATTCCCACTTCCAGCATCCATAACACGCCATACTCTTCTTTGGTCGAATGTTGTCAAACCTGTTGGATTATTATCAATGTCAACTGCATCGGCTAGCGGGTCTTGAATAGGAAAGTATTTTAATCCCCATCCGTCTGTAACCATATCTGAGAAAGAAAAACCAACATTAATAGATATGCTTGCAATGTCAGAGCCTTGAGGAAGATCTCCATTACCATTCATATCATTAGTTATGTTTCCTCCAAGGGAACTTATTGTTCCAGCACCTATAATGTCGATCAAATTATCCCCTTGAGAGTCGTTAAAAAAAATGTTATTTCTCAAAGTTACCGCTCCATCTTGAACTAGAAGTGCTTTTCCTTGAGGTAATGAAATACCATTTTCAAAGAATGTACAGTGGGTAATTTCACATGTTCCATTATTGGATATAATCGTACCACCATCATTATAATAAAAAGTACAGTTAGTGAATTTTGAATTTGCTTCTGAAAAAATTTGATGTGCAGAATAGTTGTTAATAAATGAACAACTTTCGAACTCCATATTACCTCCATTTATATTTATTGTGGTCTCATTGAACTCAAAAAGGCATTTAGAAACTTCAAATGTGCCTGTAAAAGCATTTCCAGTTGCAACTGGGTCACGAGTGAAATTAGTAAACTTAATTCCCTCCATAAAGACAGATTGGTTACCATAAACCACAAATCCAGTAGTAAGAGGAGTAACTAAATTTGTTCCATCAATCGAAAAGTGCGCAGGTCCTGGACCTATAATTACGATGTCAGTATTAAGTTGTATTTGTGACTGAATAAATAACACCCCTGAAACATCAATAAAAACGGTATCTCCTGAACTTGCGTTAGCAATTATATCCCTCAAACTTTCAGCGCCAGAGTCATTAGTGTTTTTTACGTAATGTCTTGTTGCATTTAATGCAAGGGAGCAAGACAACATTAAAAATAAAATTATTAGATTTCTCATAAATATCTTTTTAAATAAAATCTGCACCTATCCCTTTGCAGTATTTTTTCGATAAGGGGCATATTTTAAGAGGACGAAATTACTAAAGTAATAGTTGTCTTACAAATTTTTATTGTGAATTTAAGATTAAAGAGGATGAAGTGTTTTTTTGGTAGCGTAAAACTGTAAGTTTAAGATTTTGTAATAAATAAAAAAATGAACTTTGAATTTTTTTTATATCTTTGATTCATAATTATTAACTACAGTCTCAATTAAATTAAAACATTATGAAAAAAATATTAACAGTAATTACGCTAGTCTTTTCTATTGGACTAGCACAAGCACAAATAGCAAATTTTGATTCCAAAACGACTAAGACAGTCATAGACAAAGAAAACGTAAGTTTTACATTTACCTTAGAAGAAGTAAATGGCAACCAAAAGGAGATTGGCTCAAAATTAAAAGCTTACAAAGGAATTAACAATGTTACTATCAATGGCAACGATGTAAAAGTAGACTTGCCAAAAACAAATAATAAAGAAATAATGCAATCAGCACTTTTGTCAGCGGGTATTAAAACTGTGAAAGTAGATGGAAAATCAATGCCAACTATAGAGTTGATGAGTTATATTAGAGATCAAAAATCTAAAAAGTAATAAGAGTAGAATTTTTAATTCTAATAAAGACCTCCTAATGGCGGTCTTTTTTTTTTGATTAGTATTATTTATTTGCAATGATTTCAACGGAGGAGTTAGACAATATAAAAATGAATTTTATCATTGGTCCAGGAAGAAGTGGAACAACATTATTGACTACGATTTTAAATGAACATGAAGACACCATAGCTGCACCAGAGATAAAACATCTTATATTTTTATACAGTAAGTATAAAAATATAAAAACATTTACTAACGAATTCAAAACAGATTTCTTAGAGTATTTAAAAATTTACTTAGATGTAAAAAAAATTGAAATATTTAATACTTATTCTGATGATATGCTTGACTTTATAAAAGTTGGTCAGAAAATTAATTTTGCTCAATTAGTAAAGTTAGGTTATTTCTTGATTTACAAAAACAAAACAATAGATAGTCAAATAAATTTTATTGTAGATAAGAACCCTTTTTACACATTTTATTATGATATACTTATTAAAATTTTTCCAGATGCAAAATTTCTAGTATTAATTAGAGATTATAGAGCTTATGTAAACTCAATTATACAAAACAGGCCGCCTTTTTCTTCCAAAAGAAGTATATATTACTATGCATATACTTGGAAGTTATATGCAAATGAAATAAATAAAATTAGCATACATGCTCGAGAAAAAATAATGATTATAAAATATGAAGATTTCGTTTTAAATAAAGAGTTTGTTGTAAAAAAAGTTCAAAAATTCATAGGGTTAAATGAAGAAAAAAGAGTGCTAAATTTTCACGAAAACATGAAAAAAGGGTTAGCTTTAACTGATGAAAATATAAAACCTTTCAAAAGGATGGATGTGAAACTTGATGAACTTAGTTCGCCCGTGAAAAGTGACAGAATAGAAAGATGGAAACAAAACCTATCCAAAAAAGATCTTGAAAAAATTGAAATGATCTGTGGCCAAATAGGGTTAAAATTTGATTATGAATTGACACAACCGAGAATATCAAGATTTAAATCAATCATGTATAAAATTAATGGAATTGTAGCATGGATTAGGATTAAATTGTTTTACATAATTAAATCTCCCAAAATAAAATACTTACAAAACAAGGCATTTTATAGAAACAAAATAAAAGCGCTCGCAAAAAAAACAACTTAGTTAAATTGAGTGAAATATCATATATAGTTGGGATTGGTAGGTCAGGAACAACCTTATTGAGTAATCTATTGAATAATCACCAAAATATTCATAGCACTCCTGAGGCTGTTTTTTTGGTTTTCTTTCTAAATAAATTCAAAAACAAAAACATTAGTATTTCTGATTTACAATTGATATTAAAACAAATTGAAACTTACGGTTTATCTCATCCATGGGTAGGGTGGCATTTTGATAAAAATAACCTAATTAAGGATTTTGAATTTTATGCAACTCATAATAAGTTTGTTTCATATCAGGATACCGTAAAAATAATTTACAAAAACTTTAAATCGAACAATTTTAAGTTTAAGAAAATAGAATATATTTTAGATAAGAACCCTTCATATTCATTATATTTAGATAAACTGGAAGCTTTTTCTCCTAACTCGTTTTTTATTATGATGTTTAGAGATTATAGAGCTAATGTATTGTCAAGAAAGCAAAGTGTATATTTAAAGTCTCCTAACGTAGTTTACAATGCTTACAGATGGAGAATATTTAATAAAAAACTGCTTAATTTTCATGCTTTAAATAAGAACAAATCGATGATTTTAAAATATGAAGATTTAATTGCTGAAAATGATTTGTCTTTGAATAAAATATATTCTTTCTTAAAATTAGATACAAATAATATTTTGTCAAAAACAGAGTTTAAAACTCAACTAGATACTACCAATATTCCCGAAAAGTATAAAGATAGATATATCAAGAAGTATTCGGATTTAAATAAAAAAGTTAATACTTCAAGAATGAATTCATGGAAAGAAGAATTGTCAGAAAAAGAAGTTAAAATTTGTGATGTTTTTTGTGCTTCAATTGGAGAAAAACTAGGATATATACCAAAAAATAAATTTAATACATTCCAAAAGTTTTACTATCATTGTAGATATATATTTCCAATTTCAAAAGCGATTTTTGAAGTTTATAAGGATTATTTAATATATTATTTACCCCCTGCTTTTAAAATAAAAAAGCTGACCCAACGATATAAGAAAAATGGATTCATTAAATAAAAAAGAATTTGATTCTCTACCTGAAATGGTTTTTATCATTGGAATGGGTCGGTCAGGAACCACTTTACTAACTAATATATTGAATTCTCATGATGAAATTATAGCTACTCCTGAAAACGAATTTATAATCAATTTTCACAATCACTTCAAAAGAAAAGAGTTTAAAGACAAAAAAGTAGTTGAAGAATTTGTATCATTTTTAAACTTCAAATATAGTAAAACAATAAGTTTTTGGAAGCCTAAAGAAGGGCTCATAAACTCTATATTGGAATTAGAGGATTCTCAAAAAACGTATGCAAACATTTGCAAATTAGTTTATTTGCATTATCCATTTGCGGAAGAAAAAACAAATGTCAAATTAATCATAGATAAAAATCCAATATATACAATTTACATAAAAAATTTGAAAAGAATCTATCCTAAATCAAAATTTATAATTTTGGTGAGAGATTACAGAGATAACATACTTTCAAGAAAAAAATATTCAGATACTAAAAGTTCAATATATAAACTTGCTGCATCTTGGAATTACTTTTACAAAGTTATAGAAAATGACTGTAGCGAAATTAAGAATGACATACATTATTTGAAGTATGAAAATCTTGTTTCAGAACCTGAAAAAGAACTTAAACTCTTATGTAGTTTCTTAGGTGTTAATTACCAGAACAAATTACTAGAGTATCAAGATTTATCTATTAAAATCAAAACCCATCTTAAAGAAAATGTATCTGGTAAAGATTTCAAAAAAATTACAACGATGCACTCTAATTTAGAAGAAGAAATAAACACGAAAAGAGTAAGTGCATTTAAAAATGAAATGGATCAAAAACAACTGATTTTATTGGATAAACTTTGTAACAAAAATGCCTTAAAATATGGTTATGAACCTATATCAAAAAATAAAACTAAACTATCATTTTTTGAAACAATGAATTATTTATTTGCATATTATTATGTTTGGGTTTTTTACATTTCAAGACCCGTAGTTAATAAACTCCCTTTAAAAATTAAACTTAAAAAAGATTAACGAAATGAATTTTGCTTCTTTTCCATATCTTTTATTTCTAACATTGATTGTCTTTTTATACTATAATTTTTCAGATAAAAGGAAGGTCTTATTATTACTAGGCTCATATTTGTTTTACGCTTTTTTTGGATTGGGTTTTGCTTTGTTGATGTTTATAACGAGTTGGGTTACATATTGGTGTAGTAACAAATCTTATAATAGCAATACACATATAAAAAGGAGAAATTATTTTTTATTAGGTTT
>CAWUIK010000053.1:0-20946 GCA_963922585.1 uncultured Flavobacteriales bacterium | reverse complement strand
GCTTTGAGAAATAACGGTCATGAAGTTTCATATATCCTAGCTGATGATGAAGGACATGGATTTAGGAAACCAGTGAACAATATGGCAATGTTTGCAGAAATTGAAAGATTCTTAGCCCCAATTTTAGGAGGAAGGTACCAAGAAGACATGCCAGAGGATGTTGCTAAAAGATTAGAAGAAATGAGAGTGGATATTGCATCTGTAGTGTATTCAGAAAAAGGTGAACCAAAGTATTCAGAAGCTCTTCCAGTAGTAGAAAATCCTTTGAGTGTTGGAGAAGTAAAAATGTCGATGAACATAGCAGTTGCAGATCAAAGTATTGATATGTCCACTACAAGAACCATTTCACAAAAAGGGAATGAATGGATTGTGAATGATGAAACATCTGGAGCAATGGGAGATATCAAAGACAAAGTAGTTTACAACGCTTCTTTTGAACCTACAAGCAGAACAATGGTACAGGCAGGACAAGAAGTAAAAGTGGTATACAGTTCCGAAAAAGTAACCATAGATATGGGTGGAAAAACAAATGATGTATCTATAAAAGGGATATTGCTTGATATGGCTCCTGGTTTTGAAAACATTTTGGCAAAAATGACAATCCCAGAAGGCGGAATTGTAGCAACATCTATTGATTTTAATACAATGAAAGCAAAAACTGTTGAAGTAAAAAAAGGGGCTCAAGAAACTATTGAAGGTGCAGTTTACGATAAAATTGAAATTTTGGACTTCTACAACGATGCAGACAAAACAGAAATTTTCATTAACAATGAGACAAAAGAAGTTTTGAAAATGAAACAAATCATTCCAGCGATGAACAATGCAGTGCTTACTGTCACTACACTAGATTAATACAACAGTTATTTTGAGACCTCTCAAAGTGAGAGGTCTTTTTACAAACTATTTTCTTTTTGATTAAATATTTTAATTAAAAAAAAACTATAAAAGTTCTTCAGCCAGTTCACTAAAATCAATGCCATTAAAATTTCCGCTACTCATCATCAACAAATTCGTTTGATTCCAATTTTCTTTTTTTAAGGCTTCAATCAATAATTCTGATTCTTGAAAAACCTCAACATTATCTGATGCAAATGCCTTTTTAATTTCATCTGGAGCGATAGGATTCAGTTTTTTGTGGGCAATCGTTTCTGGACTGTAATAAATATAAGCAACATCTGCATTTTCCATAGCATTTTCATATTGTTCTAAAAATGCTTTATTCAAACTACTGAAAGTGTGTAGTTCCATACAGGCAATTAATCTTCTTTGAGGAAACTGTTCTTTTAGAGCTTGTGTAGTGGCTTTGAGTTTAGAAGGCGAGTGCGCAAAATCTTTGTACATTACACTGGTATCAGTTCTTTTCACAAGTTCTAATCTTTTGGAAGCACCTTTAAAACTCATTATGGCTTCATAGAAATCTTCTTTAGACAAGCCTAATTTCATACAAATATGTAATGCTCCCGAAAGATTTTGTAAATTGTGTTTGCCAAAAATTTCTAACGCATATTCTTTGTCTCCATCTATAAGAAAAGTAACACCATCAATGATTTTGTGAGGATGAGTATCGTATGGAATTTGTTGAATATCTTTCCTAGCTTTTTTAGAAACTATTGCTACATTTTCATCATTTTCACAATAGATAATTGTTCCTTCAGGTTCAATTTTATCTACAAAAATTTGAAATTGTTCTACATAATTATCGAAAGTTGGAAAGACATTGATATGATCCCAAGCAATCCCACTAATCAATGCAATATTGGGTCTATATAGGTGAAATTTTGGTCTTCTATCGATGGGCGAAGATAAATATTCGTCTCCCTCTAAAACTGCAATCTTGGATGTCTTAGATAGTTTTACCATGCACTCAAACCCTTCCAATTGTGCGCCAACCATGTAATCATGTTCTATTTTATTAAGATTGAGTACATGTAATATCATTGAAGTGATAGAAGTTTTTCCATGACTTCCACCAATAACAACTCTAATTTTGTCTTTGGTTTGTTCATAAATATACTCAGGATAAGAAAAAATTTGAAGCCCTAATGCTTGCGCTTTTAGCAACTCTGGATTATCTGCCCTAGCGTGCATTCCCAAAATAATTGCATCCAAATCTTTTGTAATTCTCGTTTCGTCCCAGCCTATAGTTTTTGGGAGTAAACCATATTTTTCTAGTCTACCTTTTGAGGGTTGAAAAATTTCATCGTCAGAACCAGTTACTTTTTCTCCTTTTAAGTGTAGTGCAATAGCTAGGTTGTGCATCGCACTTCCTCCAATAGCAATAAAATGAACCTTCATGTCAAATATAATTGATGTAACACGAAAGTATAACATTACATCGCACCAAGTTGATATCCACTTAAATAATTATAAACTATTTGTTGTTTGAGGTGCGGTTAATTAAATAGACTTAAATGAAGTATAAACAATTAAAACTCTGCATTTTTAGGAGTTCTAGGAAAAGGAATTACATCTCTAATGTTGGTCATACCGGTAACAAACATGATCAATCTTTCAAAACCTAGACCAAAACCTGCATGAGGTACAGTTCCAAATTTACGGGTTTCCAAATACCACCAAACATGTTCTTCGGGAATGTCAAAATCTTTACATTTCTTCAGTAATTCATCGTAACGTTCTTCTCTTTGAGAACCTCCTATAATTTCTCCAATACCGGGAAACAAAACATCCATTGCTGCTACTGTTTTTCCGTCATCATTATTGCGCATGTAGAAAGCTTTGATTTCTTTTGGATAATTGTAAATAATTACTGGTTTTTTAAAATGTTTTTCAACCAAAAATCTTTCGTGCTCAGATGCCAAATCAACACCCCACTCTACTGGGAATTTAAATTGTTTTTTCTTGAAAGGTTTTGAGTTTAGTAATATTTGAATAGCTTCTGTATAAGTAATTCTTTCAAAATCATTGTCCACTACAAAGTTCAAACGATCCATAAGTGGCATTTCATTTCTTTCTGCAGTAGGTTTTTTGGAGTCTAGTTCCACTTCTCTATTATGTAAAAATTCCAAATCTTCTTTACAGTTGTCCAAAGCATATTTGATAACATATTGCATAAAATCTTCTCCCAATTGCATGTCGTCTGTTAAATCGGCAAAAGCGACTTCTGGTTCTATCATCCAAAATTCTGCTAAGTGACGTGAAGTGTTTGAATTTTCTGCTCTAAATGTTGGTCCAAAAGTATAAACTTGTCCCAATGCCAAAGCACCTAACTCTGCTTCTAACTGACCCGAAACCGTTAGGTTGGTTTCTTTTCCGAAGAAATCTTCTTTGTAATCAATGTTTCCCGACTCATCTTTTGGTACATTGTCCAAAGGAAGTGTTGTTACTTTGAACATTTCTCCCGCTCCTTCTGCATCACTTCCTGTGATAATAGGTGTGTGAAGATAGAAAAAACCGTTGTCGTTGAAATATTTATGAATGGCAAAAGCCATCGCGTGTCTGATTCTAAAAACGGCACTAAAAGTTTGGGTTCTAAAACGCAAATGTGCTTGTTCTCTAAGAAATTCCAAACTATGTCTTTTGGGTTGCAATATTGTTTTGGCAACTTCATCTGGATTGGCTGTACCAAGAATCTCGACAGATGTTGCTGCCACCTCAACAGATTGACCAGCACCTTGCGAAGCGACTAAATCTCCAGTTACAGAAATTGCTGACCCTACTGTAATTTGATCTATAATAGATTTATCAAAATTTTCGAAATCAACAACAACTTGCAAATTTGCCAAACAAGACCCATCATTTAGCGCTACAAATCTATTGCTTCTGTAAGCTCTTACCCATCCTTTTACTGTGATTGCTCCGCCTGGAGTCATCTGTAAAGCATCTTTAATTTTTATTCGTGTCATCGATTCTAATTATTTCAATGCAAAAAAACAAACTTTTTGAGAAATAGCGACAAGTTATTGTAAAATTAATTACGCATTTATTCGTTTATTCATAAAGTGGGATAGAAAGCATCTTCAATGTGCTCAATGTTTACTAACTGATTGTTTTGAACAATCACAGCAATAACATCAAATCGAGCTTCTTCGTTTCTATCGTTTTTGATGATAAATTCATGTGCCGCATTGATGATGAGTTTTTGTTGTCGAGGAGTTACAAACTCTTCAGGATTTCCAAAGTCATTGTTGGCTCTGGTTTTCACTTCTACAAAAACAAGATATTCCTTATATTGTGCGATGATATCAATTTCCGCTTTTAAAAACCTCCAATTCGTAGCTAAAATTTTATAATCGTTTTCAATTAAATAAGCTACTGCTTTCTTTTCACCAAAATTTCCTGTTTGTTTTTTGTTTGTAGTCATTTTTTCACTTTTGGAATAGAAATTGTAAAAGTTGATAAAACATTTTTTAAATATATAATAAATATTATTAATTTAGTCGAATTATTAAATTTTGTATTGCAAAATGCTGATTTAAATTCAATTTTAAAACAAAAAAAGATTATGAAACTTAACATCAAAAAAATCATTTTTTCTACTGCGGCAGCAGTTTTATTTGTATCTTCTTCAATTGCTCAATTTGGTGGTACTATAGAATTTACTAAAAAGGTTGGTAAAATGGAAGTGAATTACCAATATCATGTTTCTGGAGACAATATTCGTGTTGAAGAGGTAAATGAAGGAAATATTGACGGAATTCAAATCATGGATTTAGGAAAAGGAACTATATATGCCTTAAGCCCAGACAGAAAAATGTACATGGAAGTACAGAATAAAAGACCTGCAGCAGTTTTGGATGTAAACATTGATAAAACTGGAAAAACTAAAACAATCAATGGTGTTAAGTGTGAAGAAATCATTGTTACAAGCAAAGAAAAAGATAGAAAAATTGTATATTGGGTTGCTTCGGGAGATTATAACTTTTTCGCACCAATGCTAAAGACTTTAAACAGAAAAGAAAACCAATCTATGTTTTTCTTACAAATTCCAGGAATGGAGAAAAGTTTTCCATTGCACAGTATAGAATACACTCTTTCTACTGGAGATGTCGTTTCTGAATTGATTACTAACAAAGTAACAAAAGGAAAAGTAGACGCTACAAAATTTGCGATACCTTCAGGATATACAAAATTTGAAAAATAAGATTTGAAATATAAAATATTTGAAAAGCCATACTTGTTTAGTGTGGCTTTTTTTATTCATTAATTGTACATTAACTAAGTATTATGTATTTTTACTAAAATTAAAATTTGTATAAATGAATCAACTATTACTTTTAATATTCGCAATTGTTTTTGGAGGACTGTTGCATGCACAATCAACTGTTTCTGGGTCTTTTAGTTATGGAGGTCAAACAAGAACGTATCAATTGTATGTACCTGCTATTTACAACAGCAACAACGCTGTACCTTTGGTACTTAATCTTCATGGATATGGAAGTAACAACACCCAGCAAATGGCTTATGGAGATTTTAAACCCATTGCAGATACTGCCAATTTTTTAATTTTAGCCCCACAAGGTTCTTTAGATCAGTTTTCAACAGCTCACTGGAATGCCAATTGGGCAACAGGAGTGGATGATATAGGTTTTTTGAGTGCGCTGATTGATACTGTATCTGCTAATTACAGTATCAATCAAAATAGAATCTATTCTACTGGAATGAGTAATGGAGGTTTTATGAGTTTTACATTAGCGGGTCAGTTGAGTGATAAAATTACTGCAGTTGCTTCTGTAACTGGAACCATGTCTATTCTTCAAATTCCTGCAAATACAGTTAATACTCCTATGCCCATCATGCAAATTCATGGTACAGCAGATGCTACAGTAGATTATAATGGTGATGCGAATTTTTTGAGTGTGGATGATGTTTTAAATTATTGGATTGGTCATAATAATTGTAATACAACTCCTGTAATATCACCTGTTCCTAATACCAGTACTACTGATGGTTGTACTGCAGAAAGATATGACTATCTAAATGGAGACAATGGTGCTGAGGTAGTGCATTATAAAATAACTCCTGGAGCGCATACATGGCCTGGTGCACCTTTTACAATTGGAGTTACTAACCAAGATTTTGATGCCAGTGTTGAAATTTGGAAGTTTTTTAATAAATATGAAAAACAAAATTTACTTTCATCAGTTCAAAAAGATAAAGAAGATTCTTATTATAAACTCATTGGAGAAAATCCATCTGAGGGAATTTTTAAAATTAAGTCAAGTCATTCTAACTTTTTTGATGTGACTGTTTATGATATTACAGGTAAGGTTGTTACCTCTTTAAAGGGTGAAACTAATCAAACAGAGATTGATTTAACTTCTCAAAAAAGCGGCATTTTCTTTTGCACTTTAATTGGAGAAAATCATAAAGTTACATTGAAGTTGGTGAGGTTGTAAAGTTTACTTTTTGAAATCAGCATCAATAAATTTCAATTCAGATAATTTTACACTCTTTGAGTCATTAAAATAAATGAGTTGTTCTGACTCGATAAATGTTGAGTCACATATTGACTTGTAGTATTCAAAATTAGGATACGAAATATGTGACAATTGAAGTAAGGTTTGAAAAACATTATCATTGCTTATCTTCTTGGAGCTATTTTTTTTTAAGGGTTTGAATATATAAAGGATAGTCTGTTTTGTATTTTTCATTATGCCAAATAAAAAAAGGAACATGAGAAGCATATGATGTAGGCGAATATGAATGATACATTAGCCCTCTAGAATCATCAGCTAAGTTTTCTCAATGGTCTGATGTATATAGCAATAGAGATAGCGCATTTGTTTTGTTGAGGGCGTTTATTACTTCATTTATTATAAAATCCGTGTATAAAATGGAGTTATCATAATCATTTATAATTTGATTTTCTGAAGCATTAAATTTATCGAATGCTTTTGGAAATCTAA
The DNA here is from genome assembly GCA_963922585.1 of uncultured Flavobacteriales bacterium. Taxonomy (GTDB): domain Bacteria; phylum Bacteroidota; class Bacteroidia; order Flavobacteriales_D; family Parvicellaceae; genus Parvicella. The sequence continues at coordinate 14,080 of CAWUIK010000053.1, read as the reverse complement.
TGTCATAGGGGATATGAGAGCCATAACCATGAAGAACAAAAAAGTATTTACCTCCTGTTTTTATTTCTTTTAATTGCTTTTTGAATTCATTTACAATTAGAAAATCATCACAATTTGATTCTCACAAAAACTTTGTTTACTGGCTTCAAAACAATGCGCATCATTATACACTTCTTGATCAAAAAACACAAATCCGGGGATAGAACTTATCCAAGAGGTCTCAAACCCTGCTTCATTGTAAGCTGAAATGAGACTTTTTTCTTTGAAAGAGAGATTGTAATTATTAGGGGTTGCTCTTGTAAGCATCATGGGTAATGCTCGCATAGTATGACTCGCTTGTGCAGCTGTATTGTCAAAATTAATAAGGTCTTTTTGTTTTTTCAACAAAGGTGTTGTGTTGGGTGTATAATTGTTGAGTCCAAAATGATCTGCTCGAGCAGATTCACCAATAAATAAAACATATATTTCAGTTTCATCTTTTCCAGAATGTGATGCTCCAAATGAAAATTGTTCTTTTGACTTAATGAAAGAATTTCTGATATCATGAAACTTTTTAAAGTCTTTATAAGAGCCAATCAAAGAAATCGGAAAATACCTGTTATATACCTCAAACTTTAAGTTTTTCTCTTTAGAATAATTTATAAAAAATGAAGGCAATAAAAAAACAGCAATAATTAAGTTAGAATAAACTACTGATGTTCTTGAATATTCGATTTTATTTCAGATTTTAACCATAAATAATAGAGCCAGTAACTTATAAAAAGCCAAACAAATATTTGCCAATTGATTAAAATAAACTCGCTAGTTTCATTCCAATTAGAATTTTCAAGAATCAAAAAGCAATCAATATTTAACCCTGTATTGTAATGAATAGCTAACCAAATTAAAAAAATATTTAATAGAGGTAAAGGCAAGTAAAAAAGCATTAATAATCTTTTATATTTTCTTTTCAAAATGAAAAAAGGAAAATAACATATACTAGAGAATATTAAAAAACTAAAGAGAGGTCTTGGGCTTATTCTCCAATTATAAATTAGTTCGTATTTATAATCAGAATAAGTAACAAAATAAACAACAATAAGATTGTAAGCGGAAATAAGCAATGAAAAAAGTATGAAACGAAATATAAGTTTACTTAGGGTTTTATCTTTAATATCCTTTAAAACTTCATATAGTTTCCAAAAATAATTTGAAACAGATTTTACTTTCACCATTTCTATTAATTAAAAACAAATGTAATGTTAAAAAAATTAATACATATCATCTATTATTGGCTAATAATACACTCAAAAAAACCTTTTCTACATTTACAATATTAACTATCGAGATTTCGTTGTATCTTCGTTTTAAATTAACAAAAAAAGATTGAAATTTGGAAAATACATAGTGCTTCTAATGTTTTGTTGCATCGCTTTAATGAGTTGGGGGCAAAAAAAGAAACGAAATTCTTCGAAAGATGTTTTTGTGGGAATGCAAGTAAAACCAATTATTCCCATCAATTATTTCAACGCTGGTCCTATTGATTTGTCAGATACACTTACGGATTTAACCATTGGATCAAAATTGGGGTACAACATTGGTATGGTTTTGAGAAAAGACTTTACTAATTTATTATCTTTCGAGACTGGAATATCATACACAAGAAGAAATTACGCCATTAAAACATACGAATCTAAAAGAGATACCACAGATTATTCAGACTTTGGGATGATTGCCTACCAAATACCTTTACAAGCCTTAGTATATATTCGACTTTCTGAAAAGTGGTATATGAATACATCGGGTGGAATTGGAATAGATATGTATGCTTCGCATGTACAAAGTATTGGCGACAACTCTTTGATTCAACACTTATCATTAAGAAGATATTGGATGCATTTTTCTTTGTTGGCAAATGTTGGCTTTGAATACCGAACTGAAAAAAGTGGAAGGTTTTATCTTGGAGCATCTTTAGTAAATCCATTTCAACCCATTACCAACACCAAAATGGATTACTATTATGGAAACACAGCAAGAAAAAGATATGAAACACAACTTACAGGAATATACTTAACACTAGATTTGAGATATTTTTTTCCAAACAATACTAAAAAACAATAACTATCTAATTAAGGTAACATGACCCATTTGTTCAAGCATTTGTCCAGTATATTTGTCTTTTGCTTTAATTTTCCAAACATATACATCTTGCGGACAATAATCCCCTTTGTATATTCCATTCCAAGTACCTCCAAACTCAGCTGTTTCATATATCAACAATCCCCATCTGTCGAAAATCATAAATTGGTAATCTTCTTCGGTAAAACCATACAAAACAGGTCCAAAAAAATCATTAGTTCCATCATTATCTGGGGTAAATGAATTAGGAATATATAAGTTTGCTACACCTTCTATAATTACTTCTTTACATATTTCATTGACACAACCATAAATACTTTCCACATCCAAGCAAACTAAATATGTTCCACTGTCTAAATCAGAAAATGTAAACGATGGGTTCACCTCATTAGAATTGCCTAAACCGGCAAAATTCCAATCGTAACTAGAACTAATTAAAGATTGATTTATAAAGTCAATCTCTGTATCATAGATGTTTGACACTTCAGGATTAGGAGTGAAGTCTGCCACTGGAGTAGGATATACAGTAATCATATCAAATTCTGTAACTGTGGTAGTACATCCAAAGTCGCTTGTCATAGTCACAGAAACAGTATATGTTACATTTTGTAATGTATTGTTTTCATAGCAATGAATTGGTTCAGCATCTGTAGATGCAGTTCCGTCTCCCAAATTCCATAAATATGCATTAATACTACCAGAAGCAATTGTTGAATTATTTTCAAAAGTTGGACACCATATGGCACATCCATCAGGATTCGGAGACGAGAAGTCTATCACTGGATTCGGATAAATAGTAATATCATTTTGTGTTGTTTTTGTACATCCATTATTCGTTGTAACCTCTAAAGTTACTGTGTATGTTCCAGCATCAATATAATTGAAATTGGCAAATTGTCCAGTTGAAGTAGCAGAAGGATTAGTTCCAAAATCCCAATTCCAAGAAATAATATTATTTAACGTATTGGCATTTGAAACAGAACTAAAATTCGTAAATGATGCTTGAGTTCCTTCACAAACGTCTGATGTTATGAACTGTGCTAAAGGTGTAGGATAAATCTCAACAGGTTGTTGAAGCGATTGAACACACCCTTGATCCGTTGTCACTGTGAGTGTTACTTGATATATACCTTCATTATTAAAAGTTTGAACAGGATTTTCTAAAGTTGAAGTAAAACCATTTCCAAAATCCCATTCATAATCAGTGATTGTACCTGTTCCAATGAATGAGTTATTTATAAAATTAACATCATTTCCCTCACATACATCTTGACTAGTAAATGCTACAGTCGGAGAAGGATGAAGCGTAACAGTTTGTGTTATTTCATCTTGACATCCGTTAGTCGTACTTACAAACAAAGTAACATCATAAATGCCTTGTGCAGGGAAAGTATAATCAGTACTATTACCTGAATAATCTACTACTCCATCATCATTAAAATCCCATTCAAATGTATTAATAACTCCTCCATTACCATTGGAAGTACTTACAAAGTTTAAAGGAAAACCATCACAAGCTTCTGAATAATCAAAATCTGCAATTGGATTATCAAAAATACTTACCTCATTTGTTACTGAATGAATACATCCATTATCAGAAGTTACTGTTAGTACAACATCATAATTTCCTGAAGTACTATAGGTATAGGACGCATTTTCTAATGCAGAATTACCTACTAAATCACCAAAATCCCATTGGTAACTAGCAATATTGCCTGAAGAAATTGTCGATTGGTTATTGAATTGAGTTACCGCACCTTGACAAGCATCGGCAACTGGAAAATCAGCAACTGGAAATGGATTAACAACAACAGGGTATGTCACTGTATCTGCACAACCATTAGCATTAGAAACAATCAAAGTAGCATTTGTATTAGTGGCACTAGGGTAAATATGAGAAGGATTTTGAAAATTATTATCAATTGTACCATTATCAGTAAAATCCCATTGCCAAGAGGTAATTGGGCTTCCATTCCCATTAGAAATATCATTAAATTGAGTGTTTTGACCTTGGCAAACTGTCGTTAAATTAAAATCTGCAGTTGGAATTGCATAAACCTCAATGGGATAATTTATCGTGTCAAAACAACCATTTACACCTGCTACTAATGAAATTTCATAATTTCCTGGATTTGCATATGAATGAATTGGGTTTTGAATAAACTCTTGATTACCATCGTCTAAATCCCACTCCCAATAAGTTACAGGCACTCCAGTATTTGTAGTTGAATTATCAGTAAAAGCAACATCTTCTCCCACGCAAACAGATGTAGGAGATGCAGTAAAATCGGCAATGGGTATATCCACCGAACCAGAAACTATAGCCTCAATGTCTATTGAACATGTTGCACCTGTAACCGGAACAACAGTAACAGTATAGGTGCCTGGGACGTTAGTTGAAATGGTTTGTGTTGTAGCTCCTGTATTCCAATTATAGGAGACAGCTCCTGCAGGCGCCTCTAAAGTTACTGGGTCATTACTACAAATCATATAACCAGGAGGAATTAACTGTAAAGGAGTACATTCTGCATCAACATAAGCATAACCATAATGTCCCTGTTGAGAACAATCACCTACTATAAATTCTATTGTAACATTTTGACCAATATACGCATCTAAGGGTGCAAATGTGGTTCTCCAAGGTAAATATTCAACACCTCCTTGAGTAATCCAATCTGAATTAGCTCCTGAACTGGGAATAACTGCATACTCACCACAATTAATTGGACCGCCATTTTGATCGTACATATTTATTTTAAAAAACGGCTGTTCACCAGCAGTATGGCCTGGATTTTCAAGAACAACAGCATAACTATAAACAAATGCTGCGTTGTTAGCATCTACTAAAAAAGTTTGTCTTACAGAAGCAGCTCTTCCTCCAGTACCAGTTCCATCTCCCAATCGTAATGAGAAATTTCCTCCACCATTTGGATTTACTACTGGTATAGGGACAATCGGATCATTTGGTCCTGCAGCCATTATTGTATGATGAGCACCAGGAGTCGCTAATTGAGCCGCTCCAACCATTTCGTAGGGATTGTTATTAACGTTTCCTAAAAACATCTCCCAACCATTGAGAGTTCCTTCTTCAAAATCCATATTTGTACATGGATCACCAGGTCCTCTTAACTGAGGTAAAGGAATATTTTCTAATTCTTCAAATGGATCTTTACTAAAATTTAAACTATTTAAATTGTTTTGAATAGTGTTAAAAACAAAACTTTCTAGAGTATCTAAATCAAATAAATCAGTTGAATACAAATTAATTACTCCCTCAGATAAATCAGAAAGAAAATTTCTGTTTTTAACTCTGAATTCAAAAATAGAGAGGTTAAATTCATCCTCGAAATAATTTGCATTTATCGGATTTCCAAAAAATACTTTTAAAGCTTTTTCTGCATATAATATTTTTTCTTCTTTAGAAGAACTATTACTTTGAGAATAATCTAAAACAGGAAAGAATGCAAAGAATAAAAAAATTATTCTGATTAATGTAGTAGTGGCTTTCATTCTTAAATCAATTAATTTAATTGTTAACTAGACGTTTAGTTTATTAAAGGTTGCCCTAAATTAATGTTTTTTTTTGATAAAAAGCATTTTTTATTCGATAAATAACCATAAATACTCAACAAACAAAACAAAAAAAGAACTTATACACGTATTTAGTTTACTTTAGTGTATTATAAATTAATATAAATGCTCAAAAATATTATTTGATTAAAACAAATACCTTGTTACTTTTATGCCCAATTGAGTTTATATGTAAATAATCTATTTTTAATGAAATCTGTATTTATAATTCTTATTCTTTTAATTAGTGTTAACAGCACTATATGTCAGTCAGTTATGCTTACTGCTGAGGAAACTGCAAGAATGTTTCACATTGTGAAAAAAAGTAAAACACTTAACAGAAATTTAGGTCAATATTTTAATTATACTGGAGACACAATTTATTTCGAATATTTCCTCGAAGGGGAAAGAGATTCAATTATCGATTACGATGCTATAGTTAAAAAAATTGCCTTGGAACCCTCACTTTTGAAAATTGATTTTTATGGCCTTAAAACAGAGTCATCAGGGCTTTTGGCTGAATTAGCCTCAAAAATGGCTTTGTTTCAACTATACACTGAACTTAAAAAAAGAAATGATGAATCCGAAAATGGAATTTCAGATAAAGCATATCAATATTTTATAGATACACTTACTATTAAACTTCCCAACGGAACAATTAGAAAGAAAAACGGCAAAAACCAACCCTCCAGTCAAATTATAGATTTAATTGATCCTAACTTGTTTTTCAATCAAAGAAGTACTGCCCTTGCCGCTTTTCAATCCATTACACAACCTCAACAAAAGACTGTAATTGAAGCAATAAATTACGCTACAAGGTCATATCTTCAAATGAAAGGAAAAGAGTATTTTAGTAAAATTTGTCATTTATCGCCTGAATTCACAACCAATTTACTAGCATGTGGTGATGGCAGTAATACGGATGGATTACTTGAAGAAAGAGAGAAAATATACAAACACAAAAACGAATTAGGAGACCCAATTGGTGTTGGACTGTTTACTTACGAAACGACTTTTGAGGCAGGAAATAAAAATAAGCAAACTTTAGTTCCTTTACAATCTTCAATATTAGATTTTAAAGCGCTTGAGAATGCTTATACCACTTTGCATCTCAGTCTTTGGGGATTTAATAGAAACCAACAAACTACAGTTGCAGTCTATAGAGAAGATAAAATGTATTTACTCTACGCTAATAAAATTACTAAAGAACTTTTACCTGATACCACTTTTGGTCAAGGACAAACTTTGCAAAGCATAACTAAGCATTTGGAAGCTAAAATCATTCCTGAATTGGACGAACAAATCAACGGAAAAGATGGAATAAGAGCAATACTTGAAAGTAAAGATACAAGTCATAAAGATGTAATGATGGAAATTCTTTTGACAGAAGAAAAATTAGTTACATACAGATATGACGGTCTCAAAAATAAAAAGAAAACTAAAAAAGGGCAGGACCATTTAGCCTGGTTATATAGCAAAAAAATAGCAATAGAAAAACGACAGAGAGAATTAATAGAGGAGCTCCATGATGCAGAAGCAAGAATGGCTCGATTAAGAGAAAGGTTGATGGAACTTAAATCTTATGTCAATAAAACAGAAATGAAGTATTCTAATTTTGGCTATGTCTATACTTTTGAAGATGGTGTCACTTTCAATGCAAATACTCAAAACTTGACTTTTCCAGACTCTTTAAAATTCGAAGAATTTGAGGTTAGACTCATAACTTTTGGTCCAGATGCGATGTCGAAACATGTAGATGAAATACAACTTTTAACATCAGTAATAAAAGGTGGACCAGAAGATTGGAGTACGCATGATTATAATCTCACCTTGCTAGATGTTTTTAAATCAGATAGTTATCTAATCGAAGATTTTACTTTGGAAGAAGAGCAACAATTTGAAGTAAGTAAATTACTCAACAAAATGCTCTTACACAAAGGAACTTTAAATTTTAATTTGGAAGGAAATGGAGTGGGCGTTCTTATGGACGGTAAAGTTGTAGGAAGCATTGGCTTAGAAGAAGATGCTTATCCTGGCGAAACCAAAGAAGAACAAGATTTAGCGCGAGAAAGCGAAAACTATAAACCACTAAGAACTTCTTACCTTCAATTTACTCAAAGTGAAAATAATTTGAATCTCAGTATTCAAAGTTTTACAGACCCTGTGAAATCAAATTTTGCCTACAAAGTAAGCGGTATAAAGGAAATTAAAAATCAGTATGATTCTATCACTGACAATCGATTATTGAGTGCTTTCAGAACTTTTTACTTAGCAGAACAATTTGTGAAAGAATTGGCAATTGCATCACACCTCAATTTCAAGGGGAAAGACAATAATAAACTAGACCAAATGCTTAAAAATACTTTGCAAAAATCTAAAGTACAAATTGGAGATTTGTATTTGAGATACGAAGATTACGCCAAAGTAGCACACCCAGAAAGTGATTTTTATCAGTTGGTTTTACAACAAATTGCAGACAAAGAAGCAGAAAGAAAGGAAATCTTAAGCTACTAAACCAAAGATAAGAAGAATAAGAAATAATTCAAATTAAGTCTTTCGTTCTGCCTTGATGTATCTTCCAATCATTAACCTAATTTTTTTAATTTTTTAAAAGCCCTTTTTAACAGATACATTATCTTCGTATCAATATAATTTTGAAAAAAATCAATCATGATAACAATAGGTGTATTAGGAGCTGGCTCAATGGGAGCAGGAATTGCTCAAGTAGCGGCAACTGCTGGTCATTCGGTAATTTTATATGATGTAAATACTTCTGCATTAGAAAATGCTAGAAATAATCTTAAAAAGATTCTTTCTCGTTTGGTTGAAAAAGAAAAAATCTCCCAAGACGAATCCCATAAAATTGAATCAAGTATCAGTTATGGAAAAAATCTAAGTGATTTTGCTCCTTGTGGACTGGTCATAGAAGCAATTATCGAAAATTTAGACATCAAAAAATCTGTATTTAAAGATTTGGAAAGTATTACTTCAAAAGAATGTATTTTGGCATCCAATACTTCTTCACTTTCTGTAGCGGCTATCGCAGCATCTTGTCAAAATGCAGAAAGAGTAATCGGTATTCACTTTTTCAACCCGGCACCATTAATGCCTTTAGTAGAAATTGTACCTGCCATTCAAACTTCGGAATCAGTAACTCAATTCTCTAAAAACTTGATTGATAGTTGGGGCAAAAAAACGGTTTTGGCTAAAGATACTCCCGGATTTATTGTAAATAGAGTGGCTCGTCCTTTTTATGGAGAGGCACTTAGAATCTATGAAGAAGGCGTAGCCGATTTTGCAACCATAGACTGGGCAATGACAGAATTGGGAGGATTTAGAATGGGGCCTTTTACATTGATGGATTTTATTGGAAATGATATAAATTATACTGTTACAGAAACAGTTTTTGAGGCCTTTTATTACGACCCCAGATACAAACCTTCTTTCACTCAAAAAAGACACTCAGAAGCAGGCTGGCTAGGAAGAAAATCAGGCAGAGGATACTATAATTATGCAGAAGGAACATCGTTTCCACAACCAATTAAAGATGAAAAAACAGGAAGTTATATCAAAGATAGAATTTTAATGATGCTCATCAATGAAGCTGCAGATGCACTTTTCCTAAATATTGCTTCCAAAGAAGATATTGATTTGGCAATGACAAAAGGTGTTAATTACCCCAAAGGGCTCTTGAAATGGGCAGATGAAATCGGAATTGCAAATGTAGTAGATTACCTAGACAATATGTATGACGAATATAGAGAAGATAGATATCGTTGTAGTCCTCTTTTAAGAAGAATGGATGTTAATAATCAAACTTTTTATTAATTTCTTTCCTTAAATTACATGTCCAATAATAATGAAAGCTTAATTGATATGATTGAACCTTATGCTGATAAAGCGATGGTTTCTCATTTTTTGCATCATTATGGAACGGATGTGGCAAAACATTTTGAATATGACTCCATTGCCATTCTCGAAAAATATATCGATATTGAGTATCCAAATATAGATTCGCTTTTGCAAAAAGGATTAAAAGAACATACTAAAGTAAATTTTCCCAGTAAAAAGAAAAATACTTTCACTTTTATTGATCTTTTTGCTGGAATTGGAGGCTTTAGAATGGCGCTGCAAAATCTAGGAGGCAAGTGTGTTTTCACCAGTGAATGGGACAAAGAAGCACAAAAAACCTATAAGAATAATTATGGTGAATTACCATTTGGAGATATCACCTTACAGGAAACAAAAGCTGCAATTCCACCAAATTTTGACGCGCTTTGCGCTGGGTTTCCTTGTCAGCCTTTTTCAAAAGGAGGTTTTCAAAGTGGATTTGAAGATACCAGAGGGACTTTGTTTTTTGATATTTGTGAAATTGTTAACAAGCACAAACCAAAATATCTTTTCCTTGAAAATGTTGCTAATCTAGTTTCACACGACAAAGGAAATACCTACAATGTAATTCTCAAAAACTTAGACCAATTAGGCTACTACTTTCCTGATGAACCAATGATTTTGTCTCCAGATAAATTTGGTGTACCTATTTTGAGACCAAGAGTTTATATTCCTGCAATTAGAAAAGATTTGATAAAAAATGATGAAGATTTTAATTTTATCAGTAAATTTAAATACAAGATTGAACAAAAATCTTCTAAAAAAACTAAGTCTATTGACACTATTTTAGACACAACGATTCAAAATCAACTCTCTGATTATGAATTGAAAGTACTTGAGATGTGGGATGAATTTTATAAAGGTATAGACTTAAAAATCATTGGATTTCCTGTTTGGATGGACTATTTTAAGGATAGTTCATCTCTAAGTGACTATCCCGAATGGAAAGCAAAATTCATCCAAAAAAACAGGAAACTGTATCATCGCAACAAAAAGCATATCGACTTATGGCTCAAAAAATACAATCATTTAGATTGGTGCATTCCCACACATAGAAAAATGGAATGGCAAGCAGGAGATCAAAACAAAAGTATTTTTGACTGCATCATTCAGTTCAGACCTTCTGGAGTTAGAGTAAAAAGACCCGACAAATTCTCCACTTTAGTTGCTATGAATCATCAACAAATTGTAGGTAAACTAAAACGAAGAATTACTATCGAAGAATCTAAACAATTACAATGTTTTCCAAAAGAATATCAACTTTCAGAAACCAATGGTATAGCTATGAAACAATTAGGTAATTCAGTAAACGTAAAAGTGGTACAAACTATCTTTGAAATGATTTTGGAACAATTTGAATCTAAAAAATAATAACTTTCAATTTTAGGCTTAATCAAGTCAATTTTCAAACCTCAAACCCCTTTAATCAATCGAAGTCCTGACGAAGGTTGAAAACACCGAACCTTTTAAGTTACCAAGGATTTTGAAACTTAGGATTATTGATAAATTCTGGATCAGAAAACATCAATAAAAAGGCTTTTAAATCTGCTCTTTCTTGAGGATTCAATTGTACTCCACCTTGAAAAGAAAATTCCATCATAGGGCTAATATTAGGTGATGAATGCTGCACGCCAAGCGAATAGAAATTTATGACTTCGTCTAATGTTTGAAATCTACCATCGTGCATATATGGTGCGCTGAATTCCAAATTTCTTAATGTTGGAACTTTGAATTTAAATAAGTCAGCAGGTTCTAAAGTAAAACCTCCTCTACCTGAATCAAGCGGTTGAGCATCCAACCCGTTGTTTTGAAAACTATGGTCGGTAGTAAGGATACCACCATGACAGTGAAAACAATCTCCCCCAGTAAGCGAATTGAAAGAGTCAAATCCTGATTGTTGCTGAGGTGTGAAAATGGCTTCTCCTCGCAACACTTTATCATACTGAGAATTACTTGAGACTAATGTTCTTAAAAACTGAGCCAACGCTTTTGCCGCATGTGTAGAATCAAAACCAGCCGTTCCAAATGCTTCATAAAACATCGTTTTATATTTTTCGTCATCTCTGATTTTGTCGATGTAACCGCTCCAAGTTCCGTGCATTTCTATTGGATCCAAAACTGGGATTAGCACCTGCTCTTCCAAAGTTAGCGATCTTCCATCCCAAAAGAAATTTTGCGCCCAACCTAAATTCTGAAGCACCATAGAGTGCCTTTTGCCTTGTAAGCCTTGAATTCCTGAACTAAATTGATTAGGGTCAGAAAATCCAAATTGTGGTAAATGACAACTGGCACATGCCATACTATTGTCTCCGCTTAATCTGTTGTCCCAAAAAATATGTCTTCCCAATTCTACCCCTTGCTCTGTAAGGGGATTGTCTGAAGGAATCACCATCTGAGGAAAATTACTAGGTAAATTCAAATTGTAAGGAGTGGGATTGTAAGTAGGCTTTGGAATATCTTGATTCTTTCTACAACTTATGGTTGTCAAAAGAATAAAAGTATAAAATAATATGTGCTGATAAAATTTCATTATTTAGTTACAAAGTTAGCATCATTTAATGAAAGTAGGAACGCCAAAAGCGCTTCTTTTTCATCTGTGGTTAATCCTAATGGTTGAATCAAGTCACTTTGATTCCAATGTCCAACTCCTCCATTGTTGTAATGATCAATTACTTCTTCTAATGTTTCAAAACTACCGTCAAACATATACGGATAGGTATAAGATAAGTTTCTTAAACTTGCTACTTTGAATTTTCCTTCATCTAATGGATTGTTTGTGATGATTTGTCTTCCCTTATCTGAATGTGATGCATAAGTTCCGTTGTTCTGAAAACTATAATCCGTAAAATCGAATCCGCTGTGACAACTAATACAATTAGCTTTACCTTTAAAAATGGCCAAACCTTCTTTTTGTTGAGCAGAAAGTGCATTTTCATTTCCTTCCAAATAGTTATCATAAGGTGAACTACTAGAAATCAAAGAACGAATAAAAGTTGCTAAACTTCTACTTACGACAAATGGTGTAAAATCTGTTCCAAAGACTTCGTTGGAAAGTTTTTTTAATTGAGGGTCATTATTCAGTTTTTCACAAACAATTAGGATGTTTTCATCCATTTCGATGTGATCTTCTATGGGGGAAATCACTTGAATTTCCAATGTTGGAGCACCGCCATCACGAAAAAAATAAGGATGGTAAGCCAAGTTAAATAAAGGTACTGAGTTTCTTTTTGTAAATCCATTGAGCCCTTGACTAACTTTAGCAGTGTCTGTCATGGCAAATTCCTTAAAATGACAAGAGACACAAGAAATCGTCCCGTTTTTAGAAAGCCTTTTGTCTTCAAATAAAAGTTTTCCTAATTTGATTTTTTCTAAAGTAATAGGGTTATTCTCTGGAAAAGGCAAAGTAGGAAAATGAGCAGGAATTGCAACTTTGTATTCATAAGAAGGAAGATTTCCCTCTTTTCTGCACGAAACAACTCCTGCCCAAATCAATAATATTAAAAAAAGTTTCTTCAATTTTATGAATTATTGAACACTAATCATCGTTTTAGCATTGTTACTAACAATACTTGCTAAAGTAAATCCAGCCCCCATAGAGTGTGTCGAATTGTCTGTTGATAAATCAATACCATTTAACAATTGCCCCCAATTTACAGAAAGTGACAAGTTATGCGTTTGCCCTCCTACAGAATTGAAATGCGTCATTAGATTTGAGTTTTTAGCAAATAAAGCATCCATACCAATATGAAATAAGAATGTTTCACCAGCATCAAATGTTCCGTTTCCGTCAATATCTACCACACCTTCAATAGCGATGAAAATATAACCATTATTCCAATTCCAATGAATAGAAGGAGTTTGATATGCCAATGGATGACCTGTATTGTATTCACCTGGATCACTATGGTTAGCAACTGAATCTACTCCTACTCCAATATTCATCATGTGTATGTGTTTATCGGCAGGAACAGTTCCAAATGGATAAGAATTTGAATTGGGAGAAACCAATGCATATTCTTTTGGTGCTGCAATCACATTCATATCATCATCCATATATTCTGGACTAGAAAGGTAGAGTTGCGCTCTTGTAAATTGATACTCATTTCCTGAACCATCTGTATAGGTATAGTTGAATTGAAAATTCTCCGTTCCAACTTTGTGGTTCAAATTTAAATTGACATTTGCTGTACTTGGAAGCGGTGCATCGTAGGTACATGAGTTGTCATTTTTTTTAGCCTTTGCATCATAATTGTTTGCTAGCGGATCTGTACATCCTTCTTTTTTACATGAATTGAAAGTTATTCCCAATCCGATTGCTGCTATGATATATATATTCTTTTTCATTTTTCTTTTTTTTTAAATGTTATACGTAATATTAAAATTGATTTTATAAAGTGTTTTTAATTGATTGCTATCGTTTAATAAAGACGCAAATCCATGTTGGTAGTTTACTTGAAATCTAAGTTTTTTTATAAATATACTCTAATTTGCATCACCAAAC
>CAWUIK010000052.1:0-21462 GCA_963922585.1 uncultured Flavobacteriales bacterium | reverse complement strand
ACTTTTACTACTTTTTGTATTATTTTTCGTTTTGACAATGCTCATATGCTTTGTTAAAAGTTTCTTTTTCTTCAGGATTATCTTTAAATTTATCGAGTACTGATATATGTAATTTTTTACAACTGTCTGCAACATATTCCATCTGAATAATAGCCTCTGGATTAACCCTGTGCAATTCTTTATAACATTCACATACAGCAGTTGCTCCTTCATGAGTGGGTGGAGTACAACTTACTAAACCTAATGCAAGAGCAAAAATCATTAAAATACTTTTCATGTTTATTAATTTTATGAGGGTGCAAAAATAAAAAAAACTCTCACTTCAATAAAGAAATGAGAGTTTTTATTAGAGTTTTGAATTACTCTTAGTGAGCAGCTTCTCCTTCACCTTCAGCAGCTTTGTCACCACCTTTAGCGTTTTCAGTTTTTTCTTCTTCTTTTTCACCTGAACAAGAAACTACAGACGAAGAAACGAAAGCAGCTACTGCTAATACCATAAATACTTTTTTCATTTTTGTAAGTTTATTTGATTAATACTTTTCCAAAAGTATTATTAATATTTAAAAAAACCAAACTTATTGTTTATTTTTAATCATTTAATAAACTCCATGCAACTGGTGGGGCACAAAAAGTTTTCTTTGCATGGCTCCATATGTTCTTGAACAAATCCGAATTTCTATATTTCTCAATCGCATCTTCAGACTCCCATTTACTATAGGTAAAAAAAACATTATTAAACTTTACATCTCTTAGTACTTCCACTGAAATACAACCAGGAAATGATGCTATTAGATTGTAATTATCTTTGAATATTTTACCAAATTCATCCGATTGAATAGGATTTATAGTGAGTTTTACAATTCTTGTTATCATATTATATTTAAGAGTTAATTATATCTTGAAAAACAAAAGTCAGCATCAACTGTTTTGAAGATGTAACTTTGCACAAAAATAACAAAAACTATGAAAGTACTTATTTCTGGTGGTTCGGGTTTGATAGGAATTGAACTTACAAAAAAACTAATTCAAAATGGTATTGAGGTTACACACCTCACTAGAGCAAAAAACTCAAAAGCGGGTGTAAAAACTTATGTGTGGGATTGGAAGAAAAAGTACCTTGAGGAAAATGCTTTAGATGGAGTAACCCATATAGTACATTTAGCTGGGGCAGGTATTGCAGACAAGGCTTGGACCATGGAAAGGAAAAGACTCATTGTAAAAAGTAGAGTACTTACTGCTAGGCTTTTGTTAGAAGAGGTTAAAGAGCAAAATATTCCATTAAAAGCTTTTGTTAGTGCTTCTGGAATAGGTTATTATGGGGCTACTACCTCAGATAAAATTTATACAGAAACAGATAAAAGAGGTGATGATTTCGTTGCTGAATGTTGTGTGCAATGGGAAAACGCAGCAGATCAATTTGAATCAATTTGTAGAGTTGTAAAATTTAGAACTGGAATTGTTTTGGATAAAAATGGTGGTGCTGTTGAAAAAATTGCTGACACCATAAAGAAAGGAATAGGAGCACCTATAGGAACTGGCAGGCAATTTATGCCTTGGATTCATATTGAAGATATGGTAGAAATGTATTATCAATCAATAATGAACGAATCCATTTCAGGAGAATACAATGCTGTTGCATCTCAGCATTCAAATAATATTGAATTCACAGAAGCATTAGCCAAATCTTTAGGTAAAAAATTATGGCTACCAAAAGTACCTAGTTTTGTCATTAAACTGATGTTTGGAGAAATGGCGGCAATAGTTTTGGAAGGTTCTAAAGTTTCAAATCGTAAAATCTTAGAAACTGGATTTGAATTTAAACATAACGATTTGGAAGAAGCTTTGAAAAGTCTTTACTAAAATATATCAATAAGTTCTTTCCATTAAACTATCAGCAAAGCCTTTTAGGTAATCTTTTTTAGATTCATCAATATTCAACTGTTCTAAAGCAGCAATGGATTTTTTATAGTAAGACTCCATAATTTCATCTGCTTTTTCTCTGATTTGAAGTTCATTAAAAATTCTAGTAACAGCGGTCACCTTCTCTTCAGAGCGGTTGGCGTCATTTACCTTTAGCCAACTTTTCAATTCAATTAGTTGCTGAGGATTAGCATCTTGTAGCGCTTTTAGAAGCAAAAATGTTTTTTTATTGGCTAAAATATCACCTCCAACTTGTTTACCAAATAAAGCGGCATCGCCAAAAACATCTAATAAATCATCTTTGATTTGAAACGCCATTCCTAAGTTCATTCCAAAATCATATAAAAATCTTGAATCTTGTTTAGTTGCATTTGCCAAAACAGCCCCAAGTTCAAGAGAACACCCTACCAAAACAGATGTTTTAAGTCTAATCATTTCTAAATATTCATCCAAAGACACATCTTCTCTTGACTCAAAATCCATGTCCAACTGCTGACCTTCACAAACCTCGATTGCAGTCACATTAAAAATATCAATCACTGCTCTTAAGTATTCTGTTTTACATGAAGTAACCAAAGTAAATGCTTGAACAAACATGACATCACCAGATAAAATTGCGGCATTTACATTCCACTTTTCATGAACAGTATCTTTTCCTCTTCTCAAGGGGGCATTGTCCATGATATCATCATGCAACAATGTAAAATTGTGAAAAACTTCAATTCCCAAAGCTGATTTCACGCTATCATGAACATTACCATCAAACAAGTCTGTAGCCATCAATGTAAGAATAGGTCTCATTCTTTTTCCTCCAAGTTTCAAAATATAACTTACAGGGTCATATAAAGACATTTTATTGACTAAAGAAGCTTGAAAAGCATTCAACTCTTCGTTGACTAAGTGGTGATATTCTTCAATTGATCGCATTTACAAATATTTTATTTACTTCTTCCATTTAATATACTCATCAGATAATTACCATAACCACTTTTCATTAATGGTTCAGCTAATTTTCTAAGTTGATTTTCATCTATAAAACCTCTTGAGTAGGCAACTGCTTCAACACAGCCCACACCCATTCCTTGCCTTTGCTCGATGGTTTCTACATAACTTCCTGCCTGCATCAAAGATTGAAAAGTACCAGTGTCTAACCAAGCTGTTCCTCTTTCTAATATTTGAACTTTAAGTTTTCCTCTATCAAGGTAAGTCTTATTGACATCAGTGATTTCATATTCACCTCTAGCACTCGGTTTTAAATCTTTCGCAATTTGTATCACGTCATTGCTATAAAAATATAATCCTGGAACAGCATAATTTGACTTTGGTTCTTTTGGTTTTTCTTCAATAGATATTGCATTCATTTCTGAATCAAACTCTACAACACCGTATCTTTCTGGATCTGAAACATGGTAAGCGAAAACTAAACCACCTTCGGGATGTAAACTATTTCTTAATAATTCTCCCATTCCAGTTCCAAAGAAAATATTATCACCTAGGATTAAAGCAACATCATCATTTCCAATAAATTCTTCACCCAAAACAAAAGCTTGTGCCAATCCATTAGGAACTTCTTGAATTACGTATTCAAATTTGCACCCCCATTGAGAGCCATCCCCTAATAAAATTTTGAATGCTGCTTGGTCGTGAGGTGTAGTAATTATCAAAATTTCTCTTATTCCTGCAATCATTAGAGTAGATAAAGGATAATAAATCATGGGTTTATTATAAACAGGCATCAATTGTTTACTAACAGCCAAAGTCAATGGGTGTAATCTTGTGCCAGAACCTCCTGCTAAAATAATTCCTTTCATTTTTTGTTTTTCTTATTTATTTAAACACAAATCTATTGTTATTTGTTTTAAAAATTATCTTGTAATTTAAATGAAATCCAAAAAAAATGTAGTTTCTTTTAAATTATATATTTATTTCTCTAATTCTAACTTATCAAGTTCAATGTCTTCATCTTCGTCTACGACCTCTAAAAGAGGATCTCTAAAAGCCTTAGTAGTAACAAATCTTTCTAAAGTTAGCAACAAACTTGGCAGTAGAATTAAATTGGACAACATGGCAACAAAAAGCGTTACTGAAACCAAAATCCCTAAAGCTTGTGTTCCTCCAAAATTTGAAGCAATAAAAATGGAGAATCCAAAGAATAGTATGATAGAAGTATAAATCATACTTACTCCTGTTTCTTTAATAGCATTGAGTACAGAACCTTTGATATTCCAACTTTGAGATTTCAATTCTTGTCTGTATTTTGCCAAAAAGTGAATCGTATCATCTACAGAAATACCAAATGCAATACTGAAAACCAGAATGGTTGATGGTTTTATCGGCACTCCTAAATACCCCATTAATCCGCTTGTAAATACTAAAGGCAAAACGTTTGGTATTAATGAAACAAGTACCATTCTCCAAGATCGAAATAAGAAAGACATTAATATTGCAATAAAGATAACTGCTGCTATTAAACTAGTGAAAAGATTTGAAACTAAGTAAGTAGTACCTTTAGTATATATAACCCCTGAGCCTGTAACTGTGTAAGTGAGTTTTTGACTTTCAATAGTATTTGAAAGCATTTTAATATACTCAGCATCTGAATGAAATGTTTTGATGAGTTCTTCATCCATTAAAAATGCAAATTCATCTTCTACTTTTCCAAGTCTTATTAAACTATCCTCCATTGATGACAAAATCCAAGGAAATTGCTGATACAAATTATCAAGCCCTTCATCTATATTATTTTTGTCTTTTAAAATTTCAGACAATAGATTTTCCTCTGCATTGATTACAGATTCAATTTTGGTTTTTACTCTTTTTAAAACAGCATCCATAGAATCTATACCAATATCTTTGATTTGAATAGTAATTCTAGTTTCGTGATGTGTAGTATCTAAAAACCCTTTCAAAAATTGATTTGATTTATCTTTGTCTTGTAAACTAAATGTGTTTTTGAAGTAATCAGACCCCATCATATTTATCAATGCTTCTGGGCTTCTTAAAGCATATTTGTCTTTGTCTCCATCACTGTATGCTTGAGAAACATATTTTAAAGCATCCACTAAAGAAATTGATTTTGATAATTTATCTTCTGTTTTAAGTAACGTTTGAACACTATCAATAACTTTTAAATTTCTATAATTAGGCAATTTTCCTTTTAAATAAATAGTATCTTTTGATCTAATTAATACTTCAAAAGGCATTACTCCATTAAATTCTTTTTCGAAGTATTTCAAATCTTGAACAACAGCATCTCCTTTTGGTAAGTCATCAACAATGTTTCCTGATGTTTTCATCAAAGACATTCCAAACAATCCCAATAATAAAACAACAAAACTTGAGATATACACCCATTTTCTGTGATCTACAGAAACTTTTAATAAAAGTTCCATTGCCCAATCCAACCATTTTTTTTCGAAATGTTTAGTATGTTTTTCTTTAGGTGGTTGAAAATAACTGTAAACAATAGGTACTACAAGAATTGAAATTAAAAATAAGGCTAAAATATTGATTGCGGCAACTAAACCAAACTCTCTCATCATATCGCTCTTGGTCAACAAGAAAGTAGCAAATCCCATTGATGTGGTAGCGTTAGTTAAAAAAGTAGCATTTCCTACTTTTCTAATAACACGAGTCAAAGCTTTAGCCTTGTTCTTGTGTAACAAATACTCTTGTTGGTACTTAGTTATCAAATATACACAATTGGGAATTCCAATCACAATCATCAGAGGAGGAATCAACCCCATCAGAACACTAATTTCATAACCCAATAGACTAATTGAACCTACACTCCAAACTACACCAATAATAACAACTAGAAGTGAAGTGAAAACCACTTTGAAGGACCTATAAAAAATAAACAAAACCAATGCTGTCACAATTGCCGCTAGAACAACAAAAAGACCTAATTCGCCTTTAACTTTACTCATTGTAACAGACCGAACATAAGGTAATCCACTATATCTTAACTGTCCGAAATCCTGTCCATATGAGTTGCAGATATT
The DNA here is from genome assembly GCA_963922585.1 of uncultured Flavobacteriales bacterium. Classification (GTDB taxonomy): domain Bacteria; phylum Bacteroidota; class Bacteroidia; order Flavobacteriales_D; family Parvicellaceae; genus Parvicella. The sequence goes on along the minus strand of CAWUIK010000052.1, from coordinate 15,538 downwards.
TTGAATATTCTCGACTAAATTACCTCTGTTTTTAGAGTTAAAAACCTCTTCGTTTACAAAAATCATCATCAAATGAATATTAGATGAATCTTTGTAAATCATATTTTCATAAAAGGGCAAAGAGCGAACTACATCTCTTAGTGAGTCTACTTGATTTTGAGATGTAGGTAATTCTTCAAATAACTTTTTCAGTTCAAACTTTTGATTTTCTTTGTCTTTTACAATGTTATATAACAAGGCTTCAGAAAAAACTGAGTCTATTGGATGTAAATAAGTAGTTTGATTATTTTCTTTTACCTCAACTTTTAAATTTTTAATCTTTTCTCCAAGTTCATGCCATTTGGTAAACTTTTCAAGGCTATAAAAATCTTCAATCTCAGTTGAAACTACAATTACTAATCCATCTTGTCCATAAGTATCTCTGAAATTAAGATATTCTACATTGGTAGAATCGTTATTAGGCAGTAGTTTTCCAAACTCATATTGTAATTGGGTTTTGGTGGCATTATAGCCCATAAAAATAGTAACAAGCCCTAAAAGTATTAGGATGACTAATCTATTTCTAAGAATTCCATTTGCTATTTTTTGCCACATAATTGCTGCACTTTTCTAAAAGTGTTGGCGAAATTACAAAAAACTATTTTGGTGAATAGTCACTTTGTTAGTAAAAATGATTTTTTTGACTAAATATATCCTTTTTACCTTATGACTATAATTCTTTTAGAAAAAAACCTTTGCTCATTTTCTATCATTAGAAAATAAACTCCATTGTCAATATTTTCAGATATTGGAAGCATATTATTCTTGATATCATTCTGATGATAAACATGAACTACATTTCCAAGGATGTCCGTAATTAGTAGTCTTTCATTGATAATATCAACATCCAAATTTTCTATAAAGACTTGATTTCCTGAAACAGGGTTGGGATATACCAAAATATTATTCCATTTACTTTCCAAAACTATATTAGGCCAACCCCACAAATCTTCTGCATCAGTACCTCCCCAAAAATAAGTAGCTAAATATGGCTGATCTATGAATGGGTTTCTATTGCCTTGAGCACCAAAAATAATATTATTTCTTTGTTTTTCGAAATCAGAAACAGGATCTTCTACATTCCATTGTAAAAACAAATTTAATGACCCCATATCATCAAATGAAAGGTCGTATCTTAAATTCATATACATAATCATTCTTGCAACATCACCTTTCCATTCATCACCTGGAAACCATAAAGTGCTACTTACACTAAAATATGATCCAGAGCCATCTGCGAAAGCTTTGTTTCCTCTATTATTATTGACTGTTCCATCACAAGCCCTTAAATGATGTAAATCTGCTTCTGCAATAGAATTAATTAGTGAATTAGGATAAATATGCTCTCTATTCCAAACCTCAGGATTGGTAGTATTTCCACCACCAAAAGTATTGTTTTTACTTTCGCTAATACTATTATACATTAATATAACATTAGAAGTATTACTTTGATCTTCATCTGCCAATTTTATCCACGGATAAGTATCACTGTAACTTAATGGTGAATGAGTAAAAGAAATTAAGTTTTTCAAATTGAACTCAACAGTAGCTGCAGGTTGACTAAAATCTATTCCAAAATAATAAGGATGCATTTGAGAAAACAACACAAAACACGTTTGGAATAGAAAAAAAGAAAAAAGAATAAAAATTTTCATATTAGCATTAGATAAATGAATCGTTTAATTCAAAAATTTATAGAAATTTAACGATATTAGTGAAAACAAACATACAAAGTTATTCTTAACAATCATAACTTTGTATTCAAATAAAATTAACAAACAATAGCAAAATGCTAAAAACCTTAAGTTTTCTTATTCTATTTCTATTGTTCTTCACTCAATGCAACGTTGAGTCAAATCCTAACAACCAAGAAGAAGACCTTATGGGGTCCTTTGATAGTATTGTTATTGCACAAGAAAAAGGTTTTGACTTAAAGTTTTATTATGAAAACATGGTCCAACACATCACATTCCCTTCAAAAGATAGTTTGACAATTCATGCAGATATATTTGAATTTAAACCCTCCCCCATTCAGATTTTGCTATGTCATCAAGCAGGATTTAGTAGGGGTGCTTATATGGAAACTGGAATTTTACTTTCTCAAATGGGATACAATTCACTAGCAATTGATTTACGTTCTGGAGAAATTGCAAAAGACATTCCAAATAAAACATTTTTAGAAGCTAAAGAAAAAGGGTTGAACACAGAATATTGGGATTCAAAACAAGATATTGAAGCAGCAATCGATTACCTATTTGAGTGTAATGGAAATTTACCCATTATTTTAGTGGGAAGTAGTTATTCCGCTTCTCTTTGTTTGATTATTGGTCAGAAAAATCCTAAAGTAAAAGCCATAGCAGCTTTTAGTCCAGGTGAATATCTTGAAGGTATCGTAGTTGCTAATGAGTTGGACACCATTGCCAAACCGATTTTTGTGACTTCATCCAAATTAGAAATTTCTCAAACTTCTCAGATTATTTCTAAAGTTGACAGCAATTTGGTGTATCATTTTAAACCAACTTTTGAAGGTGTACATGGCGCAAAAGCATTGTGGAAAGATACAGAGGGACACAAAGAATATTGGGAAGCATTTCTACAATTTTTAAAAGAAATTGAAAAAATCTAAAATTTAATCCTCTGTTTCCAAAGAAAATCCTACCCCATGTATGTTTTTGATGGTGATTCGATCATCTTCTGAAAGATATTTTCTAAGTTTTGTAATGAAAACATCCAAACTTCTTCCATTAAAATAACTATCATCTCCCCATACCATATTGAGTAGCAATTCTCTTTCTACAACTTTGCCTTTTTGTTCGCAAAGCACTTTCAAGATATCTGCTTCCTTCTTAGTGAGTTTCTTATCTTTTGAGGCATGACTGAGAATATAGTTGTTCACATCAAATTTGTAATCTCCCAATTGATGAATATCTTTAGAGGGCTGAAACCCTCCCATTCTTTTCAATACCGCTTCAATTCTCAATTGCAATTCATCCATACTAAAAGGCTTAGTAATGTAATCATCCCCACCTATCTTGAACCCACGAATTTTATCTTCAGATTGAGACTTGGCTGTGAGGAAAATAATAGGAACATGTGGATTCATTTTTCTTACGTCTTCTGCCAAACTAAAACCATCTTTTTTAGGTAACATGATATCAAAAACACATAGATCAAAATTTTCCTTAGCTAAAGCATTCAATCCTTCTTTTCCATCTTGGCTTAAATGAACCTTAAAACCAGCATGTTTTAAATTATCTTGAATAACAAAACCTAGGTTTAAGTCGTCTTCTACCAATAATATTTTTACTTCTTTTTCCATAGTTTATGATTTATTTAGTTGAATGGCACATATATCGTAAAAGTACTACCTATATTCAACTCACTTTCTACTTTAATATTTCCTTGATGTGCTTTTACAATCTCATTTACATAATACAAGCCCAAACCAAAACCTTTTACATCATGAACACTTCCAGTAGGAACTCTGTAAAACTTATCAAATATTTGTTTTGTTTGCTCTTTAGACATTCCTTTTCCATAATCTTTTACAACAATAAAGATACCTTTTTCATTGTTGGTTGTTGTGATTTCAATTTGCGGCACTTCTTTACAATATTTGGTAGCATTATCCAATAAATTATATAATACATTGGTAAAATGAACTTTGTCTCCGTAAAAATTATTTTGGGTAGTTTTAGAGTCAAAATTTAAAGACCCATTTTTTTGAGTTACAACTAATTTGAAGGTATGAATGCAGTTATTTAAAATTTCGTTGATATCCAACAATTCTTTTTTAAGCTTCACCTTTCCATTGTCTAATTTTGCTAATTGAAGCACTCTTTCGACTTGAGATTCCAATCTTGCATTCTCTGTATGAATAATGTTGGCATATCTTAAAATTCTATCGCTATCACTGAAATCTTTCATCTGTCTCAAAACATCACTACTAATTGCTATGGTGCTAATTGGTGTTTTCAATTCATGGGTCATGTTATTGATGAAGTCTGTTTTCACTTCGGACAATCTTTTTTGTCTAAGAATAATAAATATGGAAATTGAAAATACAATTAAAATGATGATTAACAACAATGTAGACCAGAATAATTCTGTAGAAATTATATCACTCTCCTTGACAATAATATCTTCTTTATTGGGAAAATAAACCCCAAAATAATATCCATCATGATTCCATTTTTGCTGCGCATTTTGTGATTTAGAAGTACTTACCTTGCCAGAACTTAAATCAACGTATTTATCAAAAATAATACTGTCTGTAAAACAGTCATAAATTCCATATTCGAAAGGTTCTGTTATGTGATATTCTTCAAATTTTTTGACAATTAAATTTTGTAAAAGAGAGGGACTCAATGTATCATAAAAACTAACTACAAAATAATTTTTAGTAATCTGTTGGACAGGATCTAAATAAATACCTTTTGCTTCTGCGTTGAAAGAAATCAATTCATCTCTAACACCTACAAGCGCTAAGGTAACTTTTTGAACAAATTGTTCCTTCTCAAAGGCGGCATTTTCTTTTTGAATTTGAATTGTTTTTTCCTGAATAGCAATTGTATTCTGAACACGAATATATTGGTTGTAAATAAGACCTACAACAGCAATAATACTCAAAAATATTATGATCCGAATACTTCTATTTTTCATTAAATGCTATTCATTGAAAGTGTTAATTTACCAAAGGAAACAATAAAATGCTTTAAAATAACATTTGATTAACAATTTTTAGGACGTTAAATTTAAAAAATAAATCTAAAAAATAAGTTTGGACTTAAAATTGTTTATATTTGTTCATATAAATAATTATTTGATATGAAAAAAATAAGCATCCTTGCAGGATTAATGTTAATGATGAGTGTAACATTATCTGCACAAACTACAGCAACTACTACAAAAGCTGAAGTTTCTAAAACTGAAAAGTCATGTTGCGCTAAAAAATCTAAAAGTTGTTCAAAAACAACTGCTTCAACAAGTGCTAACGGAACTGCTTCAACTGAAGCAACTGGAATATCTTGTTGTTCTAAAAAAGCATCATGCACAAAAAAAGAAGAAGCAACTAAAGAAGATTAATTTTTTAAAATTAATGAATAAAAAAAGACTTTCGGATGAACTGAAAGTCTTTTTTTGTTTTAGGAAGTTTCTGTAAAAATTACTTTTCAAATTTCCCGGTTTTGGGAATTACGCCCATCTTTTCTCCAAAAAAATCAGCAAAATCTCTCAAAGCGTCTGCCATTCCATCTTCACTTGTACTTTTTTCAAGTGTATCTGCCATTGTTAAAAATGTTTGAAAATAAAACTTTTTCATTTCATCAACCGACATTTCTTTTGTCCACAAATCCATTCTCATAGTATTAGCAGATGCTTTGTCCCAAATTGCCAACAAGAATGCCTTTGCTTCATTTATATCCTGATCTGCATCTGATGCTTCCCAAAATATTTTTTCGGGAATTTTATTTTCATCTAATTGTAAATTTAATTTTATCTCTTCCATTATACTTTCATTATTCTTTACTCAACAAAGTTACATCTTAGAAAATATATGCAATGATTTTTTGTTTCTAAATTCAATTTATTTAGTTAAAACCTTAAACTAAAAAAGATATGAAAAATCATATAAATCGCTTCTAGTATTCTTGCTTTTAAATAGAATGACTTTTGGACAAGTATAATTTGGAATCCATTTCTTTTGAAGAGGCAGTATACAAAGCGGAAAAATAAATAATTGTCTATCAAAACAACCAATTTATTATTGAATCGTCAATACAGAGAAACAAATTTTGTATATCTTTGAATATCGACACTCCTAAAATAAAATGGTCATAGGCATAATCCGTAAGAAAATATCAGTTTTTTTACATATCACTTTTTTAAGTGTATTGTATTTGTCTTGCTATTCTCAAAAAAGTTCTGATATTCAATTTATTGAAAACAGAGGCCAGTGGAATAAAAATATCATTTTCAAACTTCCAATGCATGGTGGAGACATTTATTTCGAAGGTGGAACTACTACCTTTTGTCTTTACGATAAATCAAAGTATGGTCTTTACAAACATGGCGAGATAAAAGATAGCATCATCTTCGGACATACCTACAAAATGAATTTGGAAAGTTTCAATCCCAATTTCAAAGTTATTAAAGAGAATCCATCTAAGCATTATTATAATTATTTCATAGGAAACGACAAGTCAAAGTGGAAAGGCGATGTAAAAGCTTATCAGCAAGTTTACTTACAAGATATATACAATGGAATAGATCAAATTTTTTATGGTTACTACAACAAAACGAAATATGATTTTGTAGTGCGTCCAGAAGGAAATCCAAATAATATATTAATCTCCTACCAAGGTGTAGAGAAATTAAAAATCGTTAAAGGTCATTTAGTTATTGAAACAAGTATTGGAGATGTTATCGAACAAAGTCCTTACGCTTATCAAATTGTTGATGGTAAAGAGATGCAAGTTCCTTGTCATTTTAATCTCAAAAACAATCAACTTTCGTTTGATTTTCCCGAAGGTTATAATCATTCTTTAAATTTAGTAATTGACCCTGTTCTATCATTTTCTACTTACACAGGATCTACAGCAGACAATTTTGGATGTACAGCAACCAACGATTTAGATGGGAACATGTATGTGGGAGGAACATCTTTTGGTGTTGGATATCCCACGACTATTGGGGCTTTTCAAATAAATTTTGCTGGAGGAATTGTTGATATGGGCATTTCAAAATTCAGTGCAGATGGTACAAACCTGTTATATTCCACCTATATTGGAGGAACAGGAAACGAGATACCTCACAGTTTGGTCGTCAATGATTTAAATGAGTTAATCATATTAGGAACAAGTAATTCTAATAACTACCCTTTATCCGCTTCTGCTTTTCAGAATACAATGAATGGCGGAACTACAACTACTTTCAATGGTTATGGGTTTAATTTTACGGGAGGATGCGATATCGTTGTTACCAAACTGAATGCAAGTGGTAATGGTCTGATAGGCTCAACATATGTGGGTGGGTCTGGAAATGATGGCATGAACGAGTTTGCTCCACTTCATTATAATTATGGAGATGCCTTTAGAGGGGAAGTAATTTTGGGTCAATCTTCTGAAATTATTATTGCATCAACAACAGCTTCTAATGATTTTCCTGTATCAGCAAATGCACCACAACCCAACAATGCTGGTAGTACTGATGCTATTATTTTTGCATTGAGTACAGATTTATCTACTTTACTTTTTTCAACTTATTTTGGAGGAACTGGATTCGACAGTGGTTATTCTGCTCAAATCAATAGTAATGGTGATATTTATTTGTGTGGAGGAACAATGAGTGCAGACATACCTGGATCCATAAACGGGCTGAACCCCAATTTCCTTGGAGGAAATACAGATGGTTTTGTAGTACATTTAAATAACAACGGTTCTGTATTTTTAGCATCTTCATATGTTGGAACAAGTGATTATGACCAATGCTTTTTTGTACAAACTGACTTTGATGATAATGTTTATTTAGTTGGACAAACAAGTGGAACCTACCCAATTCTAAATGCTGGATATAGTAATCCAAATAGTGGTCAATTCATACAGAAATTAAGTTCGGACTTATCTACATCATTAATGTCTACAACCATAGGAAGATCATCTGGTGAAGTAGATATTTCTATCAGTGCATTTTTAGTTAGTGATTGTGACTTTATTTATCTTTCAGGTTGGGGAGGTCCATTGAATGGTGGATTTGGAGGAATTGCTACATCAAGTACGACTAATAATTTACCAGTAACTGTAGATGCCTTTCAAAGCAATACAAATGGCGCTGATTTTTATTTAGCAGTTCTTGCTCCTGATGCTTCTGCTTTATTATACGCAACATTTCTTGGAGGCAATATTAGTGCTGAACATGTAGATGGAGGCACAAGTAGATTTGATAAAAACGGAACTGTATATCAAGCGGTTTGCGCTGGATGTGGTGGAAACAGTGACTTCCCTACTACACCTGGAGTTTGGTCAAATACAAATAATGCCAATAACTGTAATTTAGGAGCTTTCAAATTCGATTTAGGTTCAATTGTACCAAATGTTAGCGTTCCACAACCTTATGTTTGTTTGCCTAGTTCATACCAATTCAACAATAATTCATCAGGTGCCAACTCTTATTTTTGGGACTTTGGAGATGGGAATACTTCTACAGATATAGCACCTTCTCATGTATACACTGATACTGGGCAATATGAAGTAATGATGATTGCGATTGACACTTTAGGATGCTTTATTAATGATACAGCCTATTTAGATGTTGATGTTTTTGCTTTAGACAATGCTCAAGTTCAATCAATTGACACTATATGTAAAGGAGATAGTGTTTTACTTATAGCAAGTGGAGGTGTAAGTTATGAGTGGTTTCCTCCTTTATATTTATCTGACCCCAATAGCAACACAACATTCGCTTTTCCTCCCACAACTGTTGAATATACTGTTTTTACGTCTGATAGCTGCGGAACAGACACTGCTCAAATTACTGTTTACGTTTATGATGGAGGATATCAAATCATGCCTGACACAATAGTTTGTAGTGGATATCCAGTTCAATTGTATGTAAACGGAAGTGCAAATAACAACTGGTTTCCAGACCCTTCAATTCAAAACTTTGGAGATCAAAACCCTACAGCAATTCCACAAAGTACTACAAAATATTATGTTGAAGTAACCACCTTTGATGGTTGTGTGTATTTGGATTCTGTAACTATAACAACTATAAACAACTTACCAACTCCAAATGTAAGTAATGATACTATTATTTGTTTGAATGATCAAATTATACTTTCTGCTTCAGGTGGAAATACTTACGAATGGTATCCTCCCAATTTAATTGCATCTAGTGTTGGAAATACAGCTACTACAAATATTTTTTCTGATGGTACAATATATGTAAATGTATCAAATGCCTGTGGAACCGTTCAAGATTCAGTTCAAATTCAAATAATTGATGTTTACCCTCAAGTAAGTCCCGATACTACAATTTGTCCCAATGATTCTGCTTTAATTTGGGCCTCTGGGGGAAGCACATACAGCTGGTCTCCCGAAAATTCTCTATCTTCTCCAAATTCTAATCAAACTTATGCTTTCCCTGAAACAGATACAGAGTACTTTGTCACAGTTTCTAATATTGATGGTTGTAGCAAAACCTTATCTACAAATGTTTTACTTTATTCATTACCTGAAGTCAATATACTTACAAATAGTTTTCAAAACTATGGTACTGAAGTTCAATTAAATGGACAAAGTAACGGGATTTCATTTTTATGGGAAACCATAGATAGCGTATATTGCCAAGATTGTTTAACTACTTTTACAAAACCTGAACAAACTTCTACCTATATTCTTCATGTTACTGACGAAAATGGCTGTGTGAACAGCGACACAATAACCATATATTTGGATGGTGTAATATATGTCCCTAATACTTTTACTCCAAACGGAGATGGTATAAATGACTTTTTTGAAATCAAAGGAAAGGAAATTGTTACTTTCAATTTGTTAATATTCAACAGATGGGGACAATTAATTTTTGAATCTGACGCTTTAAATAAACAATGGGATGGTACTTTTAAAAACTCAAAAGTGCAACAAGATGCTTACATCTGGAAAGTGGAATTTACTGACAATCAAAAACAAATTCATAAGTTGATAGGCCATGTAAACGTATTAAGGTAACTTATTCTACCAACCAATAATAAAAATGAGACTTTGGTAAATATCCATCCAAAAGTTTCTCTACTATAAAATTTGAATTTAAAAGCACTATTGTAGGATATTTTATTTGTCCATTATGAGTCCCTAATTTTTTAGCTAATTGATGAATACCTTTCTTGCTACCTGGATAAATGGCAAATTTATATACCGTATCATTAAATGTAATTTCTTCCTTAGTCTCTGCATTCAATTTTATATAATAATAACTTTTATTAAGTTCTTTAGCAACTTTTTTATAAGGAAAGACTTCTTTATCCATTTGTTTGCAAAAGCCACACCAATCCGTTTCTATTTTTATTAAAATTGGCTTTTCTTTTACTTTCAAACTATCCTTAATATCATGAAATGAGGTCCATTTTAATTCTTGTTGTGCAACATTCATAGAAACTAAAGAAAATATTAAAAGTATTGTAATTTGTATTTTTAGATTCATCGATATAACCATTTGTATTCAAATATAAGAAAAAACCATTCCAATATAAAAAAAAAAGACTGTCCAAAATGAACAGCCTTTATCCTTTTATTATTATGAAAAACTATTTATTTAATACAATTTTCTTAACTACAGATTCATTTGCATTTTGAAGTTTCACCCAATAAACTCCATTTGGAAATTGAGCGATATTAAATGTAATAACATCTTGATTGGAGATTAATTGATTTCTTGTTTCAATTTCTTTTCCAAGCATATCGTATATCATTACTTCAAAGTTTTGAGATTTTGGAGTTTGAATTAAGATATTAAACTCAGCATTGGTAGGATTTGGATATAAATTAAAGTTAATACCTTCATTATTATTAATACCAACATTTGAGTCTTGTTCCACTACAATGGTAATTTGATCAGAACCAGAACATTCATCATTTGAACCACTTAAAGTTACCGTATAAGTTCCAGAAAAAGCATAAGAATGACTTGTATTCGATTGAGTATCGTTGTTTCCATCTCCAAAATCCCATGTATATGAAGTAGCATTGGAATTAGAAACGTCAAAGTTGATGGTTTGCCCAACATTTACAGTAGTTACATCAGCATTTGCATTAACAATTGGAGAAGAATAAACATAAATTTCTGTAGTTACTGGTGTTCCCGAACAACTTCCATTTTGACCAATCACAGTATAATTTGTAGTAGCATTTGGTGAAACAGTCAATGTGCTAGAACTTACACCAGTATTCCATGAATAAGTTTGAGCACCATTTGCTAAAAGCGTAATGGTTTCTCCACTACAAATCGTATCACTTGTAGCAATAACAGTAACATTAGGAGTAGAAAGCACATTAATTGTTACGGTTTCTTGTTGAGAACATCCTCCAGCATCTACTGCAGTAACAGTGTAGGTTGTTGGAACATTTGGTGATACTTGTTGAGACGCTCCATTACCTAATCCGTTATCCCATGAGTACGATGCTCCTGTACCTGCTCCAGAAGCAGAAATAGTTGCATTATTACCCTCACAAATTGTTTCATTGTCTGAAACTACTAAAGTAAAATTACCTCCAGTATTTGAAATCGTTTCTGTTAAGAATGCTTGACATCCGTTATTATCTTGTAAAACAACACTATAGGTCCCTGAACCCAATCCACTAAATACATTTGAAGATTGGAAATTGTTTCCACCATCAATACTATATGTATAAGGTGACACTCCATTTGATCCCGTTAGAGTTATTGAACCATTATTATTATTACATGTTGTTCCAGCAACAGATGAAGAAACAGTAGGAGCGCCAGGAGCGGAAATTATTTCAGAAATTGCGTTTGTAGTACATCCATTTGCATCAATAACTAAAACTTGGTAATTATTTGCACCCAACCCGCTGAAAGTTGGATTAGTTTGAGAAGTTGCATTGTTATCTATAGAATATAAATAAGGTGCTGTTCCCCCACTTGCAGAAACAGTAATCATTCCATCATTTCCTTGACAAGTTGCATCTAGTCCAGACACATTGTGAGTCAAAGCAGTTGGTTGAGAAACCGTTGCAGTTGTAGAAACCTCACAACTGTTTGCATCACGAATATAGACAGTATAAGAACCTGCCCCAACATTTGAAAACTGATTAGAACTCAAATAGTTTGTTCCGTCAATACTATAAGAAAGTGGTGCCACTCCCCCAGAAGCTGAAAGCGTAATCGTACCATTATTTGCTCCATTACAATTTACATTAGTAACACTTGCTGAAGGATTTGAAGGACAAGTTTGAGACAAAGTTCCATCTATATTTATGTTGTCAATAAACAAGTTGTTTCCATTTGTACCTGCATTGTATGATTCAAACTTAACCAACACACTAGATAGCCCAGCATAAGCATCTAAGTTTACTGTAAAACAATCCGCTCCAACGGTTCCCATACACCATTCACTTGTTTGTGCTGGGGTAAACGAAACGGTAGTCGTAGTAGCAGTTGCAAATGTTCCTGTTCCATTTTCGCCACCTGCGAAAACCCTATTGAAAGTTTGTCCACAATCTGAAGAAACATAAATAATAAGTGAGTCAGAACTATTTTGGTCATATCGTCTGTAAGCGTGTTCAAAATATAAATCAACTGTAGAATGGGTTGAGAAATCTAGAGGTGCTGTGATCATTTCGTCTCTTCTTCCCTGTTCTGCGTATTGGAAATAATTCATTTTTGCAGCCTGATTACCTGGAGTTGTTCCAGTTATCGTAGCAATTTCCCATGTGTAGGAGTTATCTGGATTATTGATTAACCAATTCTGATTAGCAAATCCATTTTCAAAATCTTCTGAGAAAGGCAATGGCAATGAAGAATTATAAACAACTAAGCTAACTGATGATGTATCGTTTAAATTATTTAAGTCTGAATTACCGTTTGGGTTTACAGTATATACTGTAAAATATTGCGAACCATTGCTTGCTGCTAATGTTGGTAAAGTTACTTGTGTTGATTGATTTACTCCTAAGTTTCCTGACCAAGCAAAAGACTGTAAAGTTCCATTACCTAATTGATATCTTATAATAGCGCTAGTTAAATTTTGATTACCATAATTTTGAATTTCAACAACTGGAGTAACTGAAGTATTACAAACACCTCCGTTAGGGTTAATTATTGATGTAATTCCAGCATCATCAGCTAAAGGAGAAGACAAACAAAAATCATGACTAGTACCATTTCCAAAATCTCCATTTGCTGCAGTCATTTGAACTAAAATATTAGATGAGCCATCAATTATTGAATAATTTCCATTGACACTACAACTATTCCATTGTGCGCCATGCATTCCGTCTCCATATGAATCTGATATATTAAAAACATAACATCCAGGTGCCAAACAGAAAGTTTCCGAATTACTTTGCCCCCCCGCAACATCAGTGTATGGTCCACCAGAAATAATTAAATTACCAAGATCATCTTCTATATTCCACGTAATTTCACTTCCATAACAATCTGTAAGTAGATTTAAAGTCACTTGATCACCATTGGGAATCACTGAGAAGTTGGTAGAAAGTGAGTTGTTTGCTGCATTTTGATCTGTACCTCCATTTGGATTGGTAACTGTTGCAGTAAATGTATAATTTCCACTTGGAGAAGTAATATTTGGTAATGAAACCACTTGAGATTGTGTTGAGGCTAAACTTCCAGTCCAATTAAAAACTTGAGGTCCGCTACCACTTACTTGATAAGTAATGGTTGCTGAAGTAATAGTTGTACTTCCCAAGTTTCTTAAAGTTACTGAAGGAGTGTAGGTATCTGTACATAAATTTCCTACAGGACTCGAAATTTCTGAAATTGCAGCATCTAACGCCAATGTATATGCACTTGCGCAAATCATAGCTTGATGTGCGTCAATTCTTCCCGCTCCAAGTTGATTGACGTAACTCGGATTTGCAGCATCAATATTTGTAGCAGAACTGTATAAACAATTTATCAAATCTGTATTTGTTGCACTTAATGCATGTGATTTCATTAAACCTAATAAACCTGCAACTAGTGGCGAAGCCATTGAAGTTCCTTGTGTAACTTGATAACCTGTACCAGCATTACAACTCAAAATACTTGAACCAGGAGCCGTTATATCAATCCAAGAACCATAATTTGAAAAATTAGACTTAGCATCATTGGTTGTAGAAGATGCTACAGAAATTACATTGTTATAACCTGCTGGATAAAAAACAGAATTTACACCATCATTTCCAGCAGCAGCAACTAAAATAGCACCTTGATTCCAAGCATAATTACAAACATTTTGTCCATAGGTACTAGAACCAGCACCTCCCCATGACATATTAATTACATCAGCACCATTATCTGCAGCCCAAACGATTCCCTCAAAACCAGCAGTTAATGCTCCATTACAGTTTCCAATCTTAACAGGTAATATACTCACATCATATCCTATACTTGCAATACCAATACTATTATTGGATTGTGCACCCACTATTCCAGAAACATGGGAACCATGAAAACCATCATTTGAACCACATGGTGAAGGATCTGCATCTCCATCAACAGCATCATGACCAGGCAACATTTTATTTACTAAATCAGGATGATTAATGTTTATTGCATTGTCTGTTACTGCTACAACTGTACCTGCGTCTCCTGTAGAAATATCCCATGCTTGTTGTGCATTTATTCTAAACAATGCCCATTGACCGTTATTGGTTGCATTTACAAAAAACTGATCGTTTGGTGTTAATGTGGTATGATGTAATTCTTTTTTTTCAGCGTATTCTATTTTAGAATTTCCTCCAAGAATTCTAACAAAAGCATCTATTTTATCTGCATAGGCAAATTCAATTTGATAAGTTCTTTCTAACTTGGCATCTTTATGATTAGGGAAAAGTTGTTTTACTTCTTGAATTCCAAATTGTTGTTTCAGTTGATTTAAATACTCAATTTTTTCAAATTCAACGATTCCATTTTTGCTTTTAATCTTTTCCCTTTCATGTAAATTTAATTGGAAAATTAAAACTCCATCTTGATAAGATTCATAGACATTTTGAGCATTGATGAATTGATTTCCAAAAATCATCAATGAGATTGCAAAAAATAAATTTTTCATAGAAAAGGTTTATTAGATTGGTTAGTTCTGTGTATCTCCAAAGCTTTTATTTTATACTATTTCACTCAATATTGTATAGTATGTTTTTTGCTTTTTTGACTTTATACTTCACAATAATATAAATTTAAAATCAGAAAAACAACTTTTTAAATAAAAAAAAACATATTTCATCACATTCATCCGAAAGTTTTTCAAAAAAAGCCATTCTGCCCTTCTGACTCCTTATTTTATTAGGTGCTTATCTTGATTTTCAAGAAAAAAAGTCTATTTTTTAGAATAAAGTAGGTTGTAAAACTTCGTCTAAGCGAGTTTGAATTGGTCCAGCTCGTTGTGCTTTTGGCTTAATTTGATTGATTACGTAATCTAATGACAAATAAAATGAAAGACAGATTCTTATTTTCTCAACAAAGTTTGAAAAAGCGGTCGAATCTTTGGCTGTAACTCTTCTCAGAAGTTCAAGTAATAGATAAGTTATTAAAGCAACAAATATTTGAGATTTAACAGCATTCTCTGATGTTCCTACAAACGTTTTGACATTCAAATTTTGTTTGAGTAGTTTGAAAAACGTTTCTATATCCCACCTTCTTCTGTAAAGTTCAGCAATCGTTGCTGCACTCCATTGTAAATTATTTGTAAATATTTCAATGGTTGTATTTTTCTCTTTTTGTTCTTCGGTTAATGGTTTGTTGCGATATCCTTTTTCATTAA
>CAWUIK010000051.1:0-21642 GCA_963922585.1 uncultured Flavobacteriales bacterium | reverse complement strand
GGAATTCCTCCTTTATAAAAAACGGCTCTTACTACAGTAGGTTTCTCTATGGTAATTTCAGATTTGTATTTCGCTGCACCACTTGAAGGTTTACTTCCGTCTAAATTATAATATATAGTATATCCTCCAGATGTATCAATCTTTATTTTTTGTGCGGTTTCATAAACTCCCCCTTGAATACTAAATTTTTCATACAACGACTCTTGACCTATGCTCGACACATAAGCAATAAGTAACGAAACGAATATTAGGGCACTTTTTATCATGATACAAATTTGGGGTTTTATCCTTAGCTAAATTAATTATAACACAACTTTAATTAATATCTAATTGTTAATTCGTGAATGATGGGTTATTAAGTGTTTAGATTGAATTTTTAATTGCAAAAAAAACATTCAAATTCTATAATAAGAATGAGAACTTACTCGTCTGTATCATATTCTCACTCCTACTTGTAATTCGAAGCTAAAGCGAAGAATTACTTGTTAGTCGAGGCTAATACTTTGACCTACAATACAACACTCCTCAGGCGGATGGTATGATCAGGATTTCGCTAAACGCGAACACCGAGAATACAAACATCGTCCACTTGTTCGTTTTCTCCTTTCCAATTTGAAAACTCTTCATTTAACTTTGAATGTTGCTCTGACATAGGAAGATGAGCAATACTTAATAAGAAACTTTTTAAATTTTTAATCATATACTTTTTACCTTTCTCACCTCCAAATTGATCAGGGAAACCATCGGTTAAAGTATAAATTACATCACCTTTTTGTAAAGTAACAGTTTGTAAAGTAAAAGGTGTTTGATCTTTATCGTGCTTACCTACAGGCATTTTGTCTGGTTTGAATTCTAGGAGTTCGAGGTTCCAAGTTTGGGGTTCGGAGTTTTTCCGCACTATGAAAACAGGATTATTGGCAGAGGCAAAAGTTAATTCTGTTTTATCGTGATTTAATATTAGCAAACTACAATCCATGCCGTCTTTACCACCTTCAGGGCTTCCATCATTTTTGAGGTATTCAATGACTAACTTACGTGTTTCATTAAGAATTTCGTCAGGTTTTTGGAATCCTTTAGTCACGGCTTCTTTTAAGCAAGCAATATTTGCAATACTCATAATAGCGCCTGGCACTCCATGTCCCGTGCTATCGGCAGTAACATAACAAAAAGAATCGTTGTTATTATTAAACGAGTCATTAGAGTCAGGAGTTTTAACGAAGGAAGCCCAATAGAAATCTCCACTTACTACGTCTTTGGGTTGGAAGAAAACGAAGTAATCTTGTAAATTTCTATCTAACAAACTTGTAGAGGCTAAAAAGCTACGTTGAATACGTTCAGCATAGTTTATTGAGTCTGTGATTTCTTTATTTCTATGCTCCAGTTGACTTTTTAATTGATCAATTCTTTCCTTTTCTTTATGAATTGCAATACTCTGAGCCCAAAGTTTATTCGTTTTTTCCTTATACTTAGATTTTTCGCCTTCCAATTTACCCAATTCATCTAGTAAGGTGTCAATCATTCCGTCAGATTTCTTTTTCTCAATATAAACCGCCTCATTCATTTTCCAAAGTTTTTGAACTTTATTTTTTAGTTCCAAAACAGTTTTATTCAAATCCTCAATTTTATCTTTGTATGACTGAAGATCATTGGCATCCATCTTATTTAAAATGTTTTCTGACATTAACCCTTTGAATTTATTTATCTAAAATCTCATTGATTAAGTTGTGTGATTTTATTAACTCTTCTTTTAATAATTCTTGATTTTGATCAGAATTTGAATTTAATTTTTTTTCCGCATTTGACATTTCTGTATAGAAAGGAGGAAGTAAATTAAGGCTGAAAAGGGAAATAGATATACACACAGAAAAAACAGTGAAAACACCTGAAAGATTAATTTTAGAAAACATTTTACTAAATGACTTAACATTAAAATAGGATATACCAGAAACTAACAATAAAGCCAATGCGAAAAATATAAAAACAACAAGATTAATTACTGAATTTGAAATATAATTATTTAAAATAGAATAACAACCGGCAACAATTGTCAAGATAATAAGACTCAAGAAAACGTTAGATTTTTTATTTTTATAAATTAGAAAATAATAAAGTACAATAAACCCAAGAGCCAATAAAGAACTTACTAAAATTGGTATAGATTTAAAAACAAATATTAAATTTAACCATAAAGTAAGTAATCCTAAATTTAGAAAAATCTGATGTTTTTCTTTAATCTCTATGATGCTTTTAATGATGTATAAAATTATTATTCCAATTGTTGAGATAAATACAATACTATTTCCTACAGCATATTGACATATTGATAATAACACACCTATGTATATCAAACTAAAAAAAATATTTAATACAATTTTCATAAATTAAAAGAAAATAAAATTATTACCACCATCTACATCATACATCAAACTTGTTTCTGTCCATTGTTTTTTGAATAGGTATTTAAACCATATTTTACTATGCGAATTGCTTTTCAATATTTTTTGTTTTAAAATTTGGTTTAGTAGCAACAGTTCTGTATCATCAGAAGCTTGAGGAGAAATAAGTTGAGTAGCTTCATAGTATGTTTTATTTTTTAAAAGTCCTTCTAAATAAAATTTAATCACTAATGGCTTATGTTCATCTTTTACATTTTTAATCAAATAAGTTGCTAATCTATTAAAATCTTCCCCATCTAAATGACCTAAAATTTTTGTTAAATAATTAGGAGCCTTATTTTTCATCTTAATGTTCATTAGTAAATCATTGATATATGAAAGTGACTTATTAAATTCTTTTAATTCTAATAAATGATTAATAATTTTTACCTTATATTTAATTCTATTTGTTTCTTCAGTAATAAATGTTAAGTAAGAATCTATATTATATGATAAAGATTTCTTGATTGCGAGTTGACCAATCAAACAATTTTTTGCAGAAATTTCTCCATTTATTTCTCCATTTATATAGGTGTTATTAAATAATAATGTTGTGTCAATTTGACTCCAATTGTCTTCCCCCATTAAATTTAAGAACAACGTATATGCTAAAGTATCAATTGTTACATTTGAATTTGCTGCTATTGAACTAATTCTATCTAAAATGTTTTTTGTTTGAGTAGTATCAAAATAACTATATTCATTATCTAACTTAGAAATGGTTCTGTACAAAATTTCGTTTAGTATTTTTCCATACTCTAATGAATCTACATCAACCTTACTTTTTAGCAAAATTTTATCAAAAAATAAATCTTCAAAGTTTATTTTATATTTAATTTCAGTAATATAATTTCTATTCCATTCATTGGATGAATGCTCATGATGAAAAACACCGGGTGAGTAAAAAATAGAACTTACATTTAAACTTTTATTAGCATTATTTTGATTGAATATAGATTTATATTTATCAGATTTAAAGACTAATGAAATACTATCATAATATAATTTTGAACTATCTAAATAACTACTCATTAATGAGCCATCAGAGAAATTTTGTGAATATTTAGCAAATAACTTATTATTCATTGCTTTTGCAAATAATATCTGATCTTTACTTAGGTCAGTATTGTCATAAAGATTAAGAATTTCTTTTTTTATCTTTCGAAAATCATCTAGACTTAAATGAACTTCTGCAAAATGTATATACTCTGATTTCCAGAAATTTCTACTAGAGATAAAATTTGCATAAAAACTATTAAAAAAAGGACCTAAAGATTGATCTAAACTTGTAATTATTTCCTCCTTTATTAATTTATTAGAATTTGCAATTTTATCTATAAGTAACGAAGCGTATTCTTCATTTTTTATCAAACCTACTTTTAATAAATCTAAACAATTATTTCGAGTATAGGAATAAGTATTCGTAAACGCTTCATTGGAATATTTGATTAAACTATCTAAAGATTTTATATAAATATCCATATCATTATCTAAACTCAAATATGCCAATACCAAAAACCCCCCATTGTTAGAATACTTAGATGCATTTTGCCAATTTTCAGTTTTAATGAAACTACCAGTATCAAAATTTTTGTTGAAAAAAGTGTTAGAGGTGTCAAAAGGATTAATCTTTTGTAACAATTTTTGAAGATCAACTCCATCTAATTCACTATAATAGGTGAGATATCTAATAGAAGCTACAAACTCACTTGGATTAGAAATGGTGTCTCTATCTATTTCGTCATTTACAAAATTAAAAATTTCCTTAATATGATTATCTCTTTGATTGACGTCAATAAATGAATAATTTAATTTTAAAAACTGGTTTTCTAGGTTGACTAGCGCATTGTAATATTTAATATCATTTAATTTTTTAGTTTTTTCAACTACAAATGAATGTAAATCTTTTATAAAATAATTATCATCAGAATAATTAGTTAAGTGAATGCTCGCCAACATTGCGAATGCAGTTTCAATAGATAAAGTATCATCAAGATTCTTTAGTAACTCAAGACCTTTTCCTTTTTCATCGATTTCTCTTAAAAACAAATACTCTTTCAAATTTTCTAATCCTACGTACGAAGATGAATATAATTTTTCTGTTCTTTCATAAATTGATTTTAGAACAACGCTATCTTTTTTGGAAGAAAAATCTATAAATAAATAAGCGCTAAACAGAACTATAATTCCCAATAAAAAAGTGTTAAAAACTTTTTCAAATCCATGTTTTAAAAGCACAAGACCAAATAAATTTTTATTTCTACTTTTTTTAAGAAAACTTCTACTATTGTCAATAAATTGAATTGCGTTTTCTTCCGAATACAGTTGTGATTCGTATTTTTTTATCCAGAATTTATTAATATTTGCTTTGTTATTCCACTCTTCAAAGTGGGTCAATGGTCCAATTGGCAACAAATATCCTCTTGATTTTTCATTAGTATTCCAACGCTCTAATTGTTTTTTAAAATCAATGTAGGTTTGAAAACTTTTATCCTCTTCAATAGCCCATTCTTTTAACTTATCCCAATTTCTTATTAAGGATTCATGTGTAATATCTAAAATGGTTTGGTCACTCAATGCTTCATCTTCTTCATTAAAGATAAAAGGACTAATAAACGTATTGCCTTGAGTCCTAAAGATATTGATTACACTCGAATACTCCTGCAATGTGATATTCGCCTCATTAAGAATATTCCTTATTTCATTTACCGACATACGGTTTCTCACACCTCTTCCATCATCAATTTTTGTAAGGCATTGAAAGGTTTTTTTGATTATTAGTTTTACTTTTTCTTCTGAAAAATCTGCACTTATGTTATTCTTAGATAATGAATAGGCTGTTTCATACAATTCATTTGCATGCAAATCAAGCGTATTGCCCAAACCACTTTTTTTCAAGTAGTCTAGTTTATATTCAGGCTGGATTGTTAGCCATTTGTCATAAATTTGTTGATCGGGTTCTGACAATATTTTTTTATTAATTCCACCTATTTTTGCAAAATGAATTAAACTCATTGAACTGTTTTCCTCAATAGCCATGCTCCAAACTTGATGCAACGCATGTTGAAGTAGAGGTAATTGGTCAAACCCATCTGAAATAGAGTTAATCAACACTTCAATTAATCCGGAATTAATTTCTATACCACTCAACAGTGCCGGCTCTTCAATAACTTGTCTTATTTCTTGTCTTTTTAGCCTTGGAACAAAAAAGTGACTATGACCTATATATTCAGGCAGATTCCTAAATGAAGCACATTGCCCGATATAATCAGAACGCATTGTGCAAATTATATAAATTGGAATGTCATTAGCCTGCGCTATACTGGCAGTTTCTAATAATAAATTCACTACGTTTTGAGCTTCATCGGAAGGGTTTCCTTTAAAGTAATTTTCTTTATTAGTGAAGAATTCCTCAAATTGATCAACTAAGATGAGTAGATTGGCACATTCTCTTTTTCTTTTCTTCTTATTATCATCATTCGCAGAAGTCCAATCATGAGAATTAAAGTCTTCATAATAACTAGATTCTTTATATAAATCTATTAACGCTGAAAAACCAAATTGTAGTTCATGAGAAACGTACTCTTCATCAAGTTTTAAAGCGCTTGATACAGATTTAGCTAAATTCTGAAAAGGACTTCGCTCAGGTCTAAAATCAGCTAATGTCCAATTGTTATAATTTGCTTTTAACAACCCTGCTCTTGCATAAGGCATTACCCCAGCAAAAATAAGTGATGATTTACCATCTCCAGAAGCCCCTGTCACCATCAGAAACTTTTTAGTTTCAAGCATTTTAGATATGTCAACTATGTGTTCATCTCTTCCTTTGAAATAAACAGACTCTTCTTCAGTGTATGGTCTTAATCCAGGATATGGGCAAAAAGTATTTTCCATTTTTTATTCTTGAATTAATTTATCAAATTGTACTTTTATTTCAAGCGGGATTAAATCTCCAGATACTACATAAGAAATAATTTTAGGTGCATTGAACTTTTTCCCTAGGTTAGTTGATGGATTTTCATCACCAATGAATAAAATTGGTGTATGAGAAGCAGCCCCGCCAACTTTTTTCCATATTTGTTGAACAAATGGAAGCGCCCAGTCTGCAGTCTCTTTGAAATATACCACTGCTAATTTTGATTGTTTGATTTGTTGAGAGCATAGTTCGGCATAATCTACATCGTTATCTTGTACTATATTTAACTTTTCAACATCTATAACGTCTGATAACATATCGATAATATCTTTAGCTTCATACTCATCGACTTCGTTAAAAATTAAGAAAATATCTGTATTTGAAACGTCAAAACTTTCTACTTCTTTTTCAACCATCATATTCCTCATATCTTCTACAAATTGAATTGGAGAAGAAACAGATGAGAACACCATATTTTTGTTTAAACTATATCTTATTTCATTTATGAATTCCTGCTGAAAAATATCTATTTCTTGTTCTAAAAGTTCTGGATGATGCCAAATAAATAGTTTGAAACTCTCATCAGATTTTGTTCTTTCTAATCCCATTTTAAAGAGATGACGCGTAAAAGACTCAATTTGATTTTCGTCAATTGTAATTCCGTAATCTTTTGTTAATACTAAGACCATAGAATCAGCAACTTTCAATTCTTGTTCTGATTGATTAATAAGTTCATTAACATCGTTTCCGTTCGGAGAAGAAACTTCCATTCCTGCTCTTTTTAGAATCGCCTCCAATAAATTTTTCTTAGGAAAATCTTGATTAGGTAAGGGAACCAGAAAAATTATACTCATTAGTTTCAATTTATTATCGCAAATATAGTATATTTATTTCATCTTTTAAGATTCAATACCCTATCAAGATTTAAATTTTATATTTAATTCATGTCTACACTTTTTGTTGTTGATTTTCTTATAGTAATTCTCATAAACAGATCAAGAATTTTTTAATGCTGAATCAAAAATGCCAATTTCTAACTCAAGTCAAACTTACTCCTCTATATCCTATTCTCACGCCTACTTGTCATTCGAAGAATTACTAGACAGGCTGAGCTAATACTTAGACCGATGATACACATCACTACTGAGGCGGATGGTACTATCTGGCGCTCGCTATATACGAACACCGATAATACACACATCGTCCACTTGTTCGTTTTCTCCTTTCCAATTTGAAAACTCTTCATTTAACTTTGAATGTTGCTCTTTCATAGGAAGATGAGCAATACTTAACAAAAAACTTTTTAATTTTTTAATCATGTATTTTTTACCTTTTTCGCCACCAAATTGATCAGGAAAACCATCAGTTAAAGTGTAAATTACATCACCTGGTTTTAGTTCTACAGTTTGAATTGTAAATGGCATATGGTCTTTATCATGTTTCCCAACAGGCATTTTGTCGGGTTTGAACTCGATGAGTTCAAAGTTCGTGGTTTGAGGTTCAATATTTTTACGGACGATAAAAATGGGGTTGTTGGCTGAAGCAAATTTGAGTTGGGTTTTATTTGAGTTCAAAACCAAAAGACTACAATCCATTCCATCTTTACCACCTTCAATACTACCATCTTTTTTGAGACGTTCAATTATAAGTTTTCGTGTTTCCCCTAAAATAAGATGAGGTTCTGTTTCTTTTTCAATGGCTTTTTCCAAACAAGTAATATTCAATATACTCATAATTGCGCCAGGCACTCCATGTCCTGTACTGTCTGCACAACAAAATGAAAAATTACCATTATTGAGTTCCGAAGCCCAATAGAAGTCACCACTTACCACGTCTTTGGGCTTGAAAAATACGAAATAGTTGGGTTCGCTTCTCGATTCTTCTCCTATATCGGAACTCGAAGTAACCCCAAGGTATTTGTCTAAAATATCTTTAGAAGCTAGAAAACTTCGTTGAATTCGTTCTGCATAGTTTATGGAATCTAGAATCTCTCTATTTTTCTCAGAAATTTCTGAATGAGCTTTTTCTACTAAAATGTTCTTTTGTTCAACTTGTTTTTTTTGAACTTCTATCAATCTATTTTGTTTTCTTGTAACTCTAAATCTGTTGTAAATAAAACCTGAAAAAATTAAAAAAAGTAGTAAGCCCCCAAACAATGCATATTGCTGATTCCTTTTGGAATTAATTTCGGCTTCTTTTCTTTCAATTTCAGCATTTTGTTTTTCAATTTCAGCCTTTTGAATGGCTTGTAAGTTAGCATTAAGCACACTATCTTCAGCCGCTTTTTTATCAAACTCAAATTGCATTTGCATCTGAGTTGTGTTGATGGTATTCTCTTCGTTAACAAGACTATCTAGATATTTCGTATAGAGTTTGTAGTTCAAATACGCGTCTTTGTAATTCTCAGATGCACTATCAACTTCAGAAATAATTTTATAGCTGTTTTTAATTCTATCTTTTGCTCCTATTTCCAATGCTAAACTTAAAGATTCAGAAATATATGATTTCGCTTCTTCTTTTTTATTTAATTTTAAATAGACTTGACTTAAATTCGCTTTTGTACCTGAAATTCCACTTTTATCTCCAATTTGTTCTCTTATTTTCAAAGCCTGCATATTATAATCTAATGCTGCATTATAGTTGCCCATCATGTAGAAAATTGACGCCAAATTATTCAAAGCGATAGACTCCCCCACCTTATTGTCTTCTTTTTGACTCATTTCTAACGCTTTTAGATAATTATCTAAACATATTTCATAAAGTTTATTTTTTGAAATTGTATCATTGTGGTAATTTGATACTATCATCTCTTGATAAACGCCTCCAATATTGGTATATGATTGCGCAATGGATTTACTTTTTTGAGATTTTAGGTTTATTTCTAAACTTTTATGATAATATTCCAAAGCCTTTTCGAAGTTTCCTTCATATTTCAAAACAATACCAATATTATTGTAAGAACTAACCATAGAAAGGGTATCACCCAACTCTTCTTTTAATTTTAAAGATTTTAGATGATGTTCTAACGCTTTTTTATAATTTCCTTGTTTTTCAAAAATATTTCCCAAGTTATTGTATGCACTGGCTATTTTAGGTTTGTCATTTAAACTGACAAAAATATCTAGAGCATCTTGCATTGAATTTATTGCTTTTGGATAATCCCCTTTGATAGCATAAACAATCCCAATTGAAGTCAACACATTTCCGGTACCTTTAGGAAAATCTAATTCTTTTGATAATTCATAAGACATTTTTGCATATACCAAAGCGGAATCAAATTGACTTTTTTTCCAAAGTTTATCAACGACATTATTGATTATTAAAACCTTATTGGTATCTGGCGGTAAAATCTTTAAAACTTTTATTGTAGAATCAATTTCTTTAGAAAAAACATATTCCTCCTGTGTCCAAAAAGTTGAACAAAATAAATAGGCTATCAAAAGCAAAATAAAGCGATTCAACTTCATTTTAAATAAATTTATGTCTAAAGATACAAGAATTTTAAGTTTTTCAATTAATTATTGTAAAACTAAATTTTTATTGCTCTTACAAATGCAATCCACATTCAGTTTTTGGAGAATTGTTCCATCTGCCTTCTCTTTCTTTTCCAGGAACTGTACAGTGTTTGCATCCTATTGAAAAATAGCCTTTTGCTTGTAATGGATGAAATGGTAATAAATGCTCTTTTATATAGGCTTCTCTTTGTTTTGAAGTAACATCGAGCAAAGGATAAAATTTTAAAATTCCATTTCTTTCTTCAAAAATATCAAGTGTCGCTCTATGATCACTTTGCCACTTCATCAATCCAGAAACCCAAACACTATACTTATCTTGGAGAGCAGCCAGTGGCTCTACTTTATTAACAGAACAGCATAAATCAGGGTCTGTTTTCCATGTTTGTTCTTTGGTCGTAAACTCATGTTTCCACTCTTCAGCTTTTACATCCAGAACATTTAATCCATAAATGGCAGTTAAGTAATTTTTATATAAAATAGTTTCTTCAAAATGATATCCTGTATCTATAAAATAAACTAATTGGTTTGGATGATGCTTCGCAAACAAATGTAATAAATATGCAGAAGTAGCAGCAAAAGAAGAAGTAAGCATCGTGCTTTCCTCTTCAAAATCTTTGTAAAGTTCGATAATTCTATCGTCCACACTCAATGAACGATATTTCTCATTGAGTTTAGAAATAGTTATTGAATCTATTGGGGATTTTATTTTTTCCATAGTTTACAAAATTAAATAAAATCTAAATGTGATACGATAGAATATTATATTTGTATGGACAATCTTTATATGACTAAGACATCAAAAAACATCAATAAACCCTTCAGACAAGCTGTAATGGCTGTTATAATTAAAGATGATAATTCTTTTTTAATAGGTGCTTCTCCAAGAGATGGTGGATATAAATTTCCGCAAGGAGGCATGGATGAAAATGAAACTCCTTTGGATTGTCTTTACAGAGAACTAAAAGAAGAATTAGGTATTCAGATAAAGCATGAGCAAATTCTTAAAAAACTAGATTTCACTGTGAAATACAATTATCCGAACTATAAACCCTATTCTAAAATTTTTACGGGTCAAGAAATGCACGTTTTTGTCATCAAGCATCATAATTCAATGACAATTGTACCTCAAGACGATGAATTTAGCGAATTACTATGGATAACTAAAAATCAATTAAAAAATTTTGATTTTATGTACAGAGGAGCTGCTTATTTCGAAGCAATATCCTACATATCAAAAGATGTTTGACTTTTAAGAATAAAAACTTTTATTTTTGCAGTAAATTTAATATAGTTTGGTGATGAGAATTTTATTATTTGTTTTTGGAATATTTGCAAGTGTTGTTTTGTTTTCTCAAAAAAAAGGAGAATTAGTAGGGGTAAGTAAAAATTTGTTTACTCCAGATTTTCAATCCAAAAAGATACCTAAAACACTAAGACCTTATGTTAATTCGTTTAGAAATATTCCATCTGGATCCTACACTTTTGGATATATTAATGAAGAGTCTGATTCAAATCAATTATTTATAAATCAAACAAGAAGTTTAAATTCATTTTATATGAGTGCTACAGAAGTACCTAATTGGCTTTACCGTGAATTTTGTGAAGAAATGAAAGACTCATTGGGTCTTGATTCTGCTTATTTGTTTTTACCTGATACTTTATGCTGGCTTGAAGGTAATAGTTTTTTAGATAATTGTGACAACTTATCTAAATTCTACTTCAATCATCCAGCTTATGATAACTACCCAGTTGTTGGAGTAAGCCAAATTCAAAGTAAACTTTTTTGCAAATGGTTCACAGAAAAAGTGCAAAAAGAATTAGCAGCATCCTCTAAAACAAATTTATGGTCAATGGGAATGGAAATAAGACTTCCTACTGAGGTTGAATGGGAATATGCTGCTAGAGGTGGTTTAGAATCTTTATACTATCCTTGGGGAAATAACATTTATGGAAAAGATGAAAAGGGCAACATTACTATCAAAGCTAATTGTGGATCTGTTATAGACACCAATTTGTCTGTAATAATACCTGCAGATTTTGACAAACATTTATTTACCAATCATATTACAGATTACCAGCCCAATGAATATGGACTTTATAATATGAGTGGCAACGTTTCTGAATGGACTATGGATGCGTTTTCTATATCAGAATATTATTTTATTTATGATTTAAATTATAATTCTGGAAGTAATAAAAACCTAACTGATACTACAGAAATGATTTTAAAAGGGGGATCATTTGAAGACTCTCCTTATTTTTTAAAATCAGCTGTAAGACGAGGAGTAAAAGCAAATACACAATCAAAATCTATAGGATTTAGAGTCGTATTATTTTATCATAGAGATTACAACAGTGAATATTAAGTAAACTATAAAAACAAAAAGAGCCTTTTGAAAAGGCTCTTTAATTATATTTATGCTAAATTTCGTTACTTCTTCATAATCTCACCCAAAGCATTGTCGTAAAGTTCTTTATATTCTTTAGCAAACCCATAAGGAACATCATCTACATGAAATTTACCTTGAGTGACATGTCCTAATAAAGTAAATGGAACTTTAGATTCAATCATAAAATCTAAAAATTCTTCTTCTAAAGCATTGTCCACAGTGACTATAACCCTACCTTGAGCTTCTCCAAATAAGAAAGCATCTTCTCTAACTTCACTATCTGTTACGATATCAAAACCAAGTCCTCTTGGGAATGACATTTCAGCTAAAGTCACAAAAAGTCCTCCATCTGCACAATCATGAGCCGCATTGATAAAACGATTTTCAATCAAACCTCTAACTGCATTTTGCATTGTGTGTTCCTCTTCCAAATTAAAATATGGAGCAGGAGAACCTTTTACACCATGATAAGAATACAAATATTCAGAAGAATTAATATCATTTACAGTTTTTCCAATCAAGAAAATCAAATCTCCTTTGGACTTGAAATCCAATGACATTTTTTTAGATTTATCTTTCAGAATTCCCAACATTCCTATAGTTGGAGTAGGAAATACAGGCACTTCTTTTCCATCTATTACAGATTGATTATAGAAACTCACATTTCCACCAGTTACAGGTGTTTCAAATTTCAAACATGCTTTAGTCATTCCTTTAATAGAACCTACAAACTGCCAATAAGATTCTGGATTGTAGGGATTTCCAAAATTCAAACAATTAGTAATTGCTGAAGGAACGCCACCGCTACAAGTAATATTTCTTGCCGCTTCTGCTACAGCGATTGCACAACCTTCCTCAGGATTCGCATGAACGTATCTGCTGTTGCAATCCACCGTCATTGCTAAGGCTTTGGTGGTACCTTTAATATTTACAATACCTGCATCAGAAGGAGCATTAGTGTTCATATTTACAGTTCCAACCATACTGTCATACTGCTCATAAATGTATTTTTTGGAAGCAATATTCGGATGTGAAATCATGAATTGAGCTACCTCAACAAGATTTTTAGGTTCTTTTACAGAATCGATACTGAATTTTTGATATTCTGAAAAGTATGCAGGTTCTTTAAATTCTCTTTTGTAAACTGGTGCTCCACCTCCCAAAACAAGTGAATCGGCATGAACTTCAGCTACTTTTTCTCCTTGATAATGAAAAACAACATTAGGACCTTCAGTTACGACTCCGATTTCTGCACAATTCAAATCCCATTTGTCAAAAATAGCTTTTACTTCTGCTTCTTTTCCTTTGTGAACTACTACCAACATTCGTTCTTGAGATTCAGAAAGTAAAATTTCCCAATCTTTCATATCTGCTTGTCTAGTTGGGACTTTTGACAAATCTATTTCCATCCCTACTTTTCCAGCAGCACTCATTTCGGATGTACTGCATGTAATACCTGCAGCTCCCATATCTTGCATTCCAACTATACAATCTGTTTTAGCCAATTCTAATGTTGCTTCCAACAATAATTTTTCTTGAAAAGGATCTCCCACTTGAACTGCTGGTAGATCTCCAGCAGATTCTTCTGTAATATCTTTTGAAGCAAAAGCAGCACCATGTATTCCATCTTTTCCTGTAGAGGAACCTACTATGAAAACTGGATTTCCAACACCTTTAGCAGTAGCAGAAATCATATCTCCTACTTTCATAATTCCAGCAGAAAATGCATTTACTAAAGGGTTTTGATCGTAAGATTCGTCAAAGAAAACCTCTCCGCCAACTATTGGAATACCAAAAGCATTACCATAATCACCAATTCCTTTAGACACTCCATTAATCAACCATTTGGTTCTGTCTTTCTCAGGATTTCCAAAACGCAAAGAATTCAATTGAGCAACAGGTCTTGCACCCATCGTAAAAATATCTCTATTGATTCCACCTACACCTGTTGCAGCTCCTTGATATGGTTCTAATGCACTTGGGTGATTGTGAGATTCTATTTTAAAACAACATGCTAAGCCATCGCCAATATCAACAAGCCCAGCATTTTCTTCACCTGCTTTTACCAACATATGAGGTCCATCTTTTGGTAATGTTTTCAACCAAATGATAGAGTTTTTATAACTACAGTGTTCACTCCACATTACTGAGTAAATGCTCATTTCTGTGAAGTTTGGCGTTCTGCCCAAAATCTTTTTAATTTCCTCAAACTCTTCAGGTCTTAAACCCAGTTCTTGTGCTTGTTCTAATGTTGCTTCTGGTGAAACGATTGTGCTCATAAGATATAATTTCAGCGTGAATATTTATTGAATACAAAGGTAAGTTTACAGATTTAATGACCTACTATTTTGACACGACTTTTTTAACATTGATTCGAAATTTATTAAGACTTAAGAAACAAATAAGGTGAATTCTTGTTGTTTTTCATCAAATTATTATACTTTAGACGACAATATGTAAAATTTTGAAAAAAGAAATTGTTACATAACCCAGAAAGATGAAAAAATTAGTTGTGTTTACTGGTGCTGGTGTAAGTCGCGAAAGTGGTTTAAAAACCTTTCGTGACGATGATGGTTTGTGGGAAAACTATAGTGTAGAAGAAGTTGCGACAATAGAAGCTTGGTATAAAAACCCCAAACTCGTTTTAGATTTTTATAACGCCAGAAGACAACAAGTAATTAACGCTCAACCCAATATTGCTCACTTAGAATTAGCAAAGTTAGAGTCCTATTTTGACGTACAAATAGTTACTCAAAATATCGACAACCTTCATGAAAGAGCTGGAAGTTCAAATGTCCTTCACCTACATGGTATGATAGATGTTGCTAAAAGCAGCAAAACTGGAAAGCAATTTATTCTTAATGGAAAAGACATCCAATTAGGAGATTTGTGTGTTGATGGATATCAATTAAGACCTGATATAGTATGGTTTGGGGAAGATGTTCCCAATATGGAAATTGCTTCTGAAATTGTATCCAAAGCAGATTTGTTTTTAATTATAGGAACCTCATTGAACGTATATCCTGCAGCAGGATTGGTACATGTAGCACCTGATCGTATTCCAAAATTTCTAGTTGATCCCAATCTTCAAAGAGTAAACAATATCAAAAACCTAACTGTAATAAGCAAAAACGCATCTGAAGGCGTTCCTATGGTTTCAGAGAAAATCATTCAATTATCAAGTTTATAAATCCTATTACTTTAATTTCATTTTACCCTTTATTAAATCTGCATTAAAAATTTGTATTTTTGCAAAATGTTAGAGTTGAATTTCTATCGTTTTCAACTTTACATATTATTTAATTCAAGAATCATGGAAAAGTCTAAAATAGAATTAATGGCTCCTGCAGGAAACTGGGAATCTCTAAGAGCAGCAGTAGATGCTGGAGCAGACAGTGTTTATTTTGGGGTCGAACAACTCAACATGAGAGCTAGGGCATCTCTTAATTTTACTTTGGAAGACTTAAAAGAAATAGGGGTGTTTTGTAATAGCCAAAATGTTAGAACCTACTTAACTTTAAACACCATAATATATGATCATGATTTGTCTATAATGAAAACTTTAATTAATCAAGTTAAAGAAAACAACATTACTGCGGTTATAGCCTCTGATCAGGCGGTAATCAATTATGCCAAATCTCAAAATGTGGAAGTGCATATTTCTACACAATTGAACATCACTAATATAGAAACGGTAAAATTCTACGCCAACTTTGCTGATGTTATGGTTTTGAGCAGAGAATTGAGTTTGAGACAAGTCAAAAAAATCACTGAAGATATAGTTAAAGAAAATGTAGTTGGCCCTTCGGGGAATTTAATTGAAATTGAAATTTTTGGTCACGGAGCATTGTGTATGGCAGTTTCGGGAAAATGTTATTTATCACTTCATTCCAATAATTCCTCTGCAAATAGAGGTGCTTGTGTACAAAACTGTAGAAGAACATATACCGTAATAGATAATGAAACAGGCAATCAACTAGAAATAGACAACGAATATATCATGTCACCAAAAGATTTATGTACGATAGATTTTCTAGACCAAGTTGCAGATGTAGGTATCAAAGTTCTTAAACTAGAAGGAAGAGGAAGAGCTCCCGAGTACGTAAAAACTGTAGTGGGTTGTTATCGAGAAGCAATAGATGACATTGCATCTGGGACTTATTCACCAGAAAAAGTAAAAGATTGGATGTCTCGATTAGAAACAGTTTACAACAGAGGATTTTGGAGTGGTTATTATTTGGGTCAGCAATTGGGTGAATGGCATGATGGAAGCGGTTCCAAAGCTACTCAAAAGAAAGTATATATAGCTAAAGGCGCTCATTATTATCCCAAAACACAAATTGCTGAATTTGAAGTGGAAGCACAAAAAATTCAAGAAGGAGACCTAATTTTAATTTCTGGCCCAACTACTGGCTTGATTGAAACTCAACTTACAGAATTATATATCAACGGAGAAAAAGGCAAAGAGGGGCAAAAAGGAGATCGAATTACTTTTAAATTAGAAGAAAGGATACGTACCACAGACAAATTGTATAAAATAATTCCCAATCCAGAATTACAATGATTTCAATTACACTGCAACGAAATAAATGTATTGGATGCAATTATTGTTATGAATTGTCACCTGATTTTTTTAGAATGTCAAAAAAAGACGGGAAGAGTGTTTTGTTGAATGGAATCGAAAAAAGAGGTTTTTATACAGTAAGAACTCAGGACATTCACAAGCCTATTGCATTACAATGTGAAGAGGTATGTCCTGTGAATATAATTAAGGTTCACGACTGCAAAAACGGATAATTTTAATTTTTTTTTAATTTATCTTTGCACAAATACAAAAAAAGTATATTTTTGCACCCGCAATGGCCCATGGTGTAACTGGCAACACGTCTGTTTTTGGTACAGAAGAGTCTAGGTTCGAGCCCTAGTGGGCCAACTGAGTTTAGAGTGTGAGTTTCGAGAAAGAGACTCACACTTTTTTTGGGAATTAAATTGAAGCAATTGAAGTTGGGTTTATTTATCTTTTACCCTCCTACCAACTTTTTAATCTCATTCAACTTCATCAAAGCTTCCACAGGTGTAAGTGTATTGATGTCAATGCTCTTTATTTCGTCTTTTATTTGTGAAAGAACTGGGTCGTCCAATTGAAAAAAACTCAACTGCATGTTCGCTTCTTTTGCCAATTCTTTAGATTTGGTCTGCATTTCTTGTGCTCCATGCGATTTCTCGAGTTTAGCCAATATGGCGTTTGCTCTATTCACCACTTCTTTGGGCATTCCCGCTACTTTAGCCACATGAATTCCAAAACTATGCTCACTTCCTCCTTCTACCAATTTTCTCAAAAATATAATGCGCTTGTTGACTTCTTTAACAGACACATTAAAATTCTTAATTCTTTTGAAAGTGCTCGACATATCATTCAATTCGTGATAATGTGTTGCAAAAAGAGTTTTGGGTTTGAATTTCGGATGCTGATGAATATATTCAGCAATTGACCAAGCAATACTAATCCCATCATATGTACTGGTTCCTCTTCCAATTTCGTCAAGAAGAATTAAACTTCTATCAGAAATATTGTTGAGAATACTAGCCGTTTCGTTCATTTCTACCATGAAAGTGGATTCTCCACTCGAGATATTATCATTGGCCCCTACCCTAGTGAATACTTTGTCCACATATCCTAAAGTTGCCTTATCGGCAGGTACAAAACTTCCCATTTGAGCCATCAAAACGATAAGTGCCGTTTGACGCAAAAGTGCAGACTTACCACTCATATTAGGCCCAGTAATCATCATCATTTGTTGCTGCGCTTCATCCAAAAAAACATCATTGGCTATGTACATTTCCCCAATAGGAAGATTTTGCTCAATTACTGGATGTCTTCCGTTTTTTATATCAATGGTTTTACTATCGTTGATGGAAGGTTTTACATAATTATTTTGTTTTGCCAATTTTGCAAACGACATCAAACAATCCAACCTTGCTACCAAAGCAGCATTGTATTGAATGGGTTGTAAAAATTCTGCTAACGCATACACCAGTTCTTCAAAAAGTTTATTTTCTATGGCTGAAATTTTGTCTTCTGCTCCAAGTATTTTGCTTTCATACTCTTTGAGTTCTTCAGTAATGTACCTTTCGGCATTCACCAAAGTTTGTTTTCTAATCCAATTTTCTGGAACTTTATCTTTGTGCGTATTTCTTACTTCAATATAATATCCAAAAACATTATTAAAGGCTATTTTCAAAGAAGTAATACCTGTTTCGCTTTGCAATTGATGTTGCATTTGCACCAAATAGTCTTTTCCGGAAAATGAAATTGACCTCAAATCGTCCAATTCTTTATTGACTCCAGCAGCAATAACTCCTCCTTTACTGATGACCACTGGAGCATCGTCATTGAGTTCTTTTTCTAGCCTCTTGGTAATGGCTTCACAAAGGTTTATTTGTGCACCAATATTTTGCAATGCTTTGAGATTGGCATTTTCGCAAAGTACTTTTATGGGTTGTAAAGTCTTAAGTGCATATTTTAGTTGTACCGTTTCTCTAGGAGAAATCCTCAAAGCAGCCACTTTTGAAATCAACCTTTCCAAATCACCCATATTGGTAAGTTGCTGATGCAAACCTTCTAAAAAGGTAGGTTCTTTAACTAAATAATCAACAACCTCCAATCTACTTTCAATGGCTTTTACTTCTTTAAGCGGCAACACAACCCACCTTTTGAGCAACCTTCCGCCCATTGGCGTAACGGTTTTGTCCATCACTTGAATCAAAGTAATTGCATCTTCATTGTAGGAATGAATGATTTCTAAATTTCGTATCGTAAATTTATCCAACCAAACATAATTGGCTTCATCAATTCTTGAGATGGAAGAAATATGAGAAAGTTTATGATGTTGGGTATCTGCAAGATAATGTAAAATGGTGCCCGCTGCTATAATTCCTAATTTTTGTTCCTCTACACCATACCCTTTTAGGTTCTTGGTGCCAAAATGATTGAGTAATTTTTCCTGAGCATAATCTTCTGTAAAAACCCAATCTTCCAATTTGAAAGTGTAGTATTTATCTCCAAAAGATTCTATAAATTGCTTATCTCTATTGCGTTGAAATAAAACTTCTTTGGGTAAAAACCCTTGAAATAATTTTTCTATATAATCGATATTTCCTTCTGCTAATAAAAACTCACCCGTAGAAACATCCACAAAGGCTGCACCTGCTTTACTTTTATCGAAATGCACAGCCGCTAAAAAATTGTTTTTCTTTTGTTCTAAAACTTGTTCATTAAAAGCAACACCTGGAGTTACCAATTCTGTGACTCCTCTTTTTACGATGTTTTTGGTTTGTTTTGGGTCTTCCAACTGATCACATATTGCAACTCTTTGACCTGCTCTCACCAACTTTGGTAAATAGGTTTCTAGGGAATGGTGAGGAAAACCTGCCAACTCCAATTTAGAGCTACCATTGTTTCTAGCAGTAAGCACAATTCCCAATATATTAGCGGTTGTAATGGCGTCTTGACCAAAAGTTTCATAAAAATCTCCCACTCGAAACAACAATAAAGCCTCTGGATATTTAGACTTAATTTTATTGTACTGCTGAATCAAGGGGGTTTCCTTGTCCTTTGTTTTATTAGTTGTTTTTTTTACTGAACTCATTTATTAAAAAAATACGACATTCACACGAAGATAAATATTGTGTTTGGATTTGGTTTTTTAGATTTGCACCAATTTTCAATAGTTATGAACAGAAAACTTAAACTAGATGAATTGCAAAGAGATTCATTAGAGGCTTTTATTCAAAAAGATAAGCACCCAATTATTGTCATTTTGGATAATATTAGAAGCTTAAATAATGTAGGCTCATTTTTTAGAACTTGTGATGCTTTTAATGTAGAAAAACTATTGCTCTGCGGAATCACGGCTACTCCTCCACACAAGGACATTAGAAAAACAGCCTTAGGAGCAACAGAATCCGTGAGTTGGGAATATTTTGAAAATACAGAAGAAGCAGTTGAATGGACAAAATCTAAAGGATATAAAGTTTATGCTGTTGAACAAGCAGAAAACATCATTGCCTTACAAGATTTTGAAGTTCCCAAAAGTGGTGTAGGGCTCGTTTTTGGAAATGAAGTAGAAGGTGTTCAAGACGAGGTTATTGGAGTTTGTGATGGTGTTTTGGAAATCCCTCAATTTGGCACCAAACATTCACTAAATGTATCTGTTTGTGGAGGGGCAGTGCTATGGGAAGTTACAAAACAGTTGATTCAATAACTGGTGTTTCCAACGAAAGTTTCTTTTTAGACCTCATCTTAAAATAGCCATTTAGCAAAATTATTACAAGAATAATTGCTGCACCCACATAAAAGGTAGGAGACATCTTTTCGGATTCTGGCCAAAGTAATGTAGCGATAATTATAGAATAAATAGGCTCTAAATTAACAGACATTACGACAGTATAGGGTGAAATTTCCTTCATCACATCCACACTTACGATGTAGGCAAAAGAAGTACAAAGCAAACCTAGTATCGCACAATACAATAAATCAATAGCAGAAAATGACAATTTTGAAAGATCATCATAATACATTCCGCTTACAAAAAACACCAAAAATATAAGCGCAAAACTCAATTCCAAAAAGGAAATATTTTTGGCTCTTCTTCCCTTTTTGATCAAGCCTCCATTGATTACAGTAAACCATGAAGACAAAAAAGCGGAAAATATACTCATCAAAATACCTGAAATGTACTTGGATTCGAAAATGGGTTTTCCTGGTTCTTTACACACATAAAAAATTCCTGCTATAATAAATAAACCCAACAATATTTCATATAGCACTACCTTTCTTTTGAAATAGATTGGTTCGAGTATTGAAGTAAAAAGCGCCCCACTTGAAAAACAAATCAAAGCGACACTAACGTTGCTCAGTTTGATTGCTCCAAAAAAAGTAATCCAATGCAATCCTACAATAATACCCACATACCAAGTTTCTTTAAGCGCTTCTTTAGAAAAATTGATTTTGTAATTGGTAAATTTAAAATAAATGAAAATTCCTAAAACAGCAAAAATCAATCGATAAAAAACAATAGCAGCTTCATCTCCGTTGATGAGTTTCCCAATCGGGCCTGTCAATCCAAAGATTACCACAGTTAAGTGTAGAAGCAGTAAGTTTTTATATTTCGCAATCATTTTGCGAAGTAATTACTTTTTTTGATACGAAAAGAAATTTCTTGGATCTTTTCTCTTAAATTTGCATCTAAACTTTATAATACTTTACTACATCATGAAAATTCTATACCCACTGTTTCTAATAGTTATTATAATTTCCTGCTCCAACCCTCAAGAAAGCGAAATCACTGGACCACCCACTCTAGTAAACCCTCCAGTTGTAGTTG
>CAWUIK010000050.1:0-21681 GCA_963922585.1 uncultured Flavobacteriales bacterium | reverse complement strand
TTTCTTGTTTTGGTGCAAATGATGGTGAAATAGAGATTACTCTTGTTGATGGCACACCACCTTTCAGTATAACATGGTCTGGAGGATCTACACCAATTACCGGCTTTAGCACATCAAATCCTACAAACCTTGGTCCTGGAAGTTATACCGCAACGGTAGAAGATAACAACAACTGTACATTTTCGATAACAATAGATATTGAAGAACCTGATCCTTTGAGTTTGGAAATAAATGGAGTTGACCTAACTTGTAATGGAGTACCTAATGGACAAGTAAATTTATCTAACATAACTGGTGGAACTGTTGCTGGAAACTACCTTTTTGACTGGGATAATGACGCATCTGGAGATTTTGATGATACGCAAGATTTGAACAATCTTCTAGCAGGAACTTATTGTGTAAATATTCAAGATGATAATGGATGTACTTTAGTGGCAGACTCTTGTTATACGATTATCGAACCAGACTCTATATTCTTTAATGGAAGTACATTTTCTGACATCAGTTGTTTTGGAGCAAATGACGGAAGCGTAAATCTTAATGTAACAGGAGGTACAGAAGCAGGAAACTATGATTTTTTATGGAATCCTGTTCCAGGTTGTTACGGAGGTAGTACAACTTTACAAAACATTTCGAATTTATGTGAAGGAACCTACATTGTAACGGCAACAGATGATAATGGATGTACGAATGATACTATATTTCAAGTTGTTGAACCAGATGAATTAAACATTTCAGCAACACAACAAGATATTGATTGTTTTGGTGCAAACAATGGAGAAATTAACGTTTCCATTTCTGGAGGTAGTGCACCATTGACTGTTACTTGGACTTCAAATACTTCTACAACACCTGCTCAAGATGATTTAAACCCAACCAATCTTGAACCAGGTTCTTACACAGCAACTGTTACAGATGCTAATAATTGTAACCAGCAAACAGTAATTGATTTAACAGAGCCTAATTTACTTAGTTTAACTATAACGGGAACAGATTTGACTTGTAATGGTGTTCCTGATGGAACTGTATCAATTGTTCCCTCTGGAGGAACGGTTGCAGGAAACTATTCTTACGACTGGGACAACGATGGATCAGGAGATTTTGATGACAACCAAAACTTAGTAGCATTACTTGTAGGGACATATTGTGTAAACATTCAGGATGACAATGGATGTACACTAGCAGCGGACTCTTGCTTTACGATAATTGAGCCAGACTCTATCTTTTTTAACAATTCTACTTTCACTGATATCGATTGTTTTGGAGCGAATAATGCTTCTTTGAATATTTCTGTATCAGGAGGAACTGTTGCCGCTGATTATGGATACAATTGGAATCCTGTGCCAGGCTGCTATGGAGGGGCTACAAATGTTGCTAATATAAATAACTTGTGTGAAGGCTCTTACACTCTTACAGCGACAGACGACAATGGATGTACTAATGATACAACTTTTGTAGTATCAGAACCAGATGAATTAACTATTTCAACTTCAAGTACCAATACTGGTTGTGGTATTAACAATGGAACCGCTTCAGTAACAGTTGCTGGAGGTACTCCTGGAGCAGGCTATAATATAAGTTGGACAGGTCCTAATGGGTTTACTAGTTCAAGCATAAATCTCACTGGTTTAGAAACAGGTGTTTATGACGTCACTGTAACTGATGCGAATGGATGTTTGGTTTCTGGTCAAGAAACTATAGGAACCATTACGCCTCCAATCATTACAATTGATAATCAATCTGATTTATTGTGTAATTCAGTATGTTCTGGAGCTATTCAAATATCTGTTACAGGTGGTGTCGCACCATATAACGTTTCTTGGACAGGAACCGCTTTAACTAATTTCTCTTCTACTTCAGAAGATATTTTTGGACTTTGTGCTGATGATTATACACTTATTGTTACTGATGCTAATCTTTGTCAGGAAGTTTCAGTAATTTCAATAATAGAACCTTCCCCATTGTCATTAGATAATTCAACGGTAACCAACGTGGATTGTTTTGGAAATGCTACTGGAGCAATTAGTATAACTCCAATCGGAGGAACAGTGGCTGGTAATTACTCCTATAGTTGGACAGGAGACAATAGTTTTTCTTCTATCAACCAAAATGTAAATGGATTATTACCAGGAACATATTGTGTTGATGTTATTGACGATAATGGATGTTCCTTTAATGCTGACAGTTGTTTTGTAATTTCAGAACCAACTCAATTATTTATAGACAACCTTTCTTCTACTGATGCTCAATGTAATGTTCCAAACGGATCAGTATCTGTTGTGGCAAGCGGTGGTTCTATCGTTGCAGATTACAGTTATAGTTGGGTAAGCCTTTCAAATCCAGCCCCTCCAGGAAACATAGGTACAACTGCTACAGTAAATAATGTTTTAAATGATACCTATACTGTAACTGTTACAGACGACAATGGATGTTCTGTAGAAGGTTCTGTTTCAGTGCAGCCAACAAATGGACCTGCAGTTTCAATTGATAATGTAAGTGATGTAACTTGTGCTGGAGCAAGTAATGGTTCTATTTCTACTACTTCTACAGGAGGAACAGGTACTTTAACGTATTCTTGGTCTAGTATTCCTGCTGGTCTTCCAAACCCTAACCCTGGAGATGTATCCAATCTTTTTGGAATCCCAGGAGGAACTTATGTTGTTACAGTTACAGATGGAGCAGCTTGTAACACACAACAAGTTGTAGTTATTAATGAACCAAATCCTATTGTCATTACTTCAAATATAACTGACGCCAATTGTTTTGGAGATAATGGATTGATAGATATTACTGTGTCTGGTGGAACTGTTGCTGCTGATTATGGATATGATTGGGATCATAATGGTGGAGCAACTTTCAATGACCCTCAAGATTTATCTTTTATTGCAGGAACTTACAATGTTAG
This sequence comes from uncultured Flavobacteriales bacterium, assembly GCA_963922585.1. Lineage (GTDB taxonomy): Bacteria > Bacteroidota > Bacteroidia > Flavobacteriales_D > Parvicellaceae > Parvicella. Next base: position 18,776 of record CAWUIK010000050.1, on the reverse strand, counting down.
TGTCATTGATGATAACAGTTGTGTCGCTAATTTTGGTCCTTTTACTATCAATGAACCTTCTGAAATAACTTTAACTACATCTTCAACGCAATCTACTTGTTTGGTAAATAACGGAACTGTTTCAGTAGTGGCTTCGAATGGAACTCCAGGAAATCCTCCTAATGAATATTTATATGTTTGGACAGACGTAAATGCGACACAAGTAGGAAACGCTGCTACTGCTTCAAATCTATTTGCTGGATGCTATGATGTAACAGTTACGGAAAATAGACCTAACGGTTGTTCTGTTACAACAACTGAATGTGTATCTGACATTAATGGTCCAACTTTGACTGAAACCTTTACAAACCCTACTTGTAATAGTGGTTCAGATGGTGAGATTTTATTGGATGTAGTTTCACCTATTGGTGGTGTCACATTTGTCTGGACTGCTTTAAATGGAAGTGCAATCAATCCTAACAACACTTCAGAAGATTTAAGCGGAATAGAAGCGGATGAATATTCGGTAGTTGCTACTGATGCAAATGGTTGTGTAATAGGTTTATCGGTAATTCTTACTGAACCCGATGCAATTGACGTAACTGCAACGATTACAAGTCCACTTTGTTCATCAAGTCTGGATGGCTCAATAACTATAGACAATATTAATAATGCTAACTTACCAATAGCTAGTACAACCTGGACAGGTCCTAATGGATTTACTTCTGCAACTCAAAATATTTCTGGTCTTGCAATTGGACAATATTGTGTAACAATTATAGACAACTTAGGATGCCAGTTAGATACTTGTTTCACTTTATCTGCTCCCAACGGTATATCAATTAGCACAAGTTCATTACCTACAGATTGTAATGCTCCGACTGGACAAGTTTCTGTAACTGCAAATGGAGGAATTCCTGCATATTCTTTTGACTGGACTGGACCAGGAGGACCTTATTCTGGTGAAATCATTAGTGGTTTAGACGTTGGAAACTATACTATAGTAGTAACTGACTTTAACGGATGTACTGCAACCGCTATTCAAGCAGTTGTTGCAAGTAATGCTCCTGTAGTTTCTGTTGACAATGTAAATGATGTTGATTGTTTTGGAAATGCAACAGGAAGTATTTTCGTTTCTCTTACTGGTGGTGTTCCAAACTACACCTATGACTGGGACAATTTACCTGGAACAAACAATCCTGAAGATCAAACAAATTTATTAGCAGGAACATATACTTTAATAGTTACTGATAATGCAGGATGTACTACGCCCCCTGAAATAGTAACTATAGAGGAGCCTTTAACTGCCCTTACCATAATTGGAAATTCAACGAATTTACTTTGTTTTGGTGGAGGAACAGGTCAAATTGACGCTACTGTTTCAGGAGGAACACCAAATTACACATATACTTGGTCAGAATCAGGAAACATATTTGCTACATCAACAAATGGAACAGGCTTAAGCACTGTAACTGGATTAGATGCATTGACTTATGAATTATCTGTTACTGATGCAAACGGATGTATTGCCGTTGATAACTTTACACTTACTGAAGAAACAGAAATAGTACTTACTGTAGGTAACATAGATGCATCATGTGGTAATAGTGACGGTGGAGTTTCTGTGATTGCTGTGGGAGGAAATGATGGTATTACATACAACTATGATTGGATAGATTTTAACACTGGAATAAACGTAGGAAATTCTGCAACTGTAAATGGGTTACCTCAAGGCACTTATCAAGTCTCGGTAACCGATTTAAATGGATGTTCTGTTAACGATTTTGCAACAATTTCGGATGTAGGAGGACCAGATGTAGTGTCTGCTTCAACAGATGTTTTTTGCTTTGGAGATGCTAATGGAAATATTGATATAACAGTAACTGGTAATCCAAATTTCAATTTTACTTGGAATGGTCCTAACGGATTTGCATCAACTCAAGAAGATTTAACAGGTTTAGAAGCTGGTAACTATACTTTAGCAGTAACTGACATCAATGGATGTGTTACAAATGATGTTATTTTGGTTAGTGGACCAAATAGCCCTTTAGCTGTATCTGGCATCGAATCTAATTTAAATTGTTTTGAAGATGCTTCAGGTGAGATTGACATTACAATAGTCGGAGGTACACCAAATTATATTGTCTCTTGGTCTGGACCTAATGGCTTTAACGCTTCTGTACAAGACATCAACGGACTTGAAGAAGGAACTTATATAGTAGACATTACTGATAATAATGGTTGCCAACTTAATGGTAATAACTTTTCGATAACTCAACCAGATGAAATTACATTATCAACAAACATTGTTGAGCCCTCATGTGGATTATCTGATGGAAGTTTAACGGTAAACGTTGTTGGAGGAACTATTACAACGGATTACAATTATGTTTGGACAAATGTAACACAAGGTATAGTATTGCCAGATACTGATAATGATATTACAAATATTGATGCTGGAAACTATCAAGTAGATATTACAGACGATAATGGATGTTTTATTTCTGAGGTAATTTCTGTAAATAACGACCAAGCTCCAAATATAACAGTAAATTCAATTAATGTAGATTGTTTTGGAAACGCTACAGGTGCTTTAAATATTACAGTAAATGGAACTCCACCAAACACCTATACTTATGATTGGGATATTGACGGAACTGGGGATTTTGATGACAATCAAAACCTTTCTAATTTAGTTGCAGGCACATACAATCTTACTGTTTTAGAAGATCCAACTGGCTGTATATCTGTTGCTTCAGGAACAATAACAGAACCAATCGTATTGGACCTTACTTCTAATGCAAATGATTTACTATGCTTTAACGATAATACTGGTGGATTAGACATTACAGTTACAGGTGGAACATCTCCTTATAATTTTGATTGGGATAATTTACCTGGTTCAAACGATCCTGAAGACCAACCAAATATCAATGCAGGGACTTATCAAATTACAGTTACAGACAATAATGGTTGTGTAATAATTGATGCTTATACGATTACAGAACCGCTTGAAATTGATATTACCGCAATTATTACTAATAACGATTGTTTTGGAGACGCTCAAGGTGATATAGATGTGACAGTAGCTGATGGTGTTGCTCCTTACCAATTCAGTTGGGATACTGGTTCAACAAATGAAGATGAAAGTTTACTTTCCGCTGGAAACTATTTATTCTCTGTTACTGATTTTAATGGTTGTACAAGAGATAGTTTGTTTACTATCACGGAACCTAATCAAGTAATTTTTGATGCTACGGTTGTTGACGCAAATTGTAACTTATCAGATGGAGATATTACCACTAATGTATCAGGTGGAACTTTAACATCTCCAGATTATACTTACGACTGGCAATTTGGTGGATCCTCAATTGCTAACACAGCAGATATTTTGGGTCAACCTGCTGGAACATATACATTCTTCGTTACTGATGACAATCTCTGTACAGCAGACACTACAATTTCTATAAGTAACATCAATGCACCTACAATAACATTAGATAATATCGTTGATGTAACTTGTTTTGGTGATAATAATGGACAAATTAACGTCACCATAACTGGTGGAACCGCTCCCTACACTTATCTGTGGAATCCTAATGGTATTTCACAACAAGAAGATTTAACCAATGCTGAAGCTGGAACATATACTCTTGAAGTAACAGATGCTGCTGGATGTATTGCAATTCAAGGAAACTTAACTGTAAATACTCCATCTATTCTATCAGCTAGTATCACAGAAAATGATGCCACTTGTGGTTTGTGTAATGGAACTGCATCGGTTGTTGCTAATGGCGGTAATGGAAACTATTCTTTTGTTTGGTCTTCTGGAACTACTGGAAGTAATGAATCTAATTTATGTGCTGGAGTTTACACTGTTGCAATTTCAGATAACTTAGGTTGTACAATAAATGAAAATGTAGCGATAAATAATATAGGAGGTCCAACAGGTGAAACTATAATTTCAACAGATGTTAGTTGTGGTGGAGGAAATGATGGAACGGCAACAGTAACAGCAACAGGTGGTGTTGCGCCATATACGTACTTCTGGCCACATAATGGTTTTACTAATGCAACTCAAAATAATCTTACTGCTGGGACCTATTTTGTTGAAATGACAGATAACAATAATTGTATCAGAATAGCTCAAGTTGATATTCAAGAACCGACTACAATTAGCATTTCTTCTGTAATCAACCCTTCTACATGTTTGAATGCAGATGGAGATATTACCATTACAACTTCAGGAGGTGTTTCTCCACTTTCAATTAATTGGACTAATCCAGGAGGACAAACTACTCCAGGTATTTCTGGATTGAGTGCAGGAGTTTATTCAGTAACAGTTAGTGATAATAATGGATGTTCTGTTTCTCAAAACTTTACGATTACCGACATAAACGCTCCTCAAATTACACTTACACCAAATGATGTTCTTTGTTTTGGAGGTGCAACAGGTTCTATAACTTCAACCACAAATGGAGCTTTAGGAGTTATGGATTATCAATGGCTAGATGCTACAGCTAGTCCAATACTTGGAGAAATTAACGACAATATTCAAAATGTCATCACTGGAACTTACACACTTCAAGGAACTGATGCTGGAACTGGTTGTATTACCTTAGTTTCTGCTACTTTATCAGAACCAAGCGATTTGATTTTGTCTATTCCAAATACGGTTGACGCAAGTTGTGATATATCTTGTGATGGACAAGCCACTGCAATTGTAGCTGGTGGCACTTTTGGTTATACTTATCTTTGGACTAATGGAGAAACGTCCTCTACAGTAAATAATTTATGTGTAGGAGTTAATACTGTTACAATAACAGATGCTAATGGATGTGAAATTCAACAAACGATTTTAATTGAAGAAAACTTCCAATTAACTGTAACTGTAGTTCCAACAGACGCAACCTGTGGAGATTGCAATGGACAAGCAGTAGTTACTCCATCTGGAGGTTCTGGAAATTATAATATACTTTGGTCGGATGGAAGTATAGGGCTTTCTAATACGGGTCTTTGTGCAGGTTTATATCCTTTTAATGTAACAGATCAAACAACTGGTTGTAATATTCAAATGGATGCAACAATAAATAATATTGGAGGTCCTACAGGAGAAACTGTTAATATTACAAATGTTACGTGTAATAATGGGAATGATGGTGCTGCTCAAGTATTGCCTACTGGCGGAGTAACACCTTACAACTATGTTTGGCTAGGGCAAGGAAATATGACAAATCAAATCATAGGTGTAAGCGCTGGAACATACAATTTACAGGTCTCGGATGCTAATGGATGTATCCGAATGGTTCCTGTATCCATTGAAGAACCAGACGCTCCAATTGTTCAATCAATTATTAATAACGGAACTTGTGGAGGTGCTGACGGAAGTATTACTTTAATTGTGAATGGAAGCTCAAGTCCTTATTCATATAATTGGATTTCTGGTCCTAGTGCTTTTGGAAGTACCAATGATGCTGAAACAGGATTATTACCTGGTGTATATGTGATAGAAATAACTGATGCTGCTGGCTGTATCTATAGCGAAAATATTTCTCTTGGAACCACTAACGGACCTGCACTTACTATTTCTAATACAGATGAAAATTGTTTTGGTCTTGGTGATGGAACTGCAACAGTAGTTGCTACTGGAAATGGCCCTTTCAATTACCTTTGGACAAGTGGAGGAAATTCTGATACAGAAACAGGTCTTTCTCAAGGACAATACTTTGTCACTGTCACCGACAATTTAGGCTGTGTTTCAAATGCTTCAGCAAATATTTCAAGTCCTGATGAATTAATTTTAGGATTACCAAATGTACAAGATGCGAGTTGTGATATTGCTTGTGATGGTTCAGCCTCTTTAATTGTATCAGGTGGAACGGTGAATTATTCATTCGTTTGGAGCGGAGGTCAAACTTCACAAACAGCAACTGGACTTTGTGTAGGAGTTAATAATGTAACAATAACTGATGCTAATGGATGTGAAACTCAAACCTCAGTTATTGTTGACTTTTCTAATAATCTTACATCTACAGTTGTACCAAATGATGCTGCTTGTGGAGAATGTGATGGAGAAGCTTCGGTAACTCCATCAGGTGGATCTGGAAATTACACCATAACTTGGTTTGACAATACAACAGGACTTTCACATAATAATTTGTGCGCAGGAATTTATCCATATACAGTTACTGACAACACCAATGGTTGTCAAACTGATTTAGATGTAACTATAAATAATATAGGTGGTCCTGATAACGAAACAATTGTAGTAACTGATGTAACTTGTCTAAATGGAAATGATGGTTCTGCAACAGTTACTCCTAGTGGTGGAACAGCTCCATATCAATTACTATGGGTACCTACTGGCCAGTCAACAAATACACTTTCAAATGTTCCAGCTGGAACTTATAATTTAGAAGTTATTGATGCCAATAATTGTACAAGAGTCGTTCCTGTTACCATTGGAGAGCCTGATGGAATGGACATACAATTTATTGCAAATGGCGCAAATTGTAATTCAAGTGATGGTGCTATAACTTTGGTAGTTTCTAATGGTGTAACACCTATAAACTACAATTGGTCAGGACCAGGAGGGTTTACATCTACTAATTCTAGTGAAGACAATTTAGCCGCTGGTTTGTACACAATCACAGTTACAGACAATACTGGTTGTTCTCAAGTTGATAATATTCCTTTATCCTCCTCTACTCCACCTCAAGCAACAATTACAAATACTGACGTTTCTTGTTTTGGACTTGCTGATGGTAGTTTAACTGCTGTTGGTGCTGGTTTAGACTTTGAATGGGAAGACGGAACCATAGGTGCTAACTTTAATGGCTTAAGCAGTGGTCAATATTTTGTTACAGTTTCTGATCCAATAACGGGTTGTATTTCTGTATCAAGTGGAATTGTAAACGAACCAGACAGCATCGCTCTAGGAGTTCAATTTGCAGCTGATCCACTTTGTAATGGAGACTGCAATGGAGAACTTAACGCTATTGCTGATGGAGGAACACTTCCTTATGCTTACGCTTGGTCTAGCAGTGCTAATACTACTTATAATGAAACTGGGCTTTGTGATGGAACAACAACATTAACTGTAACAGATGCTAATGGATGTAATACATCTACAGACGTCACACTGACAGAACCAACTACCATTACTATTGTTGTTGATAATACTGTAGATGCAACTTGTGTGAATTCTCAGGATGGAGCCATTGATATTTCAGCTTCTGGCGGTACTGGAGTTTTAAGTTATAGTTGGATAACTAATCCTGCTTCTGCATTTACAAGTACAGATGAAGATTTGACAAATCTTAACCCAACTACCTACGAATTGACAGTTACTGACGAAAATGGATGTACACAAATAGAATCTATAGGTTTAGACACTTTATTTATTATATTAGCCAATGCTGGTCCTGATACTTCACTATGTCTTAATAACTGTATTGTAATTCAAGGAAGTGCAGTTGCACCAGGCGTTCCCGTTTATGAATGGAATGCTGTTCCTGCAACTACACCTTTGAGTGATGCCGATACAGTTGAAGTTTGTCCATTAGGTGTAGGCATTACACAATACACACTTACTGTTACAGATGCCAACTGTACGCATACAGATACTGTAAATGTAGAAATGTATCCATTACCATTAGTAAATGCAGGAGAAGATATTGAAGATGTTTTGGGAACAACTGTAACCCTTGGAGGTGCTCCTACAGGTCTTGTAGGTTCAGTATATTTTTGGACACCAAATACAAACTTCCTATCAGCAAATGATTCAACATTGAGTAATCCTCAAATAGAGTTATTGACTGAAATGGACTATTATGTTTTTGTTACAGATACTAATGGATGTTCAAATTCTGACACCATAAATGTTAGGCCAATTCCTCAAATCGCATTCCCTAATGGGTTTACGCCTAATGGAGATGGTGTAAATGATGATTGGCAAATTGATTATATTGATCAATTCCCAGAATCTGTTGTAGAAGTTTATAATAGATGGGGTCAAATGCTCTTTAGAAGTGTTGGATATACTCAAAGATGGGATGGAAGATATAATGGAGAAGAACTACCTGTAGGAACATACTATTATATTATTGAGTTAAATGATCCTCTTTTCCCAGATACATATTCTGGTCCAATCACCATAATGAGATAATAAAATTGAATAGAAAAATCGTATTTCAAAAAAAATATTAGAATGAACAAAAATATCATCATAGCAATGTTTCTTTTGATTGGAAGTTATACTTTCTCTCAACAGATTCCTATGTATAGTCAGTTTTTCTTTAACAACTATGCATATAACCCAGCCATAGGAGGTACTCAAAAAACCGTTGATGTGAGTTCCAATCACAGATACCAATGGGTGGGACTTACAGATGCTCCAAGAACTTATACGCTTACAGTAAATGGACCAACTAAAAACAACAAAATGGGATTAGGTGGGATGCTATTTACAGACCATGTGGGACCTACAAGAAGAACTGGTATTCAATTTTCATATTCATATATTTTTAAAATCAATGAAAAAATAAAATTGTCTTTAGGTCTAAGTGCAGGTATATTAGAATGGAAAGTTGACGCACACAAAATCACATTGTATTCTGCTGCAGATCAAGTATTAGTAAATTCTGTTATGAGAACAATTGTTCCTGATGCAACTTTTGGCTTCCATTTATTTCACGATAAATGGTATTTCGGAGCAAGCGCTCCCAATTTACTGCAATCTAAATTGAGATTCGACAATAGTCAAAATACAGGTTTAAGTAAATTAGAAGACCACTACTACATCAATGGTGGATACAAATTTGATTTAACAGACGACTTGCAATTAGAGCCAGGTTTAATTGTTAAATATATTGACCCTGTTCCTGTTCAACTTGATGTAATGGCCAGATTAATCTGGAAAAAACAACTTTGGATTGGAGGAACTTACAGAACAATGGACGCTGCTTCTGCAATGATAGGATATACATACAACAATAATCTATCAATCGGATATTCTTATGATTTTACAACCAGTAATTTGAGAAATTATTCAACAGGAACTCACGAATTAATGTTGTCTGTAAAGTTTGTTAAAGCTCAATCTTTCGATAGTAAAACAGAGGATAAAAGCAGATACTAAAAATTATCTTCTGCAAACCATTCTGCATAACTATTAACAGTTTCTCTGAGAAAAACAGAATGTAATGTTACGTTTTTAGGTAATTTAGATTTCAAAATAGTAACTATTTCTATCAGCATATTTTCGCAAGTGGGTTGGTAAGGTACATATCTTACTCTTTGATTAAGCACTTCCATGTTTTTAAACCTACTATCTTCTCTTAAGATTAGTCTATGGTCGAATTCTTCATAAACATAATCTCTAACAATTTTTTTGATATCTCCAAAATCTACTACCATTCCACAATCAGACAAGGTGCAATCTTCTGTAGGTTCTCCCAAAACAGTAACTCTAAGATGATAGGAATGACCATGAATATCCTTGCATTTACCTTCATAACCATCAAGAGCATGTGCAGTTTCGAAATCAAATTCTTTTGTCAACCTTATCTTCATAAATTTCAATTTGTTTGCAAAGATATAAACTTATTCTTTTTGGTATTTAAAAGTAATGGTTCTTGGAATACCTTTAGAAATACCATCAAGCGTGATGTGTAGTGAATCTTTAGAAATGTTTTTGTAAGTTAATTTTTGAGGATAATCATTTGCTTTATTTTCAAATACAAACGACTCTTTACCATCATTAATTAAAGTAAAACTCACTAAAGATTGATTTTTAGGTCTAGCAATATAGGTTAACTTTTCATTAATCATTACAATAGAGATAAGTTCCATCAAAGAAGAATCATTTTCTATTACCATATATGCTGCTCCACTCATAGAATCTGGATAAGACTTCCAAACCTCAACAAAATGTTGTGGAGGACTTTTAAACCCGAATGTTTTTCTATCTACCCATGTGCCTTCTAAAAATCTAACGTTATCAATAGATACAATATTTTTACTCTCTTTAGTTGCTTCATTTGATTGATTGTAACACTGAGAAAAAACCAAAAGACTGGCAAACATAACTGTAAAAGCAAAATATTTTGATAAAAACTTATATTGCATTTCTTTGTCTATTTATTTCGTACATTACTACTGTAGCAGATGCTGCAACGTTAAGCGATTCAATTGTTCCAAACATTGGAATTTTCACCTTGTCGTCACACATTTTGATGTACTCTTTAGATACACCATCTTCTTCACTACCCATAATTATAGCCATGGGACCCAAAAGGTTGGTAGAAGGCAGTAAGTTCTCCGTTTTTTCGGTACATGCTACTACTTTTATTCCCGATTGTTTCAACAGTAAAATGCTGTCTTTCAAATTTAATTCTTTGCAGACTGGTATTTTGTTAAGAGCACCTGCAGAAGTTTTTATGGCATCAGCATTTATTTGAGCATTTCCTCTAGCAGGAACTACAATAGCATGAACTCCATTACATTCTGCAGATCTTGCAATAGCACCCACATTTCTGACATCTGTGATTCTATCTAAAATAAAAATCAAAGGGACCTCACCTCTTTCGAATATTTGAGGAATGATATGCTCCAATTTTTGATAGGTAATTGGAGATGCAAAAGCTACTACGCCCTGATGATTATTTTGAGTGAGATTGTTTAATTTTTGAATCGGAACAATTTGATATACTTCATCTTTTTCTTTAAGCAAATCTTTCAATTCTTTGAACAAATCTCCTTGAATACCTTGTTGAACCATTATTTTATTGAGCGTTCTGCCTGCTGAAATTGCTTCGATTACGGCTCTAATTCCATAGATGATACTTTCATCATCTTTAGCTTTTGAATACGTTTTTTGATTGCCCCATTTTTGAGGTCTGTTGTTATCTCTATGATTCATTATCTCTTCATTACTGTGCCCAATATACACGACCGCTTCTCCAAGCATCAACCGCCCTATACCAACTTGATTTATATCCTTGTGTTCTTAATAATTTATAGTCATTATCTGAAAAAGGATTGTTTACTTTAATAAATGTAAACTGAAGTGCTAATGCATTATTTTCTTCACCATAATACCAAACCTCTTCATCCCTTGCTTTTCTAACTGTTTTGGGACTTCCATAGATTAAACTTACCATTCCCCTATCTGTTTTCCATCCCTCTACATAAGAAGTAAATACATTATTAGCATCTTGAACTCTATTGTAATATTTTCTGATAATCTCTCTTGCTCTTTCTTCTGTACCACATTTGGTCAGCCAAAACTCATCAACGGCCTTTTTGGTTTCCTCACTTTTTTTCAAATTATCAAATTCTGCATTAGAACTTATATATCTCAAAGGATCTATCATACCATACACATTTTTAATTTTGGGAAAATTATCTTTAAACCCAAAGTAAGTAACTCCTTCTTTTTTCGAAGTATCCAATTGTAAATGAATAAATCCAGAATCAGGTAAAACACATGAAAAAACACCTTCTTTAGGGATCATTTGCTGAAGATGTTCGTTGGGTATGTAATCGAATTTTTTGGTTTCTGAACTACTAAAAGGGGGCGCAGCAATAGGAAAATTTCTATAAAATCTTTGAATATGAATTTGTTTTCCTATGTTTTCTTGAGAAGCGATATCCACCAAAATTGACTTATTTATGTAATTGTGATAAATTAATTGCCCTGTTTCTTTATCTTTTACCAAGAAAAATTGTGGATGGTTTACATTGGATTTATTCAAAGAAATTTCTTGGTCATTAGAATTATTTCTATTTAAATCTGTTGCTGTAATTCTGAGAATATAATCTTTACCAAATTCAGTTTTAATTTTTACTTTTCCTGTAAGGTACTTTGGATTCTTCTTAATGGTTTCATCTACAATTTTTGTAGTAGCACTATCTAAAATTAGTTTTTTCGACTCCAATCCAAATAATTCGTAATGAATACTAATATTGGCAAAATAAGGCTGAGATTTATCTTTTCTTGCATACAAGACATCATTGCTGTTTATTCTAAAATAGAGCTCTGTTTCTTTTTTACTATCATGATAAACTATGTAATCTGGTTTTATAGTGGCACTCTTTCCATTGTATAGATGGGCATAGTTTGTATTATTTGATACTTGATTTGCACAAGAAACCAATAACTGAATTAAAATTAAAGAAAAAAATATATGTATTACAATTTTCATCTTACAATGGTTTCTGTCTCTACATAATTGCTCATATTCAAAGCTCTATCAATAAGCATAACTCTGTATTTTATAGAATCATTATGGTTTGAATTTGGATTGTAAAAAGGAGATTCAATAGTTACATTGATTACACCTTTTAAAGTTTTGTTTTGTCCACCAGGCGTTAGATTTTTGATTCTATATTGAAAAACAATACTATCTGCTGTTGGGAAATTATTTCCACTAGGGTCTAATCTTCCTTGCACCCAATTACCATCCATCATTTCAAAATATTCTAAATACAGATTATAGTGGTAAAAACTTTCTTGATTAAAAGGCTCTAATGTATCGATATCATTAAGTCCAATATCACCATCGCCATCTGTAAAAGAAACTGATACCAATAATGAATCGCCTATAGTAGTATAAGTAACACTTTCTAAAATCGGTTCATTTGGATATGAAACTGGTTTTACACACGAATACAAAAATATTATTTGTAAACTTGCCAAGCCAAAAATTATTTTTTTGTAAAAAGCATTTTTCATAACGTAAAGATATTAAATTCTTATGAAGCCTCATCAAATTGAATCAATAATTTCCCAAATATTTTGTATTCAAGATGCAAATCAATTTCAAGATTTAGCGCTACAGATTTTTCATCTCCAATATCAAAACGTAATAATATACCGTGATTATTGTGATGCTGTTGTAAAAAATCCACAAAAAATAAATAGTATAAACGAAATTCCTTTTTTACCGATTCAGTTTTTTAAATCTAATGCTGTTTTTTGGGATAATTTATCCATTGAAAAAGTAAAAGTTTTTAAAAGCAGTGGAACTACAGCAACTGGAAGAAGTCAACATTATGTTCATGATTTACAACTTTACGAACAATCATTTTCAATTTGTTTTGAGCAATTTTATGGCAAAATTGATGACATTACCATTATAGCACTACTCCCGTCTTACCAAGAACAAGGAGATTCATCATTGGTGTATATGGTAGAAAATCTTATTTCAAAAAGTAATAATACTAGAAGTGGATTCTACCTCAATGATTCTAATATTGTTTCGCTACTTGAAACCTTAGAAAAAGAACAAAAAAAATGTTTGCTTATAGGGGTTTCTTATGCACTTTTGGATTTAATTGAAAGTCGAAACTTTAACCTTTCAAACACTCTAATTATGGAGACTGGAGGCATGAAAGGTAGAAGAAAAGAAATGACAAAGCCAGAACTTCACAATGTTCTCTGCAAAGGATTTGGCGTTACTGAAATTCATAGTGAATATGGAATGACCGAATTACTTTCACAAGGCTATTCTACGGGAGGTGAATGGTTTTCTTTTCCCAATTGGATGCAATGCAAACTGAGACCCGTTAATGACCCATTATCTTTGATGGAAAAAAGCGACAAGACTGGTGGTGTAAACATTATTGATTTGGCTAATTTATACAGTTGCTCTTTTATTGCAACACAAGATTTGGGAAGAATGAACAACAATCAACTCAAAATCATGGGAAGATTTGATCATTCAGATACTCGTGGATGTAATTTGCTTGTAGATTAGTTGTTCAAGTTAATTGGTTAATTGGTTTATATATTTTCCTATTTCACCTTTCTAATTTCAGATTTCCATCTTTTATCAATCGAAGCATTTAGTAATTCGAAACTTAAGTGAAGAAGTAAAGTGAAGTGAAGAATTATAGCACATCAACCATCTTACATCAACCATCAAACATCTCAAATCAAACATCTTACATCAAACATCTTACATCACAAGTCTTTCAAAGAATTCATCACTTTGTTTTGTTGCTTAATGCTTTCTTGGTGAATTGTGGTTAGTAAAACATCTATAAACTCAACACTCAATCCTAATTTTTCTGCCATTTCTTTTCGAGCGTTGTAGATTTCCTTCCACCTTTCAGTTTGTAAAATAGTAATTTTATTGTCTTTCTTGAACTGACCAATAACTTTAGCAACTTCCATTCTTTTTGCAAAAAGTTGAATGATTTCTTCGTCTAAAGTGTCAATTTGGGTTCTCATTTTTTCTAAAAACCCTAACTGTTCCAAACTTGTTGCAGAAGCATTTCTCAAAACCAAATTTTCCAACAATTCATTCAAAACTTCTGGTTTAATTTGTTGCGCAGCATCACTCCAAGCTTCATCTGGTGTAATATGGCTTTCTATCATCAATCCAGACATATCCAAATCGAAAGCTTTTTGAGATACCAAACTCAATAAATCTCTTCTTCCTGTGATATGACTTGGGTCGCAAATTATCGGAATTTCTGGCAATTTAAGTTTCAATTGAATTGGAATTTCCCACATAGGATCATTTCTATAAATAGACTTTTGGTAACTTGAAAAACCTCTATGAATAGCTATGATGTTTTTCACTCCTTTTAATTGTAATCTTTCTATGGCACCCTTCCACAATTCCAAATCAGGATTAATCGGATTTTTGACCATCACAGGAATATTCACTCCTTCCAAGGCATTTGCAATTTCTTGCACCGAAAAAGGATTCACTGTTGTTCTGGCGCCTAACCACAAAATATCAACCCCCGATTCTAAAGCATCATTTACATGTTGTGCATTTGCCACTTCAACCGCTACGGGAAGTCCCACCTCTTTGCCTGCATTAACCAACCATTCCAACCCCACTCTACCCACTCCTTCAAATGCGTTGGGCCTGGTTCTTGGTTTCCAAATTCCTGCTCTAATAACATCAATTTTTTGAGTTTTAGCCAGTCGCAATACGGTTTCACGCACTTGTAGTTCTGTTTCTGCACTACAAGGACCACTGATGATAAGTTTTTCAGATTTGGTTGGAATTCCTCCTATATTTTGGATTGAATTTGTCAATTAATGAAGTTATATATTGCAAAATTACTGTATCTTTTTTGATTTTGGATACCTAAAAGGAGAAAGAAGTAAACTTTAAATTTAAACCATTTTACAAAGCCACACAAACATTTGTAGGTTCTGTAAAAAAGTTAAAAGCATGGAATCCTCCTTCTCTACCAACGCCAGAATTTTTAACCCCGCCAAAAGGAGTTCTTAAATCTCTTACCAGCCAACAATTTACCCAAACAATTCCGCTTTCCAAAGAAGCTGCCATTCTGTTGGCAGTGGTAATATTTTCAGTCCAAACTGTGGCTGCCAATCCGTATTCTGTGCTATTGGCATACATTAAAACTTCTTCCTCTGAATCGAAAGGAGTAATGGTGACAACAGGTCCAAATATCTCTTCTTGATTGGTTCTACAATCAAAACGCAACCCTTCAATAATTGTTGGCGCTACGAAATAACCATTGGCACATTCACCTTCCACTTTAACTTCGTGACCTCCGGTGAGAATGTTACCTCCTTCGGTTTTGGCTAATTCAATATAAGATAAAATTTTCTCTTTATGATCTTTAGAAACAGTAGCACCCATACTACTTTCTTTGTCCAAAGGGTTTCCTACTTTCATCTCTTTAGTTTTGGCAACGAAAGCATCTCTAAACTTTTCATAAATTGGTCTTTGAACAAAAATTCTAGAACCACACAAACAAATTTGTCCTTGATTGGCAAACGAACTCGCCATAGTGGTTTTGAGTGCTTTTTCAAAATCGCAATCTGCAAAAATGATGTTAGGATTTTTTCCTCCAAGTTCTAAACTTAATTTCTTAAACATCGGTGCAGCTACTGCTGCGATTTGTTTTCCTGTAGCAGTACCTCCTGTAAACGAAATTGCTTTTATTTTAGGATGAGAAGTAATTGCGGCTCCCACTTTTGCCCCTAGACCATGCACAATATTCAAAACTCCAGCTGGCAAACCCGCTTCGATACAAAGTTTAGAAAAAAGATAAGCCGTCATTGGAGTCACTTCAGAAGGTTTTGCAACAACACAATTTCCAGATGCTAACGCAGGAGCTATTTTCCATGTAAATAAATACAATGGAAGATTCCATGGTGAAATACAACCTACTACACCAACTGGTTTTCTCAAAGTATAATTAATTGCAGTTCCATCCATATCATGACTTTCTGAAGCATAATGTAATATTGCTGTAGCAAAAAACCTCATATTGCTTGATGCTCTTGGAATATCCACATGACTTGCCAGTTTGATCGTTTTCCCATTGTCAATACTTTCAGCAAGCGCTAGCTCTTTAGCGTTTTTATCAATCAAATCTGCGATTCGCATCATAATATCAGAACGTTCTTGTTTGGGAGTGTTCGCCCACATGGTTTTTGCCATTGCTGCAGCCTTATATGCCAACTCAACATCTTGATTATCAGAGTCTGGAATATAACTATATACCTCACCTTTGGCAGGGTTATAATTATCTAAATGCTTATTATTTACAGGAGCCACTAATTCTCCGTTTATGTAATTCTGAATGTAGATCATTTGATAAATGTATTTGAAAATAGATACTCAATTAATAAATGCTTTTCAAAAATACACCTTTAGTGAGAAATGAGCAAGACTTGACTTGAGAATCAATAAAAGATTTTAGTGACTGCTTTTGGTTTCCGTTTTTTGGATAGGATTTCTTTTACTTTTAACCCCAACAATAACACCTAATAAAACCAACACCAACAAAAGACCTCCAATAATTATCCATTGAAATGAATCATCTTCTGAATCTTTAGATTTGGGGATGCCTTTAAAACCTGCATTTTGAACTCCTGGACTTACTTTATTGCTAATTTTCCAAATAAAAGTTTGTGGGTTTTCTCTCTCTAAATTTCTATTTTGTGTTTCCAACAACTCCTTAAAATCTTCTTTAACTTTATAGCAAAGTGAGTCTACTAATTGAATTTTAGCATCGTATAGCTTTATTTTATCTTTTTTACTTCCAAACCCAAAACCTAAATCCTTTTGCACTATTAAATCATTTGATAATTGATAAACTTCTTGAAATTTTTCAATGTCTTTACAAACAATAATAAAACTATGCGCCCCAATTTTTGTGTTTTCGGGGAAAACAAATTTTTCTTTATCCTCTGTAATTAAATACCAGTTACTTAATTCTACTACATCTGAAGTAGCATTAGCAATTTCCAGCCAATCTTCTGATGTAATAGTGCTGTCTTGTTTTATGGAAACTTCATTGATGACAATCTTTTTATAAAAATCACTTTTAGGCTTCTTTTTGAAAATGGGTTTGATAGAAACAGCCGTTTTGAGATCTAAAAAAATTTCAGGTTCTGTTGCTAATATTCCTTCCCAACCTTCAAATTCATATCCCATTTTTGGTTTTGCCTTGAGCCAAATTTTACAATCTTTGAAATACCATCCACTAAATTCTTTTTTTATTTTAATTGAATTCAATTTGAGGCTACCCATCTCATAATCGAAAGGAAGTATATTAACTTTTATCGTGTCTGACAAATCAAATTTCTCCATTAAAAATTGCCTCATATAAAAAGGTCTTTTTCTTGCAAAAATTCTAATAGCCTCTACCCTTTCTTCCCACTTAGGAACAGTCAACCCCCACCTTTCTCCATGATAAGGCATTTCATCTTTGATTAAATTTTGCATGGAATCAATTTTGAAAATCACATTATCAGGA
This sequence comes from uncultured Flavobacteriales bacterium, assembly GCA_963922585.1. Classification (GTDB taxonomy): domain Bacteria; phylum Bacteroidota; class Bacteroidia; order Flavobacteriales_D; family Parvicellaceae; genus Parvicella. Next base: position 1,037 of record CAWUIK010000050.1, on the reverse strand, counting down.
TGATAAATCGTATTGAGATGATCTGCGAATCTGTTGGCATAAACATCTTGAATACTATCGTTTTCTAAAAGTTTTCTTATAATAAATGTAGCCCAAGCAGGGTTGGGCCAAGCTTCATTACTCAAACGAGTCATTTTATAAAGGGTATTATCCTTATATGCTACTTTGCTTCCAATTCCAAAACTCAAGTCCAAATCAAACAAAATCCATCTCCACCTTGCCTCAGGTTTTTGTTCTCTCCAATATCTTATGTTTCCACCTGCATCTCCATTACCCACATAAACTTCTGCAATATTGTAATTGATATAATTGTCTATATCCATCATCTTATTAAGTTCTCTTATTTTCTCATTAGATTCGAATGAAGTATTATTCAAATAAGCCAAAAGTTTTTGATACTCTTTTTTACTTCCTTCTTGTACATCACCTCTATGCTTGAGTAAGTCAACACTATCTTTATTTACTCCATGATTCTCTTTTAGATAATGATTGTTCAGTTTCTCTCTAATATTATGAATCCCCCAATATGCTCCATTGATAAATACAACACATGGTCTAGAGGCTTGTATATCCATATCAATTGGTTCGTGTAAATCGGTCAACAAAGCATCTCTAAAATGAGTATTGTTGTAATCTCCACCGGAATTCCTAAGGACAAATGAATTATATTTTTTGATATCTTTATTTGGAAAAATGGGATATTCAAACTTGGTTGGTCCATATTTACTTTTAGCAATTATTGCTAAAGATTTCATAGGAAGTCCTTTACTAAAGCCTCCAAAAATCCTTATTCCTGTGCCTTGGTTTATTCCTAAAGTATTGTCTGGCTCGTAAAGTTCTACGTTTATCTGTCTTTCCCAACCTTTCCAAAAATTAGCACCACTATAAGGGGGGATAGAATCAGCACAACAACCTTTAACGTAGATTCCTCTTTCATAACCAAAAAAATCATCTTGCTCTACGGCTATGGAAACCACTGCCATATTGAATTTTCTTCCAATGATGTATGATTGCGTAACCGTTTCAACAGGAATTCC
>CAWUIK010000049.1:0-21760 GCA_963922585.1 uncultured Flavobacteriales bacterium | reverse complement strand
TCAACGAACATTTGATGATTGGTTTGAGAAACATTTGGGGTTGTGATTGGCAATACATTAAATCTCATGGTATGGATATAGAAGAACTAACTCAAAAAGTGGAGGTGTTAATTACAATAGGAGATCTGGAAAACACCAAAAAAGGTTTCAAAACCACCTCCAAAGGGTTGCTTTTTGCAGATGGCATCGCCAGCGATTTGTTTTTGGATTAAAATTTAAAAAAAGCACTTACTTTTCCGCAAGCAACTCATTGGCATTTTTAATAGCTGCATCTGTTATTTTGTTACTACTCAACATGGATGCGATTTCTTCAATACGTTCTTGAGCATCTAAGAGTCTTATTTTGGTTAAAGTAGTAACATTGGTTTCTTCTTTTATTTATTCTCACTTTGAAATGAAAAGAGGTTTAGCATATTTTTTATCATCTTGTAATATTTGAACGATATAAAACCCTGCTGGCACTGATGCTGTATTAACAATAAAACTTCTTGTGTTATTTAGGTAGGAAATGTTGCTTACTTTTTGCCCAGACATGTTAAATATTTCGAAATGAAAATTGTCCCCGTCAAATTCTATAGTAAATTCATTTTGACAAGGGTTAGGAAAAATAGTATAATCTAATTCATACAACTCGCTTGTATTTAAATAAAAATCACATACATTTTGAATTATAGTATGTTCTAAAAAACTATCATCTGAGTAGCAAGCTAACCATGATCCTCCATCAAAATTTGAGTCAAATCCATAGAAATATTCAGAAGGAATCATGTTTCGTTTAGGACCTATTTTTTCAAAAATTGTATCTGAATAAGAATTAGAAATTATTGTGAGGTTTTCATCAGTTACCGCATATTCAACTAATACCCATTTCAAATTATCCCCATTTATCATTTTGCTACCTGTTCCGACAACAGTAGTTAAGCCAGATGAATAATTTGAATAAACATAATAGGGATCGGTAAATGGGTCATGAAATTCCCAAGTATCACCTATAGATGCGTTAAAGTTAACAATTGTATCATCAGCTGGAATCCAGTTTATTGAATCTTTAGAAAACTCAAGTTGTTTAAAGTATATGACATCGTCATAGAAAGCAAATTCATAATCATCCAATAGGTCATACGAAGGAAGGAAGGTAGCTCCATTTTCCATTGGAGAATGACTAAAACTATAGGAGTCGTAATAAAACTGCCCATTGGAAGATACATTGGTAGCACTAGCAGATTTAGCAACTATTCTTTTTAAATATGAAGGTGAAGTACCTAATGTTACTGTTTTTTGACCTTGTGTTAAATAAGTCCACTTAGCACCTTGCTCAGACCAGATATAATTGTTTTGTGAGTAAATATTCTTAATAAACAGGAATGTAATGATTAAAAAAAGGAATTTCATAACGGTGTAGTTTTGATTTTTATAATATAGATTTATTTTGCCAACACCAACTTTTGAGTTTCTATGCGTTCTCCGTTTTTAAGCAAATGCACTAGGTATATACCTTGATCAACATTAGACATTTCGTATTCTAAAATAATATCGTTTAGAGTTAGTATTTCTATTTGTTTACCTTGTATGTCGGTGATATAGATACTGTAGGTGTTGCTGATTTCAACTAAGGAAGATAAATCTATGGTGACTTTTCCATTACTTGGATTAGGGTAAAGTTTCATATTGTGGGTTTCTTCTTTTTTCCACTCCGAAATACCACTGGTACAATTGGCAACTTCGCAACCCAAACTATCTACAACAACAAACCAAGCATCTAAGCTCTCTGTTGGAACGCCTGGCGCGGGGTAAGACAAACCTGCCATAAAGATATAATCTGGATTGGGGGGATATGATGATACGTGGTAAATGATATCACGAAATAACCTTTTTTCATGTTTATTTATCCAAAGAATATCTAAATCTGAATTTATTTCGCATAAGAATGAACAATTGTAAGGAATGTCCCATTCCCCAACCAAATAAATTTTTCCTGAGGTATTATAAAAAGGTTTGGCGCTTAAAGAAAAATAATCAGTTTTATTATTAGGGCTCAAATCATTCAAAGTATCTTTTAGGATGACTCCACCAGAAGACAATTTAACCAAATAAGATTGATCAATGTTATTTACTACTTGACTTCCATAACAAAGCACTTCACCATTGGGCATTTCAGACGCAGATAGATAGACTGGATTAGTTAGTCCATCTCCAATGGTTCTGCTCCATTGGGTATTCCCTAAATGATCCAATTTATAAACTCGTGTTTGGTTTAATGTACCACTCAACTGAGAAAAGGTGGAAAGTAAAAAACCTCCATCTTGGGTGCTGCTAAAAGAAAGGGTTTGTAAGTTTAAATTAGGAAATGTTTTGCTCCAAATTTCTGCACCACTGGTATCTATGGCAAAGACAAAAACATACGACAAATTTGGCGATACTCCTGAAATTGGGTTGTAACAACGTCCTGCAAGAATTAACAAAGAATCATGTTCTATCACATGCGAAATGCTTACTTTTTCTTCCGAAGGGTATAATCTTTTTTCCCATTTTTTAATGCCTAATGTATCTAATTTTAAAACATAACCATAAGTAGTGTCGCTGTCATAATAGGCAGTATCTTTAAAACCACCAATATAAAAAGCATCATCCTTAAGAACAATGGATTTTCCTGGTCCATAAATTCTCCCTGTATCTATAATAATATGACTTTCTTCTGTTTCAAAATTGTTATCATATCTTTTTAAATGATAAGTTCCATAACCATGATTTGTCCAAAGAGTGTCTTGCACTAACATGCCTCCATATAATGTATCTCCTTTCCAATGAAATACAGTAGCAAACTCCTCACTATTGGGAATCACATCCAATTTATTCAAATACTGTCCATATCCAGACATAAAAACACAGGTGGCAATTGCCACCTGTGTAAGTATATGTTTGATTATTTTGAACATGGATGTTATTTTGTTAATACCAATTTTTGAGTTTCTATGCGTTCTCCGTTTTTAAGTAAATGCACTAAATACACACCTTGGTCTTCTGTAAGAAACTCATAATACGCAGAAAGGTTGCTCAAAGGTATGATTTTTATGAGTTTACCTTGCATATCTGTTATAAATAATTCATAAGAATCATTGGCAACATCTATGTTTTTCAATTCGAAGTTTACCAAACCAGCAGTAGGATTAGGCATCATCAAAAATGTAGATTGTTTTTCTTCCAACAAAATAGACTCCACCTCATCTGGGGTCATGTTTTTTGGAAAAAATACTTCATATCCTATCAACTCTCTGTAATTGCCACTTACAAACCCAAGTATGGCTTGCGCATTGGGCGCTACGGTAAGGTTTGACCTAGATATCTCTGACAATTGCAATAATTCTCGCTGACTCATATCAAAATAAGATCCGGGTCTATTTTTAATTTGAAGCATCATTTCATGAAAATCACAAAACCCTTTGATGTTTATCACTTTTTCAGAATAAGGATCTATAGATTCAATTGCATCTGCTTGGGTTCTCAAAACAGAAATATGTCCTTTCGCTTTTACAGTATCTCTATTTATTTCCAATGGCACTAAGGCACAAATGGCTTCCATGGAGCCTTCTTGCTCTTGAAAAACTACTGCACTATCCACCCAATTGGTGTCTAGATAGATTCTTACAACATCATCTATCGTATTCAATCGTTCTGTATTTTTAGCTCTTATCTCTAATTCGAGTATAGTTCTTTCAGAAATTCCCGTTTGTGTGGCATTGATTTGATTTCTGATGCCATTAGGCAAGTTCATATTGTCTATCGTATTTTTTACATCAGCACTCACAGGCGAATTGGCAATTACTACTTCTTTTACATGGCCATGAGGCACATTCCCTTTATTCAAGTAAGCATTCAGAACTCTATCGCTCAAATAGGGAGATGCTTGCATCAATGTATTTTTTAATACGCCTGTACTCTGCGTAGCAATAGCATCTATCAAACTTTGGTCGTCTCCACTTGCAAGAATAGTTTTCAATTGTGCGATTTCGGTTTTGGTGTCGCCTACTTTCTTTTTAAGATCATTTACTTTGGGTCCCACTCCTCCACCTATAGGAATGATTTCAGAAATACAAAAGTTATCATTACCTGAAAAACTCATATATCCTCCTAAATTATGACAAGATGGATTAACCGAACCCGTTTTAGCCACATAGTTTAAGTTAAAAGGATCAGAAGGATTAAGAGGCGAAGAAATATCTGTTGTGACAGAGTATATTTGTGCTTTGTTAAGCGCATCGCACGTAGTTCCTGTAAAGACATTGTTTGCGGGTGTTCCTGCTGTTCCTATTCGATTTATCTCCCCACTATAATGGTTAAAATCAATTCTTCCAGAAACAAGTTTGTTGATATCGTTGCAATCAAATCTGAGCGCACTGTTGTTAAAGGCTGTTTGCACACCGTAGAATTTATTTTCCATTGTGTTTTTATAGATTTGACCACTCGTTACAGAAGAAGAGTTACTCGTAAAAATATTTATTGATTTTGTTGTACTAAAGTTTGTAAAATTATTTTCTTGAATTTTGTAACCATAAGCACCTTGCGTATGAATACCAAAAGTGAAATCTAATGAATTTTTAGGTCTAGTTCTTATTTCATTATTATGTATTTCAGCATAATTTCCTGCTTCTAAAACTATACCGTTTACATTTTCAAAGAAATCATTATACCTTATCACTACATCCGCTCTACCAGATCCAGAACCAACTCTAACAGCATCTGCCAAATGTATAAACTTATTTCCTGTATTTGGTACAGGTTGCCCAGTAATTACAGAGATAAATCCATCCAATTTGTAATTGGCATCTAAACTAACAATACCTCTTCCTTTTTTATTAATAGGCACTGCTTGAGGATTAACGAATCTTGAGCTTTCAAAGATGTTGTTACGAATACTAATACCATTAACATCAAACATTGAGATAAAAGCGTCTGGATCAATACCTACTGGACTATTATGAGGAGTATTAGAGGTAAAAGTAGAGTTGATTATAAAACTTTTATTGGCTACCTCATTAGGGTTTGAAGTATAGAAATTATGGTAAGATAAAAATTCTATTGCTTTTTTACAATTCAAAAAAGTAGCGTTGTTTATCCAAACGATACCTCCTGTTTTGGACCAGTCTTGATTACCATTATTATCTACAGCAATAGTTCTAACGCCTCTATAGGCTCTTTCAATAGTTGAATTTATGATAAAAACAAAAACCTTGATTGGCGTTGTTTTGGTGAGCATATCTATTACCATGAACATCAATTCCTCCCCAAAGTTCATTTTCACATAGTGAAGTTATATAAGCGTTTTCAATTTTCAACTCAGATCCAGGCTCGACAATAAACCTTGCTCCGGGAGACATATATACTGAGCAGTTAATAGTAAGTTTAGAATTATTTTTAACCAAAACATTATCAGGAACTATTTGAGTTTGATTCCAAATGGTGTTCTCCGTGATTATGGTTTCTTGGTTTTCATAATCTGTACATTGCTCTATCAAACCTCTTCCATTACCATTTGACAAATATTGTCTCATGGATGCTATTTGTAGCGGTGAAAAGTATCTTCTGCACATATTATAGCCCATAATATTATTGCTTACATTATTATTTATATCGCATGGACAAAAGCAAAACTCGTCAATAGTTGGTAAGTCAGTAAATTGAGGAAAATCAGTATGCCCTAATGATAGCGCATGTCCAATCTCGTGTGCAAGTAATTGTGTTGATGCCCATTCTGGCTGCCCAGTATAGGTATATGAATACATCATGTTTACCCAATTATTGTTTGTAGTACCACTTCCACCTTCAATTTGATTAGATGATTCTCCACCTGTCCAAAAAACGTGTAGGTGTGTCGGGTCTGATTGACCATAAGCGATAAAGTTATCATTAACAAGATTTTTATCTCTTTCTAATAATATATTAATATTTGTTGAATTGTTGAAATCAATATTAGAATAATTGGCTGCTCGTATCGTTGAAATATTTGTAGTACCATTGTAACTGACGCTACCATCAATATAATCCATACTATGAACAACTCCATTAGCATCAGTAACATTAATAGCTTTTATTTTATCATTTTGAAATGAAGTAAGCTGTCCTAAAAATTGAAACTCTGTTTCTACCAACTGACTTTGTGGTGTAGTTCCAGTTATATGGTCAATTGCAGCAATAATTGAGTAATTAAATGACTCTTCATAACGTCTGTTCCAGCCATTATAATCTACAACAAATAAAATGTCTTCGTCATCTAAAACAAACTGTATTCGACTATCTTTCACTTCCTGTTCTGGAGGCAATACTGGCAGTGTAGGGTCATCCAAAACCCTATAAAATGAATTTATGTTTGCTACCATACCTTTTAAAGCCTGTCTAGTGGTAGCATCATCAATAAAATTCTGAGGATCGGTTGCTGTCTTTTGTAAAATATGAAATTTTAATCTCACATTTAATATAGGTGATGATTCATTGTGAAAAGGATTTACCTTAAAATCCTACAAAACCCCGCAATTTTGTTGAGCAAAATTTGTGTTTAACATCAATAAACACAGTAATAGATAAATTAATTTTTTCATAGTAGTATTTTTATATTTGATGTAAATGTATGAAAAATATCATAAATGATACCCTTTGCGATATTAAATTTAAAGTTATTGCAATGAGTGTCAGAAGTAGAATATATAAAAGAAATAGGCAGCAAAATTGTTTCAATTCGAAAGAAAAAAATCTTTCGTCTTTGGAACTTTCTTTTTTATGTGAAATGGAAAAACCTAATCTAATAAGAATTGAAAAAGGTAGAACTAATCCTACGATAAAAACATTACTAAAAATTTGTAAAGCACTCCAAGTAGATTTAAAAGAGATTATTCCATAATTTCACTCATTTTTCCGCAAGCAACTCATTGGCATTTTTGATTGCTGCATCTGTTATTTTGTTACTACTCAACATCGAAGCGATTTCTTCAACTCTTTCTTGAGCATCCAAATTTCTAATTTTGGTTAAAGTAGTAGCATTGGCTTCTTCTTTATAAACCTTGAAATGATGCGTGCCTTTTGAAGCGATTTGAGGTAAATGCGTAATACTTAAAACTTGCATTTTTTGTCCTAACTTCTGCATGATGGCTCCCATGTTTGTTGCCACTTCTCCACTAACTCCTGTATCTATTTCATCAAATATGATGGTTGGTAAAGATTTACTTTGTGTTTGTAAAGATTTAATTGCCAACATGATTCTTGAAGATTCACCTCCAGAAGCAATTTTTTTGAGTAATTCGAAATTTCCGCCAAGATTTGTTTTTGCTAACAATAGTATTTCATCATTTCCAAGCGAGTGAATTTCTTCAGAAGGAGAGATTTTAAACTGAATTGCAGCATTTTTCATTTTCATACTCGAAAGCAATTCAATTGCTTCATTTTCCAAAGTAGGAATTACCTTTTTGCGTTCATTAGAAATTTCTTTAGCAAGATTTTGCAATTCTTTCAGTAATGTTTGCTTGTTTTTTTCGAGCGTAGTTATTTGTTCAGAAATACATCCTATATTTTCTAATTGAACTGAAATACTTTTTTTCTTTTCAAGCAATTCTTCAAAAGAAGTAAGTTGATGTTTTTTAAGTAAACGATTCAGAAGAGATATATCTTCTTCGATAAGCATCAATCTTTTATCGTCAATTTCTACTCTAGATTCCATTACAGAAAGGTCTCTTTCTATGTCTTCAATTTCTATTAAAGTACTTTTAAGACGGTTTTTGATTTCCAAAATAGAAGGGTCAATGTTTTGAATTGACTCCAAATTTGAAATAGCACTTATAAGATCTGATATAATTCCCCCTTGGTTGTTGGATAAGAAATTAACAGATGAGTTCAATACGCTTTTTATCTGCTCAGCGTTGCTTAACAAATTATATTCTGAAGCAATGTCATTTTCTATTGCTGCATCTATATTTATCTCTTCAAACTCTTGCAATAAAAAAGTATAAAAATCTTTGTCGTTTTGAGCCTGAACTTCTTTTTCAATAAGCGTTTTGAGTTTTTCTAATGTCGTTTTGTAAATTTTAAACTTAGAATGATACTCATCAAACAGTTTTTTATTTTGAATTTGACTGTCAATAATTCCAAACACAAATTTTTTGTCATTAAGCAACATTGTTTCATGCTGGCTGTGAATATCAATTAGTTTTTCGCTTAATGATTTGAGAATTTGCAAACTCACAGGAGTATCATTGATGAATGCTCTTGATTTACCTTGCGAATTGATTTCTCTTCTTATGATGGTTTCTTTTTCGAAGTCTAAATCATTTTCACTGAAAAGTGGTTCTACATCTCTTTCATCTATTGAAAATATACCTTCGATAACACATTTCTCATCAGCATTTCGGATAGATTTTAAGTCCGCTCGTTCACCTAAAATTAGAGAAAGTGCACCTAAAATAATTGATTTTCCTGAGCCTGTTTCACCAGTAATAACAGAAAAGCCATCTTCAAAATTAATTTTAAGATGGTCTATTAAGGCGTAATTCTTTATGTTGAGTTCTTTGAGCAATGTACCTTGATTGTTAAAACACAAAAATACATAAATAATCTCTTAGAAATCAGATTTACTTTTGACAAATAACATCAATATTATTTTTCCAAAGCAGTTTCATTTTCTAAAGTAATACCACTTTCTGATGGATACAGCAATGCAACCTCCTCTTGAGTTAATCTTTTTCCCTCTTTGAAATAGACCATAAAAGCATCTTCAAACCCTTCTTCAATCATTCTTAGACGGTGTTCTTTTGCAATTTCTTTGTTGGTAAAAGTCCCAGACAAATATTTGTATAGACCATCTTCATCTTTATAGAAGGCTACTTCTAAAGGAGCATCCGTAAATCTTTTATTGTCTAGTTTCTTTTTAAAAGCACCTAATTGAACCATGCAAATCACTTCCTCTGAATAATCTACTGTAGCCACTTCGTAGTTTTCATTTACGAATTTCTCTTCAGGCTTATTATGAACAATTACTTCTTCTTCTTTTTTGATAACTCCAGTTGATTCAGCAGCCAAAGTTTTTTCATCTAGAACAAACGATACACGTCTATTGAGTTGTCTTCCTTCTGGATTATCAGATCCATCAGGGTTTTTGTTGGCCACTATTGGTTTACTTTCTCCATATCCTCTTGTTTTCATTCTTCCCCACGCAATTCCATCTTCATACAGTCGATTTCTAATTTTGTTGCTTCTAGCACTAGATAACCACAAGTTATATTCATCACTACCATGAGAATCTGTGTGACCTTCTATTAAAACTTTAGCCTTAGGATTGTCTTTCAAGTATTGCAATGTTGCGCTGTAATCTTTTTCTGAAGCATCAACCAACAAGACTCTGTCGTAAACGAAATATAAGTCTTTCAAGAATTCTCCTTGACTAGAAAATTCTGTAACATTAATATTTGTTTCTTCTTTGTTCTCCTCTTTGCTTTCTTCTTTGTTATCTGAATCATTATTGTTAGGGTTTTCGATTGAAACAATAACATCTGTAATATTCAAATCCGTTGGGTCTTCTGTTTCAACAAGTGTAATCACATCATCATCACTTACCTCACCAGCAGCGATGGTTAATTTATCACCCTCTCTTACAACTACTTTTACGATGTCTTGAATTCCACCAGTACTTGGAACATCCACATAGTCAGATTCTTTCAACCCGTCAGAATCATATGCTACTTCATATTTTTGACCAGGTTGAAGAATAAACAAGAATCTTCCTGTTTCACTGTTGGGTCTGTATATACCAATTACCTCACCTGTGTTTTCATCCAAAACAGTTATGACTAAATCTTTCATTATCTCACCATCAGAATATTTGGCTACACCTTGATATACAGCGAGCGTTTTAGGTTCAAAATTTGGTAATTCAAGAATATATACATCTTGGTCTCCTTTCCCTCCTTTTCTAAATGAAGAGAAGTATGCTCTAAAACCATCGTTGGTTGGGAAATAAAAGACATCATCCCCTGTTGTATTGATAGGATAGCCTATGTTCTCTGGTATTCCCCAACTTCCATCTTCTTGTTTTTCAGATTTAAATACATCAAATCCACCCATAGTATTGTGACCTTTTGAAGAAAAGTATAAAGTTCTTCCATCGGGATGAAGATAAGGAGCCTCTTCGTCATATTCAGTGTTCAATACATTGCCCATATTTTGAGCTTTTGCCCAAGAACCATCAGGAAGTTTAGTCATCGACCATAAGTCCCTACCGCCAATTCCTCCGGGTCTATCAGAATTAAAAAACAAAGTGTTTCCATCTGCACTGACACTGACATCAGTTTCCCAATAATTAGAATTGATATCAGCCTGGAGTAATGTTGGTTCAGTCCATTTTTTTCCCTCTAATCTTGTTTCATAAATTCCTCCTTCTGTTAAAGAAGCTGTACTTGCTCTATAAATCAACATATATTGTCCATCTGGTGAAACATACAAGCATGCATCATGTCCAGGAGTATTAATTGTTTCATCCATTAATACCGCTTCTTGCCAATCTCCAAATTTTCTTTCAGAGTAATAAATATCTTCATAATATTTACCTTCCTCATCTGTTTTGGTGTGTTCGTTATTCTTTCTTCTTGAAGTAAAGAACATTTTCTTTTCATCACCAGTTACTTTAGGACGATATTCTCCATATTCTGTATTAATTTTTGATAAGTTGTTAATTTGCATATCAACTTCAGAATCCTTAAGTACCAATGCGTTTTGAGTAATTTGAATATCTCTATTAATTTCTTTTAATGCTTTTGTGTTGTTGGGGCTCAAAACATCTTTGTATTCTTCGTATCTAACCAATGCTTCATTAAATTGATAATCAAAATGAAGTGCTTGTCCTAATAGTCTAAAAGTTTCTATTGGAGCCTTTTTTTCTTTTGGGTCTCCAACTTTGTAATTTATTGTAAGATTCTTGTAATTTTCTAAAATTCTTTCAAAATAAGGAATAGCTAACGCTTTGTTGTATGTAGTGTGCATATAGCAATTACCTATAGAAAATAAGGTGTTGTAATTTTTATCATCCATTTTTTCCATGTCTAATAAAATAGGCAAAGCCTTTTGATAACTTTCATTACTTAGATGAATGAATGCTTGATCATAAAGCTCTTTGAACCCTTTTTGAGCAAACCCAACGCAAAGCGTCAAAAGGAAAGCGGAAAATAAAACTATTTTTTTCATAGGTTTAGTTTTTGGCAAAATCTTAAATTGTATATTATTTTTCAATTTTAATCTCAACTCTTCTGTTTTTCTGCCTTCCTTCAGGATTGTCAGTACCATCGGCATTTTCGTTGGGTGCTATAGGTTTTGCTTTTCCATAACCTTTAGTACTAATTCTATTTTTGCTAATTCCAGATGCAATCAATTTGTTTTTAACTCTCAAAGCTCTTTTTTCAGAAAGGTTTTGATTATAATCCTCTGCTCCCTTGTAATCTGTATGCCCTTCCAAAACAACTTTTACATCAGGGTTTTTCTTCATATAATTGATGATTTTAGTAAGGTCAGGTTTACTTTCGTCTATCAATATATCTTTATCATAAACAAAATACAAATCATTCAAAATAATACTTTTTCCTGCATCAAGATTTTCTGCTACTTGAGTTTCATTTAAATCGGTTATATTATCAGGGACTTCAGCTACATCGTCATCTTTTATAACTGTAAGTACATCATCAATCATTTCAGCATCTTTGAGAACCAATTGTCCATTTTCAACAGTTATTACTTTTAGAATGTTGTACAATCCGCCTTCATTTGGAACTACAATAGTATCTTTCAAAGTAAGATTTTCTAATTTATAATTCACATAGAATTTCTCTCCTGGTTGAAGAATAAATAAAAAGGTTCCGTTTGCAGAATTTGGACTGTAGTTTCCGATGGATTTCGATGTAGCTGCATCTTCTATATTAATGTCTAGGTCTGTAATAAATTTTCCATCTGAATATTGCGCTAGACCTTTATAAACAGCCAGCATTTTGAGGCTGTAAGACGGAATGTCAATCATATAAATATCTTGTTGTCCTTTACCTCCTTTTCTGAATGATGAAAAGTAAGCGTGTTTACCATCATTTGTTGGAAAATAAAACACATCATCACTAGGTGTATTAATTGGATATCCAAGGTTTTTTGGCTCAGACCAAGTACCATCTTCTTGTAATGTAGACTCGCAAACATCAAAACCACCCATTGTTTTATGACCTTTTGATGAAAAATATAATGTTTTTCCATCAGGATGTAAATAAGGAGCTTCTTCATCGGCTGGTGTATTGATTATATCTCCAATATTCTGAACTTTTGCCCAATCTCCAGTGGGTAATTTTTTCATTATCCATATATCTCTACCTCCTTGTCCACCTGGCTTATCACTTGTATAAAGTAATGTGTTTCCATCTGCACTAATATTAGCATCAGTTTCCCAAAAACTTGAGTTGACCTCAGCAATCATTAATGCGGGTGATGTCCATTTTCCTTCTTCTAAGTGAGATTCGTATATACTTCCTTCCAGTTCACTATTATATTCAGTTCTATATATAATCATGCTTTTTCCGTCTGGAGAGATATACAAACAAGCATCATGTCCATCTGTATTGATGGGAGTTTCCATTCTAATTGGAGTAGTCCATTTTCCGTTTTTCTTTTTGCTAAAGTAAATATCTTCATAGTACATTCCACTATCATCAGTTGGAGCATTGCTTCCAAAAGGTCTTCTAGAAGTAAAGTACATTTCAGTTTCATCACCATTTATTTTGGGTCTGTACTCAGAATACTCTGTATTTAGAACATCTAATTTATTTACAATGATTTCTGTAGGATTTTTCTTGTATTCAATTGCATTTCTTGTAATCGCAATATCTGTATTAATTTCTTTTAACAAAGTTTCATTGTTGGGGTCAATTAAATCTTTGTATTCTTGATATTTTTCAAGGGCTTCTTCAAATTTGTAATTTACATGATAGGCTTGCCCCATCCATCTGATTACTTCAGCCGGTCCTTTTTTCTCTTTATGATTTCCAAATTCATAAGCAGCATTTAGATTTTTATAATCTACTAATACTTTTTCAAAATAAGCAATCGAGTTGTATTTGTTGAATGGAGATTGTAAATAACAATAACCTATTGACGATAATGTGTTATAGTTTTGTTCATCCATTTTTTCCATTTCCAATAAAATCGGTAATGCGGAAGCATATTCTATATTTTCAAGATGTTTAGATGCGTCATAAAATAATTCCTTAAATGATTTTTCTTGTGCCTTTAAGGAAGAAAATCCAATAAAAAATAAAATTATTGAGAGTATGTATGATTTCATAATCGTGTTGTTGTTATTGTTCTAAATTACTGTATATGTTGTTTTTAATTTTGAATAACTAGTTAAATTAATTCATTTTTATTTATTCTAAAAATAACTTTCAAATTTTGAAGCAATTTCTAAAGGAATTTTCATTGGTTTATTTTTGTTTTTATCCAAAAAAACAAGTGAAGTGAAGGCAGTATTTAGAATTTCTTCTCCTCTCAAACACATATAATCAAATCTAATTTTAACATTTGGCATTTCTCTTATTTCACATTTAACAATAATTTCATCGTCATAAAATGCAGGTTTTTTATATTGAACATTAAAATCTAATACTGGTAACAACACACCTTGGTCCTCAAGTTTTTTATAACTAATACCAATCGATCTAAGACATTCAACTCTCGCTACTTCATAATATTGAGCATAGTTTCCATAATAACAATAGCCCATTCTATCAGTTTCCGAATACCTCACTCTTATTTTAGTTTCGCTAACGTACATATTTTTTTTATCTTTGTCGCTCTATTATTATCAATGCAAAAAATTATTACTTTTCCATCTTATTTAGCTGTAATGCTAACGTTTTTACTTTCAGTTGGGTGCAAAGACAACTACAAAGTAATAAAAACAAATAGTATCAATGAAGTTGTAATTTCCGACTTTTCAACAGATGATTCTTTGTATGTTATAGTTTCTCCTTATCAAAAAAGTTTGGAAAACAAAATGAATAAAGTTCTTAATGAGGCAGATACTACCATGGAAACTGGCCTGGTTCAAGGGTTGTTAGGAAATTTCACAGCGGATTTATTACTTCTCAAAGGGAACCAAAAAAGTGCTCAGAATATTCAAATCGCGTTATTAAATAATGGAGGGTTAAGAACTCCAATTGTAAAAGGAGAGGTCACAAGAGGAAATTTATATGAATTAATGCCTTTTGAAAATGAATTGGTAGTTTTGGAATTATCTGGAGCGCAAGTTTTGAAAATGGTTGAGTTTATAAAGGATAAATGTCTTAACGGCACTACTCCAAAATCTGGAGTCCCAATAAGTGGAATGAAAATAAAAATCAAAGGAAATGATGTTTCAAACATTGAAGTATCTAAAGAGCCTTTTGATATAGATAAAACATATTTTGTAATCACTTCAGATTATTTGTCTAATGGAGGTGATAATATGACATTTTTTGAAAACCCAATCCAAACGATTCCATTGGGAATAAAATTGAGAGATGTAATTATTGAATATGTAGAAGAACTTGCGTTTCAAAACAAAAAAATTAATGCTACAATTGATGACCGAATTGAAATTACAAAATAGAAGAGATTTTCTAAAAAAAGTAGGCGTTGGCACTGCTGGAATTGCCTTTTTTAGTAATTTCGGTTATGAGGCAATAGATTATTTTTTAAGAAAAAATGACCTTATACAACTCACCATTTTGCATACCAATGATATGCACAGTAGAATTGAAGCTTTTCCCTCTTCTCATAGTAAATACCCAAATCAAGGAGGTCTAATAAGTGTTCGCAGAAAAATAAATGAGATCAGAAATGAAGTAGATAATGTACTCCTTTTTGATGCAGGAGATATTTTCCAAGGAACACCCTATTTTAATGAGTTTGGAGGTGAATTAGAGTTTAAATTAATGAGCCAATTGAAATATGACTGTGCAACAATGGGTAATCATGATTTTGATAATGGACTAGAAGGATTTGACAAAATGTTGCCACATGCGAATTTTCCTTTTGTAACATCCAACTATAATTTTGATAATACAATTTTAAAAGGTAAAACAAAAACGCATCAAATATTTCAAAAAAACGACTTAAGAATAGGTGTTTTTGGAATTGGAGTTGCTCTAGAAGGCTTGATAAACAAAAGTAATTATGAAGATACTGTTTATGAAGATCCAATTGAAAAAGCCAATGAATATGCAGCTTTATTAAAAAATGACGAAAAATGTGACTTGGTGATTTGTTTATCTCATTTAGGGTATTCATACAAAGGAACAAAAGTTTGTGACAAGGATTTAGCCAAAAAAACTGAAAATATTGATTTAATTATAGGGGGGCATACACACACTTTTTTGGATAAAGCGGAAACACATATGAATAGATCTAATAAAAAAGTGTTAGTAAATCAAGCGGGTTGGTCCGCATTGAGTTTAGGGAGAGTAGATTTCTTTTTTAGTAAAAATAGCAAAAAGCAATTCGAACCAGATGATACTGTAATGATTAGTAAAAACTATCAAAGTTTTTAAATAGACTTTAAAACAAAACTTTTTAAATAAACAAGTGCTATTTTACTTTTTTTTTAACTTTTTTATGTAAATCTTTGTACTCTCAATTTTCAGTTAACAATTCTGTGCTGATAACTTGAGAATTTAAAGCATTTTTAATCAAATAAATAATTAAGACTATGAGTAAAAACCTGGAAAAAGTTTGGAGCAATTGCATGGCCGTTATAAAGGATAATGTTCCTTTGCAAGCTTACAAAACTTGGTTCGAGCCCATTCAACCTGTAAAGTTGAAAGGAAACGTGCTAATCATCCAGGTCCCTTCACAGTTTTTTTATGAGTGGTTGGAAGAACATTACGTAGAGTTACTTAAAAAAACGATTCGTAAGGAATGTGGCCCAGATGCCAAATTAGAGTATAGTATTGTGATGGAAAACAAACAAGGCTCTTCAAGTCCTTACACCGTAAAAATTCCAACTTCTGATAAAAAAGCTGTCAAGAATCCGTCTGTGACGATGCCTTTGGATATCAGTTCTAATCCAATTAGAAACCCATTCATCATCCCAGGTCTAAGAAAGGTAAATGTAGATTCAAACTTGAATCCAAATTATTCTTTTGAGAATTTTGTAGAAGGAGACTGTAACAGATTAGCGCGTTCTGCAGGTTATGCAGTGGCAGAAAAACCAGGAGGCACTGCCTTCAACCCCTTATTAATCTATGGAAGTGTAGGATTGGGTAAAACCCATTTAGCACATGCCATAGGAATATCTATCAAGAATAGATACCCCGGAAAAACTGTATTGTACGTTTCTTCAGAGAAATTTACCCACCAGTTTATTGATGCTGTTAAAAACAACAATACAAATGATTTTATTCATTTCTACCAAATGATTGACGTCTTAATTATAGATGATGTTCAGTTTTTTGCAGGAAAAGAAAAAACACAAGATGTATTTTTCCACATATTTAACCACCTTCACCAAACAGGAAAACAACTGGTGCTTACATCAGATAAGCCTCCGGTAGAGTTGCAAGGAATGGAACAAAGACTTTTGTCTCGTTTCAAGTGGGGATTATCAGCAGATTTACAAGTTCCAGATTTGGAAACTAGAATCGCTATCTTACAGAAAAAAATGTACACTGATGGTATTGAATTACCAAAAGAAGTAGTAGAATATTTAGCTTACAGTATTTCAAGTAATATTAGAGAAATGGAAGGAGCATTAATCTCTTTGATTGCACAATCTTCTCTTAATAAGAAATCTATAACACTTGACTTGGCACGTCAAATGATTGATAAATTCGTTAAAAACACTGCAAGGGAAGTTTCTATTGAATATATTCAAAAAGTAGTTTGCGATTACTTTGATTTGCCAATCGAATTGATGAAATCTAAAACTCGAAAAAGAGAAGTGGTTCAAGCACGTCAAATTGCAATGTATTTCTCAAAGAAAATGACGAAATCATCTTTGGCAAACATCGGAATGCACTGCGGTGGAAAAGATCACGCTACTGTTTTGCATGCGTGCAGAACGGTAAACAATCTTGCTGAAACTGACAAAAACTTTAGAGTTTACCTAGAAGACTTAGATAAAAAATTGAGTGTTCAGTAAGTTCAAGGTAATTTTATAAAACTAAAAGGGCTAATTCATTATTTTGAATTAGCCCTTTTTTTATGACCTTTTAATTTTATAATGATTCATAATCAGTCTTTCAAATAGGCGAGTTGGTAAAATTCTTTTAAATACCAATGCTAATTTTGAAGAAAAATCTCCGGTATTATATCGTACTCTTGGATTTTTGGTATTCATGATTTTATAAACCAGTTTTCCAATTTTCTGAGGATCTTGACCTTTATTTACTTCTTCATTGATGAGGTGATGTATTCTTTCAAATTCATCCTTATAAACACTATCTTTGGTTTTGTGTGAGACTTTTCGATTTTCGTTAATAGAAGTTTTGAAATCTCCAGGCTCAATCAAAACGACCTTTATTCCGAATTTCATTACTTCCATACTCATAGCCTCCGAAATAAGTTCTACACTAGATTTGGAACTGCTATAAATTCCTCTGTAAGGAAGTCCCATCAATCCACCAACTGAAGAAATATTGATAATCAACCCAGATTTTTGAATTCTCATTATTGGCAAAACATGCTTACAAGTTCGTAATGTGCCAGCAACATTGGTGTTAAAAACATTTAGAATCTCATTAATTTCAGAATCTTCTATTGCCCCTGCCATTCCAACACCAGCATTATTCACCAAAACATCTATTCTGCTTTCTTTTTGTAGAACAAATTCTATTGCTTCTTTTACAGAATTGTCTTTGGTAATATCGCAACGCAACAAATGATAACCCTCATGAGAAGTTGTATTGTTTGAGACATTTCTACCTGTTCCATAAACAGTTACGCCTTTTTCGTGAAGATAAGTACATATTGCCCTTCCTATTCCTGATGTTCCTCCTGTTACGAGAGCGATTTTCTTCAAAACTGGATATGATTTATTTGGTTAATAGCTTGAGGGTTTCGTAGGAAGTTTTTTATTAATTAAATTTTCAAAAGCAATTACTTTATGAAAGTAAGGTTTTCTTCGCGCTCTTTGTGTTAAACCAATATGATTCATATTATGACAATCTGAACCTAATAAATCAACCATGTTATTGTCAATTAGTTTTTCTGCAATCATTTTAACTTCAGGTCCGTAATGTCCTGTAAGCGAATTAATATTTATTTGAATAAATACACCTCTATCTTTCAAACTGGTTATTTTTTCCCAATTATTAAACCAAAAAGGGTACCTTTCTACGTGAGCTAATACTGGTTTGTAATTTTTAGTTTGCAGTTTCCAAATAATATCATTAAGCATTGGTGGTTCAGCTATAAATGGCAACTCAAACAAAACATAATTGTCTCCAAATGTTAGCAAATTTTCTGCATCGATTAGAGGTTCGAAATCTGCATCTAAATTATATTCTGCAGCTGCATCAATTTCAATTTTTAGTCCTTTTTCGTTCTTTGTCTTTCTGACTTCCTCTAGACCTTTTAAGATAATTTCTGGTGTGTTTTTGTAATAATCACTCATTATGTGGGGTGTCGTAATTACTTTTTTGTAACCTAACGCCTCAAATTCAGCTAATAAATTTAAGGAATCTTCAATAGTTTTGGCGCCATCATCAATACCTGGTATCAAATGTGAATGTACATCAACACCAAGAATTGAAAGATCTGCAGGGTCTAAATCTTTTTCTTTTTTACCTCCAAATAACCTACCAAAAATGCCCATAATTTAATTATCTTTTGTCGTACTGACTTTCGTAATAAGTACGATAACTTCCTGATGTAACATTGTTGAGCCAAGATTCATTCTCTAAATACCAGTCTACAGTTTTAGACAAACCTTCTTCAAAAGTAACAGAAGGAACCCATCCTAAATCGTCTTTAATTTTTGAAGCATCAATTGCATATCTCATATCATGTCCAGCACGATCTTTAACATATGTGATGAGGCCTCTAGAAGTTCCTTTTTCTCTTCCTAAATTTTCATCCATTGTATCGCATAGTAAGTGAACTAAGTCAATGTTTCTCCATTCGTTATGCCCACCAATATTATAGGTTTCACCTAGTTTTCCTTTGTGAAAAATTTCATCAATTGCTCTCGCGTGATCCACAACCCACAACCAATCTCTTATGTTAAGTCCTTCTCCGTATATAGGCAACGGTTTATTGTTTTTAATATTGTGAATCATCAAAGGAATCAATTTCTCAGGAAACTGATGCGAACCATAATTGTTGCTACAATTAGAAATTTTAATTGGCATTCCATATGTGTGAAAATAGGCCCTAACAATATGATCTGAACTTGCTTTTGAGGCACTATAAGGACTTCTAGGATCGTATGCAGTATCTTCATAGAAAAAACCTTCACCACCTAAAGAACCATAAACTTCATCAGTTGAAACATGGTAAAAAACTTTGTCTTGAAAATGATCTTTCCAAATATCTTTTGCAGCATTAAGAAGGTTTAATGTTCCAACAACATTTGTCATAATAAACTCCTTTGGATTACTAATAGACCTGTCTACATGAGATTCTGCTGCAAGATGAATTACGCCTTCAAATAGGTATTTGTGAAACAAATCAAAAACTGCATTGTCATCAACAATATCTACCTTTTCAAAAGTGTAATTAGGCTTATTTTCAACATCTACAAGGTTTTCAGGATTACCAGCATACGTCAATTTATCTAAATTTACAATGTTGTATTCAGGGTATTTATTCACCATTAACCTCACCAAGTGAGACCCAATAAAACCGCTTCCTCCTGTGATTAAAATGTTTTTCATTATTTTTTTTTTTTAGTAGTTAGTGGTTAGCTCTTAGTGGTTGGCTGTTGGTTAAAAAAACTTTGAACAACAAACCACAAACTAATAAACAGTGCGAAGCGCTACAGGCTCCAATAGTCTATATCTTTAATTTTATTTCGATAAATACCTTTAATATCAACTAAAATTCCTTTGTCTGTCAATAGATTTTTAAAATCATTTTCAGTCATAGCAACATAATCTTTATGATTTACAGCAACGATGATAGCATCGTATTTTCCAGTTGGCGCAGCCACTAAATCATGCCCATATTCATGTTTATATTCTTCAGGGTCAGCGTGTGGGTCAACTATTTCAACTTTACACGAGAAAGATTCTATTTCTTTAACGACATCAATAACTTTGGAATTTCTAATATCACTTACATCTTCTTTGAAAGTAGCACCCATTACCAAAATTCTAGAATCGATTATGCTTTTTCCTTTAGCAAGAATTTTTTTAACGGTTTGTTTCCCAACATAAAATCCCATACTGTCGTTAACATATCGTCCAGAGTTGATAATTTTTGCGTGATACCCTAATCTTTGTGCTTTGTGCGTCAAATAATAAGGATCTACGCCAATACAGTGTCCACCAACCAATCCTGGGAAGAATTTCAAGAAATTCCATTTAGTTCCGGCAGCTTCCAAAACTTCATAAGTATTGATTCCCATTCTGTTGAAAATAATTGAAAGTTCGTTGATTAATGCAATGTTAACGTCTCTTTGAGTGTTTTCAATAATTTTCGCAGCTTCTGCTACTTTTATAGATGCTGCTCTATGAACTCCTGCTTCAACAACTAACTCATACGTTTTTGCAATTTCTTGAGCACTTTCTGGTGTATCTCCAGACGAAACTTTAACTATTGTTGCTAGTGTATTTACTTTATCTCCTGGGTTGATTCTTTCTGGAGAATATCCAACGTTGAAATCTTCTTTCCATTTCAATCCACTCATTTCCTCTAAAACTGGTATACAATCTTCCTCTGTACATCCAGGGTATACAGTTGATTCATAAACAACGTAATCTCCTTTTTTCAAAACTTTACCAACAGTAGTTGAAGCTCCTATAAGAGGTCTTATATCTGGTTCATTACTCGCATCAATTGGAGTAGGTACAGCAACGATAAAGAAGTTTGCATCTCTCAACTCTTCTAATTCGGCAGTAAAGTGTATGTCACAACCTTCAAAATCACTCGCTTCCAATTCGTTACTTGGATCGATATTGTTTCGCATCATGTCTACTCTTTTTTGGTTTATATCAAAACCAATCACTTTAATTTTTCTAGCAAATTCTAGTGCAATTGGTAAACCTACATATCCTAAACCTATTACAGCAAGTTTTGCCTCTTTGTTTACTAATTTATTATACATAATTTTTATTTTATAATGAGTTCAAAAAACTCTTTAGTTAATTTAATATCCTTGTTTGTCTCTAACTTCGTATATTCTTTCAATAATATCAACTACTTTCAAACCTTCTAAAGCATTGGTTGTAGCAGTTGTCCTACCTTTTAAGGTATCTACAACATTTTCAATGATATAATGATGGTTTGCTGCAGAACCTTTATAAGGACCATAATCATTTGGAGGATTAGAAGCCTTTAATTCTGGCATTTCGTAATTTTCAATATGACAATATTCCACTTCATTCATATATTGTCCTCCAATCTTTACACTCCCTTTGCTCCCAACAATAGTCATACTGCTTTCTAGATTTTGATTCCAAACTGAGGTTGAATAATTCAGGCATCCCATTCCTCCATCAACAAAATCAAAAGAAACAAAACCAGAATCTTCAAAAGCAGTATTTTTTTTGTGAGTAAAGTC
>CAWUIK010000048.1:0-23512 GCA_963922585.1 uncultured Flavobacteriales bacterium | reverse complement strand
CTGTTTGTAACTGTAATAACTGTAATGCTGGCTTGGGGTAAAAATTTAATGGGCTTTACGGAGTTTTTTGTGAACTATTTCCCTGGTTATGCCAAATTTAGAGCAGTGACTATGATTTTAGTGGTAGCAGAGTTCTGTTTGCCATTTATAGGTGTTATTTTCTTGAAAAAATTGATTGACAATAGAGATGAAATAAAAGCGAAGATAAAATCTTTTTACATTACTTCTGGGGTTGTATTAGTAGGATTTCTATTAATTATATCTACGCCAGATAGCTTTTTCAATTTCTTAAGTTCTAGTGAAAGAATGTCGTTTGATGTAACAAGAATAGAAATAGAAAATGATGCTAATTTAAGCCCTCAAGACAAGGCAATGTATATTTCTGTATTAGAGTCAAGTGTTCCACCAATAAAAGAATTTAGAAAGACAGAATTTAGAAAAGATGCTAAAAGAAGTTTGTTTTTTATTATCGTGTCTTTGGTATTGATTCTTTTGTATATCAACAAAAAGATAGAATCAACTGTGTTAGGAATTGGAATGGCTATATTTATTTTGATTGATGTAGGAGGAGTTGCCAAAAGGTATTTGAATAATGAAAAGGATGTAACAGGGGAATATTTATCTTGGAAAGAAAAAGAAAAGGAACTTCTTGCATTTGATGCGATGTATGTGGATTATGCTATTAAGGCAAACGAGGTAAAAACACACCCAGAATTACAAGAAAAAATAACAAAAGCAATAACTGAAGCACAAGCAGAAAAAGGAGAAGCCTTAACTTTGCCAGAACGAGAATCGGTAGAGTTTTCTACCTTGAATGCAAATACTAATTACAAGGTTTTTTCACAAATAGAGAGCACATTTAATAGTACAAGAACCAGTTACTTTCACAAATCGATAGGGGGGTACCATGGAGCCAAGTTGAAAAAATACCAAGAAATGATTGAATTCCATATTGGAAGAAAGAACGAAAAAGTCTTGGATATGCTTAACACAAAATATATAATAGGACAAACTAAAAGTCCTTATACAGGAAAGGACACTATTATATATCAAGAAAGGCAAACTGCTTTAGGAAATGCTTGGATAGTTAACGATGTGAAATATGTAGAAAATGCGGATGAAGAGATGTTAGCAATGAATAAATATAAAGGATTTAATCCTGCAGAAGTAACCATTATAGATAAACGATATAAAGATAAAGTGGGGCAATTCTCACCAAGAACTACTGATGCAACTATTCAAATGATATCTTATGCACCTAATAAATTAAGTTACTCGTTTAACAGTAGTGCTAATCAATTAGTGGTGTTTTCAGAAATATTTTATGAAAAAGGATGGAAAGCAACAATAGACGGAAAACCTGCCGATATTTTTAGAACAAACTATATTTTAAGAGGTCTTAATGTGCCAGCAGGAAAGCACGAAATCGTTTTTGAATATTCATTGAAGTCATATAGTACAGGGAATACCATTGCATTAATAGCATCATTGATTACTATAGGATTAGTAGTTTTAGGTGTTTACTTTTCCATTAAGAAAAAAGAGTTAATCTCAAAATTTGATTTGAAAGAGGTTTTAGATAAGCCAACAAAATCAGAAGTAGCGTAGTGAAAATGAACTCTACCAAAAAGGTTCTAATACTTACGTATTATTGGCCACCCAGCGGAGGAGCAGGTGTGCAACGTTGGCTTAAATTTGTAAAGTATTTGCCAGATTTTGGTATTCAGCCTATTGTATATACTCACAGTAATGGAGAAATTCCAAGCGAGGATTTTTCATTAGAAAAAGAAATTCCCCAAGGATTAGAAGTATTAAAAACGGAAATTTGGGAACCTTATCATTTTTATAAAAAGATAACAGGGGAAAAGGAAAAGGTGAATACAGGTTTTTTGACAGAACAAAAAACCAAGAAGTCAAAACTTAAAAATCTATCCGTTTGGATTAGAGGAAACTTTTTTATTCCTGATGCACGAAAGTTTTGGATAAAACCAAGTGTCAAATATTTGTCAGATTATATCGAAAAAAATAAAATTGATGTAATTATCAGCACTGGACCACCACATTCTATGCACTTGATAGCATTGGCTTTAAAAAAGAAATACGATATCAAGTGGATTGCTGATTTTCGTGACCCTTGGACAAATATTGATTTTTATAAAGATTTGAAGTTATCATCTTGGGCAGATAAAAAGCACAAAAGATTAGAAAAGTCTGTTTTACAAAATGCTGATTTATGTATTTCCGTAGGGCAAACACTTTCCCAAGAACTCGAAGAGTTAGGAGCAAAGAAATGTGTTACAATCACCAATGGATTCGATGAAGATGATGTGATTAAAGAAGCAGTTCCATTGGATGAAAAAATTTCTATAGCACATATAGGCTCTTTTACCAAAACTAGAAATCCAGAACTTTTATTACAAACACTTAGTGAAATAAAACAATTATATCCAGATTTAGATCAAAGGTTAGAGTTAAAGTTAGTAAGTAAGGTAGATTATTCTATTTCTGAACTTTTAGAAAATTACCAACTTTCTGATTTGGTTAGAAAAGTTGAATATTTACCTCATAACGAAGTTTTAATTGAACAAAAGAAATCACATGTGTTATTATTAATTGTCAATGATACACCCAATGCCAAAGGAATTCTTACAGGAAAAGTGTTTGAATATTTAGCAGCACAAAGACCTATTGTAGCGCTTGCTCCTCATGATGGAGATTTAGCTGAATTAATTAGAGAAACTAAAAGTGGTATCGTAATAAGTCATGATAATAAAATAGAACTAAAAAACTTCTTAGTACAACTTTTGGAAGGTAAAACTCCTGTTTTTGAATTTACAAACACAGAGAAATACTCACGAAATCAATTAACTAAATATTTAGTAGAAGAAATTGAAAAACTATCTACTTAGCATTACATACCCTGTAATCGTTTCTTTTGTTTCATCGATTGTGGGTTTAAGAATATAAAAATATGTTCCGTCTGGTACTTTTTTTCCATTGGCATTTTTTCCATCCCAATTATTCAAATAGGCTTCTTGTTCAAAAATAAGATTACCCCATCTATTGAAAATACTCAAACTATAGTCGCCTAAAAAATTTTCCATTCCTTGGATTGAAAATGTATCATTTTCTCCATCTCCATTAGGTGTAAAAACATTAGGAACAACAATCTCAATTGGATTTTCATTAACTATAATTGTTTGGCAAATAGAATCTTCACAACCGAAATTGTTTGATACCAATAAGCAAACCTCATATTCTCCAATTTCAGAAAAAATTTCAAAAGTATTAGAATCCAAAACTATATTCCCATCGCTTAAAGTATACTCAAAATTCACTGCGTCAATTGATGAATTGTTTGTAAAGAAAACAGTGTCATTAATTAAAGATGGAGAAGAACTGATAGAAAATCCAGCGGTTGGGTAACCTATATAGGGAATGACAATTGGACCAATGGAATCAAAACAACCATAGGTGTCAGTGACAACTAAATGATAATTTCCAGAATTCAAACTATCTAAGTCTAATAGATTTTCAGGAGATTCATACCAAAAATAACTTACCCCTTCACCAGAAGGATCGTTTACTGATAAACCACTAATAGTTCCATTGTTATCTATACAAGCACTTGGAGATATAATTAAATTATTAGCATCAATACTAGGCCCATCAATATTATCTATTTCAATTGGATTGGATTCGGTGCTGCATCCAAATTGATCTATTGCAGTTAAAGTATAGGTTCCTGATCCAAGATTAGAAATGTCTAAAGTTGTTTCAGTCAAACTGTCCCATGAGTAAGTAATAGGAGCATTTCCAATTACAGTTATTCCAGATATTTCGCCTAAATTTTGATTACAATGATCATTTTCAGTTAAAAGAAAAGTATCATCAATTACAGGTCCTGTATTTTCTCCAACTGTGTAAGTCCCTATTGTTGAAGCACATCCATTGTTGTCTGTAACTACAAGTGTGTAAGTACCAGCCTCAACATTATTCAAATCTTGTGAAGCAGCAAGAACTCCATTCCATTCATACTGTAATGGTAATACACCTCCTGTAATAGTAATCCCTGAAATACTTCCATCACTTTGTCCACAATTTTCATCACTTAAGATAATATTATTATCGTTAAAAGAAAAACTAGCTCCGATAGTTACTGTAACTGGGATGGTATAAAAACCTGGACATGTTCCTACATAAAAAGTAGTATCGTTTGAAATATTTCCTGTAGTAAAACTACTACCTGCACCAATGAAATTACCATTTACGGGTGCATCATACCAAATTAAGTTGGTTCCAGGAGGTAATGTTCCATTAACAGAAACACCAACTGTGGCTGAGTTTCCTGCACAAATTGTATCATGAATTGCTTCCAACAGAAAGGGTGATGTTAAATTATTGACTAAAGACCCCACTCCTCCTGAAGTCGCTCCATTAGATGGAAAAGTTGACATTGTAGAAGAATTTGTAGTGCCATTTATACCTCCATTAATTGATACAGTTATAGTTCCATTGGTATGCCCAATAAATCCTCCACTTCCTCCACCTCCAGGTCCCTCGGCTTCTGTAAAACTTCCAAAGAAAAATGTTCCAGGAACAATTATCTGATTACCACCATTACCGCCATTTGCATTGCAATTGATACCATTAAGGTTTCCGACTACATCTAAAATAATTGTTCCACCTGCACCACCTCCACCTGCACCATCAGTACCAGCAATTCCTCCAAACGGAGGATTGGTAGATGATGAAGAAACTCCATTTAATCCATTAGCGTTTATATTTCCAGTGCCAGAAAGATTTCCTCGACAATGAATTAAAACAATACCGCCACCATTTCCACCACTACCACCAGTACTTATAGATTCATTCATGTTTCCAGCTCCACCTCCACCAGCCATAAATATTTTTCCTATTGAATAATCCAAAGGTCTTCCACCTCTTCCACCTAAATTACGTCTGTTGTCTCCTGCCCAAGAAGTGCTCCCTGGAGCTGTTGTTAATGGATTTCCATTATTTCCTGAGAAAGAATAACCACCCTTTCCACCACCTGAAGCTATTACACCTGAAATACTAGGAGATTCTAGTGCCCAAGCTGCATTAAAACTTGGATTAGGAACGCCAACACCATTTTGCCAGTTAGTAATATCACCTCCATTAGCACCGCCACCGCCACCACAGTTATGACCATTTCCTCCACCACCTCCGTTTGCAATAGCACCATAACAGTATACACCGTTTATATTGTTATATTCTGAAGTAAATCCGAATGCACTTTCACCTTTAGGAGCTCCCTCCTGAGCAACATTACTATAAATAAATCCTGCACCAAAAAAAGCATTGTTGATTTCTCTTTGTGCACCTCTAAATCCTAAACCTGTTACATCAATATTTCCAGCATTATTTATAATGATATCTTCATTTGCTTCAACTACAACAATCCCACCAGTAGATCCATTCCAAGCGGGGGCAGTTATTGTAGAATTTATAGTTAAGTTATTATAACGAGGAACTCTTATGATTTGAGTTTTGCCACTAGATGAGTATGAAAATTTTAACCCACATCTTAAATTTATGGTTTGACCATTCGGAACACTTTGTACCTCTGCATACTCGTAATTTCCACAAGAGTTGTAGTTGGTAATGCTCCCGTAATTTAAATTAGGAGAACTTTGGTCAACAGTCAAACCTTGCATTTGAATTATCAAAATCAAATCTCCCGAACTAAGATTACTAGAAAAAATTCCATTTGAATTAAGAGCGGAATTATTAACCGTAATCGATGTACTTCCTATATTTACATTAGCAGTTAAGAAAGTATATTCATTTACGATAGAATTGTTGGAAATAGTTACATCACCGTCTTTAGCAAACTGAGAAAAATTATAGGAATATAAAAATTGGAGTAGAAAGGAAAATAATATTTTTGATTTCATAATTTAAAGACGCAAAAAAAATAAAAAGGTAACTTTAAAAAAAGAAATATTTTTAAAATTTCGCTCTTACCTTTCTTACTGTTTTCTTTCTTCCACTTAACCAACCGTAATTTTGAGTATAAAAATTAGATTTCCCTCTAATTACATATCCGTATGAAAATGTAGTAAACATATATCCATCATTATCTGTAGGATCACCTCTTCTGTCTCCAGGAGTAAAGTTAGCTAATAAAGCAGGGTCTGCATCTGTAAGTGCAGATTGATTTGCTAAATCTCTTGCTAAATCTGAAGCTAGATTAGTAGGGTCTGCATAAAAAGAACTTATATCGTCCAAATAATCACTGAAAGTAGTTGTATAAGTCATGTCCCAACCAAATCTGTGTTTTCTTTTGTAAGTAAAATACAAACCAACTCCCATTGGAATTCCAAATGCCCAGTTGCTGTATGAAACTCCTTCCGTTTGAAGTGGTTGAAGTTTGTGCCAATCAGCTGTCCCATCAATTCTACCTTTTGGATTGTGGTGGAAAACAGTCAATCCAGCGTGACCGTATGTTTTCATATCAACCCAATATCTACCTTTATTCCCTACGTCATTCAATTCAAATATATAAACTTCACCTCTTACAGAAAGTTCTTTAACATTGTTTTTAAATCTTAAATTTCTTGTATTTCTTCCTGGATTAGAAGATAATTGATCTTCACCAGATATTTTTCCAATATTCAAACTTGCATGAACTCCAAAATATCCGTTAAATTTGTATCTACCATAAATACCGGCAACTAAATTGGTTTCTTGAAGTTTCAAATCTAAAATAAACCCTCTTCCAATAAGTTCGTCACCACCAATATCTCCAAGATAATTAGAAGCACCAAGACGAAATCCAAAATCTTGATTATATTGAGCATGAGAAATACTTGTCATTAGTAATGTAATAACAAATGCTGAAATGTATCTTATCATTTTATTCATAGTACAAAAATATTTAAATAAATCTAAACCACAAGTTTTTGATTTAAATATTTGATAAAAACATACTTAAAAAGTATAGATAAAGAATTTTTGGACACAAAAAATAATTTATTTTTATTGAATGTATCTAAAATCTTGCCCAGATTCTAAATTTGTTATGATTTCATAAATCAATCGGATTACGTTTTCAACATCTTCTTTCGCACATGTTTCAACTGTGGTGTGCATATATCTCAATGGCATTGAAACCAGCATTGAAGCAACTCCGCTATTGCTATAAGCAAAAGCATCAGTATCTGTTCCTGTGCTTCTTGATGCTGCTAATCTTTGAAATGGTATTTTAGCATTTTCAGCTTGCTTGATCGCAAATCTCAATAAATTGTTTTGTACCGCTGGTCCATAAGAAAGAACTGGCCCTTTCCCAATTGATAAATCACCTTGTTCTATTTTCTTTATCATAGGCGTGTTGGTATCATGACAAACATCTGTGATGATTGCAACATCAGGTTTGATTCTTTCTGCTATCATCTCGGCACCTCGTAGACCAATTTCTTCTTGTACTGCATTGACGATATACAAACCAAATGGAAGTTTTACTTTGTTTTCCTTTAATTTTCTTGCTACTTCTGCAATTACAAATCCTCCAATTCTATTGTCAAGAGCTCTACCCAAGTAATTTTTTTTATTCAGAATCATAAATTCATCTTCGTAAGTTATTACACAGCCTACATGCACTCCTAAAGCCTCAACTTCCTCCTTGTTGCTGCAGCCACAATCCAAAAATATATTATCTAATTTTGGTGGTGTTTCTGTTCCCCCCCCTCTTGTGTGTATTGCTGGCCATCCAAAAACTCCTTTAACAATTCCTTTGTCAGTATGAATATTTACTCTTTTTGAAGGTGCAATTTGATGATCACTCCCTCCGTTCCTTCTTAAGTATATAAATCCATCATTAGTTATGTAATGAACAAAATAACTAATCTCGTCAGCGTGAGCTTCAATAACAACTTTATATTTTGATTTTGGATTGATTACTCCAACTGCGGTTCCATATGTATCGACAAAACTTTCATCTATGTATGGTTTTAAATATTCCAACCATAATTTTTGTCCTTCCCATTCAAATCCAGTAGGGGAAGCATTGTTAATATATTTTTCAAGAAATTTTTCTGATTTAACTGTAATTATATTTGGTTTTTTAAGGGTTGTTTTTTCTGATGTTTTCTTTGCCATAAATAATATATTTTTATTTCTTACTTAATTTTTACTTTTCTATGTTTCTAATTTTTTGTTTGTAATAGTTCGGTTCAATATCAGTCAAAGTTTTTACTTTAATTGCTTCAGATTTTGAACAATCAGCATTCGCAATAATAATTGCACTAATTGTATCTTGTTTGTTTAAGAAAGTATGTAAAAATACGAATCCTACTACTGATTTTTCAAACTTAATAAGTTCTTTTTTTAAAGTATTTGCTTTAAAAATAATACTATCTAATTGTTCGTTTGAATAAAGGTGAGAACCATCTACTTCAAGAATATAGTTTAATTTTTCAAATTCCTTTTCAATTTCTTGTGCAGTTGTATCTATATAGTCTATGACTTGATGAAAATATTGAGTATTGATTTTTTTGTAAGTAGAAACATCCACTTCATTTAGATAATAAATTCCTTTATTAATACATTCTTCTAATTGTTCTTCAGAAATATTGATTTCTAAATTCTCTACTGGATTTACTTCAGTTTTATTTTTCTCTTCATGAACCTCCTTGTTTTTTGTGTCACAATAACTAAATAAAACTATTGAGAATAAAAGAATCATATTTTTGTTTAATTGAAGTTTCAATTGCATTGTTTTTAAGTATATTTATGTTGACAGCTAAGATATAGTAATTTACTATTTTGTAGACAAAAATGTATCTAAAGTTTAAAAAAATGTACTTTTGTTATCAACTAATTTAAAAGAGTTATTTGGTTAGAAAGGTTTGTCATTATAAGATTTTTTAAAAAAATTTTAAAAAAAGTTGATTTTACAAAAACTTCTTTGGTTATATCAAAAATAATTACTTTCTTTGCCGTCCCAAAAATGGGAAATAATAGAAATTACACTTTAATATAGATATAAAATGGCAAGAGTTTGTGAAATAACTGGAAAAAAAGTAATGACAGGTAATAACGTGTCACACTCTAATAGAAAGACCAAAAGAAAATTTTATCCAAATTTGTTGACTAAAAAATTCTTTGTTCCTGAAACAAATGAATGGATTACAATGAAAGTTTCTGCTGCTGGTTTAAGAATCATCAACAAGAAAGGTATTTCTGCTGTTCTCAAAGAAATGAAAGGTTAATTATCTAGCATAATTATTGTATATTTATCACGCCAATTGGCGTGATTTTTTTTTATATACCCTATTGATATGAAACAATTTTCAGTATTTTTCTTATTAGTTTTTACTTTTTCTTTGATTTTTGGACAGGATTTAGAATCTTCTAAAGTTAAAGAAATAAAAGTAGAACTCTATGAAAACGATTTTTTAACATCTGAATTTCATAAAAGGAAAAGAGATGAACTGAGAAAATTAATGCCCAATAATAGTGTTGCTATATTCTTTTCAAACCCTATTAGAAATAGGTCAAATGATGTGAATTACGAATATCATCAAGATCCTAATTTTTACTATCTCACTGGAATTAAAGAACCCAACACAATACTTATGGTCTTTTCTAATCCGATTCAAATCAATGGAAAGTTCACAAATGAAGTAGCTTTTGTACAAGATAGAAATCCTGATGCTGAAGTTTGGGATGGTTCTCGATTGGGAATAGAAGGTGTTAAAGAAAAATTTAAAATCAATACTGTTTTGTCAAATAAAGATTTTAAAAAATTAGAATTAAATTTTGATAAATTTGATTTAATAACCTATTCTATAGCTACAGAGGGTTTGAAAGATAATCCATTTGATAAAGAAGATATGTACAATTTGCGTCAACAATTGGAAGCGCATTTATTTATGGCTAAGGATGAAAAAATTAAAAGAAATGAATTTAATGTTTGGATGTCCAAGTTAAGGGAGATTAAAGAGGAGGAAGAATTAGTTTTACTTAAAAAAGCTATAAATATTACTTGTTTGGCTCAAATTGAATTGATGAAATCAATTAAGCCAGGGATGACAGAATATCAAAGTGAAGCTATTATTGAGTTTGTTTTTAAACTAAATGGTGCCGAATATCCTGGGTTTCCTAGTATTCAAGGTAGTGGTCAAAATTCTTGCGTTTTACATTATCAAACTAATAGAAAAACCATGACAGGAGATAATCTTTTGGTTTCTGATGTTGGTGCAGAATATCATGGCTACACAGCGGATGTCACACGAACAATTCCTGTCAATGGAAAGTTTAGTGAAGAGCAAGCATTAATATATAATCTGGTTTTGGAAGCGCAAAATGCGGGTATAGAAGCAGCAAGAGTGGGAGGAAGTTTTTGGGATCCAAATGTTGCAGCTACAACCGTTTTGTCTCAAGGTTTGATGAAATTGGGAATTATAAAAACACCTTTGGAGTTGAAACGATATTTTATGCATGGAACCAGTCATTATTTAGGATTGGATGTTCATGATTTAGGTACATATGGAAAATTGACAGAAAATTCTGTAATTACAGTTGAACCGGGTATTTACATTCCAGAAAATTCTCCCTGTGACCCAAAGTGGTGGAATATTGGCGTTAGGATTGAGGATGACATTTTAATAACTAAACAAGGACCAGTTAATTTATCTGATTGTATTCCTAGAGCCATCCAAGAAATTGAGCTTTTGATGAAGGAAGAAAGCTTTATTAAACAATAATTTTAATTAAAGTTGAGATTTTTCATATCTTTACTATCTATTTTAAATACTAATCTTTATGAAAAGAATTGCTACTTTTTTTAGTGCTTTGTTTCTTGTGACTTTTTTAAGTCATGGGCAAGATACTGTTCGATGTAATTTGACTGTTGTAGATACAGTAAAATATACAAATTCTAAAACACAAACTTACACTACTATTTCTATGAATCATTCAAATGATGGAGGTAGTTTTGGGTATGCTGGTTATGGCCAAAGATTTGAGGCTCCAGATTCTATTTTTCTATTAGGTTTTAGTTTTAATGGCTTTGTTTTTTCTGGAAATGCTGATACTGTTGTTTGTAGATTGTTTGAAGCAAATGCACTAGGATTACCTGGTGTTCAAATAGATTCAGTAATATACAATATGCCTTTAGTTGCAGGATATGGAGGCTCAATGAATTCAAATGCTATTCGAAATACGGTGAACTTTAGCTCCGGACATTATATTGAAGGTGATTATATCATTACAATTCAAAATCTAAGTGGTTCTGATATGTTTTTAGTTAGAAATGCAGATGGCAATGGTGCTGCAGAAGATTTGTCTTATACATATTACAGAGGGGTAACTGATCCACAATATGATGGTTGGTATAAATGTTTCCCTTTTGGTAATGGATGGAATTTCGATATGATTTTTCAACCTATTGTATCCTACGAAGTTGAGGGAACTGTTATTACTAATGATACTGCTTTTTGTATGAATGACACCATCAGATTAGATGTAAGTTTAGAAGGAGGAAGCCCTGTTTTGGCTAATAAGTTTTATAACCCAAATTTCTCTGTTTATTCAGGTATATTTTCACTCAATAACTTTGATTATGGTGATGGAGGTGTGCCAACATCAGATACTTTTTATGTCTATAATACGGGCGGTATTTTAAATGTTAGTGCAGATTATAATGTGTTTTTTCCTTCATGGACCACATCAAATATAAATCTAACATGTGGATTTGATGTAAATGTAACAGACCCAACTGTATTTATAGGAGCAGATACATCTATTTGTGCAGGTGAATTTTTAACATTTGATTTAGGTGCTGGATATGACACATACCTTTGGAGTAATTTATCTTCTTCATCAGTTTATGAAGTTGATTCTGATACACTAAATAATGGTGTTTATCAAGTTTATGTCGATGTAACACTTTCAAATTGTCCAAGTTCGGATACTATACTATTTACTGTTGGTGATTTAGTAGTTAATTTAGGAAATGATACAACACTTTGTTTGAATCAAGATCTATTGCTTACTGCTGGAACTTACGATTATTATTTATGGAATACAGGTCAGTTATCAGAATCAATACAAGTAGGTCCTTTTGTTTCTAGTGATGTTCAAACTTACATTCTTACTGCAACATCCGGTGATTGTGAAGGAAGTGATACTTTGGTTGTGACTATTGACAATTGTTTAAGTGTGGCGCAAATTGAAAATAGCTTTTCTATATTTCCAAATCCTTCTAATGGCGTTTTTAATATTTCATTTGATTCAAGTATAACATCTCCTTCTGAAATTATGGTATTAGATGTTTCTGGAAGACAGATATACAGTAGTTTTATTGATTCAAATAATTTAAATGTGGACGTTTCGAAATATGAAAACGGAGTTTATTTTGTTGTGATAAAGGGAGGAAATTATCAAGTGACTAAAAAAATTGAGATAATTAATTAATAAATGTTAGGAATAACAAAAAAAAACTTATCTTTGCAACCCCGTAATAAGAAAAATACATTTGAGCAATGGCAAAAAGTAAAGGAAATAGAATTCAAGTAATTCTTGAGTGTACAGAACACAAGGAGTCTGGGATGGCAGGTACATCTAGATACATTACAACAAAAAACAGAAAAAACACTCCAGACAGATTGGAGATGAGAAAGTATAATCCTGTTTTGAAAAAATATACAGTTCATAAAGAAATTAAATAATATTTGAGAAATGGCAAAGAAAGTAGTAGCATCGTTACAAAAAGGTGGTGGTAAAAACCATTCTAAAGTTATCAAAATGGTAAAATCTCCAAAAACAGGAGCTTATTCATTCAAAGAAGAAATCGTATTGAACGAGAAAGTAAAAGATTGGTTGTCTAGTAACTAGTCTTGTACTCTTTAAATAAAAAATATTGAACAAGCTTCTTCCTTAATTTTGGGAAGAAGCTTTTGTTCGTTAAAAACAATAGCTAACTAATGAGTTGGAAAAATTTTTTTACCAAAGAAAAAAAAGACGATTTAGATCAAGGTCTTGAAAAAACT
The DNA here is from genome assembly GCA_963922585.1 of uncultured Flavobacteriales bacterium. Lineage (GTDB taxonomy): Bacteria > Bacteroidota > Bacteroidia > Flavobacteriales_D > Parvicellaceae > Parvicella. Next base: position 10,475 of record CAWUIK010000048.1, on the reverse strand, counting down.
AAAAAAAGTTTTTTCTCCAAGATAGCATCCTCTATTGCAGGTAAATCTACTGTAGATGATGAGGTTTTAGATGATTTGGAAGAAATTTTAGTTTCCTCAGATGTAAGTGTTGAAACTACCCTAAAAATCATTAAAAAAATCGAAGCACGTGTTGCTGTAGAAAAATATGTCAGTACCAAAGATTTAAAAGGTATCCTAAAAGAAGAAATTTCAATTCTTTTAGATGAATCCAAAAATGAAGATGCGATAGATTTTACAATTCCCAAAGTAGAGAATGGACCTTATGTTTTGATGGTAGTAGGTGTGAATGGTGTAGGAAAAACCACAACCATTGGAAAATTAGCCTACCAACTTAAAAAACAAGGCTACAAAGTAGTTCTTGGAGCTTCTGATACGTTTAGAGCAGCGGCAGTCGAACAACTGAAAATATGGGCTTCGAGAGTGGATGTTCCTATTGTACAACAAGGTATGGGAGCAGATCCTGCTTCTGTTGCTTTTGATGCGCTTCAAAGTGCCAAAGCACAAGGTGCAGATGTGGTTATTATCGATACTGCAGGAAGATTACATAACAAAGTGAACTTAATGAATGAGTTGACGAAAATTAAAAATGTAATGCAAAAAGTGGTTCCCAATGCTCCTCATGATGTAATGTTAGTATTAGACGGAAGTACAGGACAGAATGCTATAGAACAAGCGAAACAATTTACGATTGCTACTGAAGTGACTTCACTAGCACTAACCAAACTTGATGGAACAGCAAAAGGCGGAGTGGTAATAGGAATTTGTGATCAATTCAAAATCCCAGTCAAATATATTGGTGTGGGCGAAGGAATAGAGCATCTACAAGTTTTTAATAAAACACTTTTCGTAGATGCCTTATTTAAAGGTTCTAATCTAGAATAATTGATTTTTATAAACTAATTAAAGTATTTTCTAATTTTTTACTAATATCCTCGATTAATTTCAATCCAGATGAAGTTAAAAAAAAGAGTTGCAGCAAAAATTATTACCACAACTCTTTGATTAATTATATTTTCCTTTATTTTTTATTTTCTTAAAATCATCTTTGTAACTTTAGTTTCATTTTCTGACAATTTTGTTTTGATGAAATACAAACCATCATTTAAATTTGATAAATCAATGTAACTTTCTTGACTATCAATGCTGGTTGCTATTACCATTTGTCCTTGTAGATTATATACTTCAATCGCAATATTTTCATAACTTACAAAGTCTAATTCAAATGTTACGATTCCATTTGTTGGATTGGGGTACATTTCTATTGTTGTTTCTTCATCAAATTGAGTAATTTCATTATTAGAAGAACCAAAACTTTTACTTACATTGAATTGAGGTTTTTCTTCTTGAAAATCATACTCAAATATTCTATTTAATAATATATTTGCTGCAAAACATGTTCTCTCACCATAACCTTTATTAGCTATTAATTCAACTCTTTGTTTTCTTATGGTGTCCTGCTTAATGATGAAGCAGTTTTCAACTTGATTGGCAAAGTCTATTAACTGTTCTCTGAAACTACAAAAATCATCAAATTTACCATTATCTATAGTTTTTAAACTATCAACAAGTAATTGAGCTTCATTATATTTTCTATCTGCAATTTTAACATTTACAGATTGACATTTACAATAAACATCATTATTTTGTTTCAAAAATTCATCTAATTTTTCCAAGTCCATTTTACTTTCATCATCATGAATATAGAATCTAATCAATTCATTGGTATAACTAGTTTTTTCTGCATACAAATAATCTATATCAAGTTCTCTATTGACTCTTTCGTTTTTTGAGTTAAGGTTTTGAGCATTGATGATATTGTTTTTTATCCCGTTGCTAAGATTACTTCCAATAACTGCTTGTAGTGTTGTGTCTGTAAGTGGTGAATTATATATCAAAATCTGTTTTGCAATACCACCTGGAGGATTACTATTGATAAAGGCTATCAATCTTTCTTGTTTAATGATAGGCTCCATAGCCATTACATTATTTTTGAAATTCCCCCAACTCATATTACCATTTTGTTTGGCATTCCATACAGCCTCATAATTATTGTCAAAATTGACTAGATTTTGCTCTTTTGTACCTATTTCATTTTCTATAAGTATGATTTCATCCTTTAGTCCTTGCTCTGCTGTTGATTTGTACATATTGGTTGGACAAACATTTAACTGTGCATCAAATGGTGTTGGACAATCGCTTACATCTGTAGTAAAAAAATTATAGGTACCTACCTGATAAATGTTTGTAGGTGTAAAATTGTATCTGTAATCTATGTCAAAAAATAATGTATTATTGTTCCAGAAATTACCAATAGAGGCATTGGGACTATTAAATCTATTGTTAGCACCTGTAGTTGGATTAAAACATCTTCCTTGTATTGGGCTAATACCCCCATTTTCTTGGATGAATATATCTACATCTTGTGAATTTGTAAAATTATTACACTTGTATTTTAGTCCTGAGCGTGGAAAGGTATTGATTTGTCCAAAATCTGTTTCTTTATAACCTACATTAGCATTCATAGCTACGCTACTATATTTTACAGAATTAAATTCATTTTTGTAAACAAAGTTTACGTCATTTGAGTTTCCTTGATTATTACTATTATTAATAATGAGACCGAAGGTAGTAACGTTATTAGGGCCAAGCATTTCATTATTATCAATACTATATCCTGTACAACTTTGTGAATAAATACCATATGGAAAATTATTTACATCTTGTTCCTCAACGAGATTGAAAAAATTATCTCTTATAATGGCATAATCTACACCTCCCATGTAAATACCTTTGTAACAATTGTTAAAAGTGGAGTTTTTTACCGAAAAGGAGATGACTGGATTGGAGGCTTGCGCATATAAGCCTTCGTAAAGATTATTAAAGGATGATTTTTGTTGGTCTGCAATTGGACATGGTTTTAAAATAGAGTTACATCCGAAATCAACTGAAAAGTTTGCATCAAAAGAAGTAATACCTGTTCCTTTTAAATTGTATGGAGCATTAGACTGATTATTGGTAAAGGTACATCCTTTTATTTTAACATTTCTAACGCCAAAAAGAGATAAATGCGCTTCGCTATTGATACCATCTACCATATTATCATCTGATAGGAAGTTGCAAAAGGTAAATGCACTAAAATTTGAAAAACTAAAAGGGAAAAACTCAACATCTTTGATGTTGTTTCTAAAAGTACTTTCCGTTGCTTTGATAACACCTCCACATCTGGAAAAATCTACATTACCGTTTGACGTTCTTGCATACATCATGGCTCCCTTTTTGGCATTGTTTATTTCTGAATTTTCCATTATTAACTGTCCGTGCTGCAATATGGAAGAATGGCTCACTGTTGCATTACCATATACTTCTATTCCATCCCAAAGTTCATTACATCTATTGGTGAGTGTAGTGTTTTCAAGTGTCACTTTTGCGCCATTATCTATGATCATTTTTGCGCCTGCGTCAAATCTGATGGTCATGTCTTTGATGGTTACATCTGCTCCAGGAGGAAAATAGAGGGTTTCTCTGATAATGATTTCATCACTATTGAAGGGATTATTGAGTGTATTGCCATCCCAAGTGGCAGTCTGTGGTGAGACATTGAAGATTTTGTAGTGTATTTCGGGGGCAAAACAACAAGTAGCGTTATAAATATCAAAGTAGTTTTCTCTTATGGTATTGGGTAGCGAATTTTGAGTTGTTCCCAAAGTATTTTGAGTAGCATTAGAATGCGCTTGTGGACTTGAGTAATTTATTGAAGCAGCAACTTGTTGATTTAGACTTATCTGATTTAATACATTTACTTCTGTATTATTTACAAAATAAAGGTTTCCATTATTTCCTGTTTTAATATTTGAATATCTTAAACTCGGAACTTCAAAAAACTGTTCATTAAGCAGTGCTATTTCTGCCGGATTATTTATCAAATCAACTCCTAATACTACAATATTATTACTCAAAAAAGGGTTAAAAGTAGATATTCCTGTATGGTTAATGATTAATCTAATATCATGATCTAAAGTTTCATTTGGAAAAAATGGATTACAATTATTGCATAAATAATTTGGATCTGCTCTTGTAAATTCAAGCCCAGTTACTTTCGGATTTTCTACATCATAAGTAGAAAGTGAATCAATACCTACAGGAAAGAAAAATAAACCTTCTTTATTTACATTACCAAGGTTGTCAAGTTTTACTACTTTTACGATTTCAAAATTATCAGGAATAGAACCAATTGGCCCAACATTAGAACTAAAAGACCATGCTACAAGATATTCATTGGGAAGATAAAACACTGCTAAATCTCCAACAGTTTTGGGAATTGTTCCTACTTGAGGGTCGTCATAGGCATTATCTATTTCATTAACATAATGAATACCGTATCGGTCTATTTTGTACATAAATAGAGATTCTATGTTGGAGATGAATAAAAAACGCTCATTATCGTCATTAGGTCTGGTGATTTCCATAAAATAGTTACAATCGAAATTACCCGCTTTGACAAAATGGTCTGAAACTTCTTCTAAATAAAAAATATCTGATGTTTCTCTCTCAAAAGCACCATTTACATTTGCTTGAAATGGACTTTCTTCTTCAAAACTGAAAACGCCATAGGCTACTACATTGTTGAAACCATTGGGAAAGTTACCTCCACTCGAAATATCCGCTCCAATGATATAATATTTGTTACATTCATTAGGTACTGGGCATATCCCAAATTCATAATAGCCTCTTATGGGTTCATCATCTAATAAATCACCAGAAAAACTTAATGTAAATATATCTAAAAGAACTCCGTTGGCATCATAGACATAACCGTCTATAATAAAGAAACGGATATTTCCGTTTTCATCGGGCATCATATTGGAGGCATGACTGGCGGGTCTGCCATCGTAATATTCTGGCCAGTTTTGTCCAACTTGGTGCATAGCAGAAACGGGGTTGCCGGGGTCGGGGAGGTCATCTAATTGAAATGTTCCATCTAAAAAGTTTGAAGGTAAACTCCATAAAGAATTTTGAGCAATAAAATTAATTATTGAAAGTAATGTACAAACAATAATAAGGGTAATTTTTCTTTTCATAATATTAGACTTTAAGTTGATTCTTTATCTAAGAAATGAAATTATTTTTGATGGAAGATATTTTTTTAGAAATAATTTTCTACTTTTGAGGTAAAATTTTACACTATGAGTATAGGTCATAATATAAAAAAATTGCGTGAACTTAAAAATTATACTCAAACTTATATGAGTGAACAACTTAAAATGAGTTTGAGTGGTTACAGTAAAATAGAGCGAGACGAGACAGACATCTCATTAAAAAGACTTCAACAAATAGCCGAAGTTTTAGGAACAGATTACAGCACAATATTAAATTTTGACAGTAAAGGTGTTTTTAACATCACTCAAAATCAACATGCTGAAGGAATACAACATGCGTATACATTAATTCATAACCAACAAAATATTGAAGATAAAAGTTCTGAAAAACTAATTACTCACTTAATGGCTGAAAATGCATATTTAAGAAATCTCATTGAAAAAAACTTAAATCTTTAAAATAGTGAAAGTTTTAGCACATATTAATTTACTAAAACTATTTTTAATATTTAACACAATCTTCAACAATGGTATATGTCAAGATATCTTTTTTCAAGATATAATAAAAGGTGGTGTTACTGGAGGAGGATTTTCGTCATGTCAAGGTTTTGGATCGGGTAATATTCAAATTTATTTAGAACCTAATAGCGTAATCAAAAAAGCTTGGCTGTTTTGTTATAAAATAGGTTCTGAAACACCTAACGCAGATATCGAATTTAATAATGTTGTATACAATTTCAATAGTTCCAACCAAGTCTCTCCAGTTATTGATAATACTGTTAGTCCTGCTCCTAATTTTTCCATACACGCAATTGAGGTAACATCTAACATTTATTCTATCCAACAAAATTACCCAATAACAATAAATTCACAACCAATAACACCTTGTATAAATTGTGTCTATGGCAGTTTTTATCTGTTAGTGATTTATGAAAATTCTACCCTTAATGATGTAGCAATAAATATTTTTACAAATAACAAAGAAAATTCAATCTTAAATTTATTCAATTGTGAAAATTTAAACCCAATAATAACTTCTTATCCTGTTGGGTTTGCAATTCATTCTGATAGAATTGGATCGTCCAACGATGGAACAAGAGTTTACTTAAATAGTAATTTACTTGGTGAACTAAATAATGTAGATGCTGTAAATAGTGGTTGGGGTTGCGGAGTCAAAGGTCATTTTTACTATCAAGACAATCAACTTTTTGGGTTAGATGATGATATTCCTAATTTTTCTATGGGTGGTTCCGATGGTTTATCTGATATAAGTCTTCATATTGCTAATAATTCAACAAATTTTAACTTCGAACTCGAATATACTGGTACAACAATGAATGGAGCATATTCAAATTACTTTATTACTTTTTATTCCGCCTACACCAGTCCATGCGATACATTTGCTACCACACTTACAGAGCAAGTTAGCGTCTGCAAAGGGGAACAAGCACAACTCCAAGCCACGGGGGGTATCGATTATGAGTGGCTGCCAGAGGTAGGATTGAGTTGTTATAATTGTCCCAATCCTATAGTTACAGCAGATTCTATCAACTACTATACTTGCCGTATTTGGAATACCGACAGTTGCAGCAAAGTACTTCCCGTAAAAATAAATATTCTACAGCCTCCTCAAATTCAAGAACTCACTACCTATGCTACCACTTGTGGCGATACTGTGGGGCATGTAAGCATCAGTGCAGGATGCAATCTCTATTACAACTATATACTCAACGATACACTTTCGCAGCCGAATCCTCATATTTATTTTTTGCCTGAAGGAAATCATATTGTTTCTGTGATAGATACCAATGGTTGTAGAACGGATAGTACTATCTACATAGCATCTATCAACAATGTTTCTGCTCAGTTTTCTGCCACACCACTAGAAGGAGAAATTCCATTAGAAGTTTCTTTCTCCAATCAAAGCACAGGAGCAAACCAATACATTTGGTACATTGATGAAGATACTTTATACAGCGAAAATCCTGCTTATCTTTTTGATAAAGGAGGAGAATATGAAGTCACATTGGTAGCGATAGATACCTATCCTTTTTGCAGTGATACTGCCACCCAAAAGATTAATGCCATCACCCCTTTTTATATTTTCGCTCCAACCATCACCAATAAAGATGGTTTGCTCTATGAAATAAAAATACTCAACACCGCTTCTCTTACATACTCCCTCTACAATGAATTAGGACAAATGGTTTATAACCAATCTTTTGAAAACCTGAGCGATGGAAACCTTTCACTTTGGGACAAAACGAAATTGAGTAGGGGTATATATTTATATTCAATACAAGCCACTAGCCATGATGGTGAACAAAAAGAGTGGAGTGGAAAGGTTGTGGTGATGTGAGTTTTTGAATAGAAGTTTTGAAACAAGATTAAGTAAGCTTTTTGCATAATTTTTAAAAGGGTTGCTAAATTGAAAAATAAGTTAATCTAGATAAATCAATTAGTAAATCTAGTTTTTCTAAAATTCAACACTCTATTCTTTAAAAGTAATTTAATTCGACTTTATTTGCAATACATTTAAGATTATCATTGTAAGTCTATAATATTTAAAACAATGAAGTCTAAAGAATTGCATAAATATTTTTCAGTATGTAATCAAGTTATATGTACAGATACAAGAAATATTATCGATGGAAGTTTGTTTTTTGCGTTGAAAGGAGCCAATTTTGATGGAAATGAATTTGCTGAAAAAGCAATTCAAGAAGGTGCTAAATACGCAGTGATTGACAATCCTAAATTTCAAAAAGACGAAAGATTTATTTTGGTAAAAGATGTATTGAAAGCACTTCAATATTTAGCACAATTTCATAGAAGGCTTTTTAATATCCCTGTGATTGGAATTACAGGAAGCAACGGAAAAACCACTTCCAAAGAGTTGATTGCATCTGTATTGCAAAAAAAATACAATACTTTGGTAACGCAAGGAAATCTAAATAATCATTTGGGAGTACCATTTACGCTGCTAAAATTAAGATCATCTCATGAAATAGCCGTTGTTGAAATGGGGGCTAACAAATTAAATGACATAGAAGAACTTTGCGAAATAGCTGAACCAAATTTTGGTGTAATCACCAATATAGGTAAAGCACATTTAGAAGGGTTTGGTAGTTTCGAAAATATCATTCAAACCAAATGCGAATTGTATGATGCTATTGAATATGTAGATGGAACAGTTTTTATCAATACAGATGATAAATTACTAATGAAAAATGCTCCAGCAGTAAACTTGGTTACTTATGGAAGCACTGGACAAATAAAATGTGAGTTGGTTGAAGTGAATCCTTTTCTAAAATTTAAATGGTCTGCTGGAAATTACCATTCACCAGAGATACAAACCCATTTAGTGGGAAGTTATAATTTGGCAAATTTTGCTGCCGCTGTAGCAATAGGATATTTTTTTGATGTGGATGAGAATGACATTTGTGATGCTTTAAGTTCTTATGTTCCTTCCAACAACAGATCTCAGATTACAAAAACAGAAAACAACACATTAATTGTTGATTGTTACAACGCTAATGTTACGAGTATGCAAGCTGCATTAGAAAATTTTAAAGCCATTCCAAAAGAAAACAAACTTGCTATTTTGGGCGATATGAAAGAATTAGGAGCAGTTTCACAAGAAGAACATCAAAATATTGTGAATTGGTTGGACGAAAATGGAATTAAAGCAATACTTGTAGGAACTGAATTTGCCAAAACAAAAAAATCTCAACTGCATTTTGAAAAGGTTGAAGATGCAATCGCTCATCTTAAAAATGATCCTGAAATTAAGAACACATTGGTTCTTTTGAAAGGCTCGAGAGGTATTAAATTAGAACTTTTGCTAGAGGAAAATATTTTTTAATGGATAAATCAAGTTTAAGAAAAGCATACTTAGAAAAAAGGAATCAATTGGACAAATCGCTGGTTGAGAAGTGGTCGATGAAGATGGCATTTTCTTTTTTTAATACTTTTGAAACGCATCAAAAATTAGTTCATCTATTTTTATCCATCAAAGAACTCAATGAAATTCAAACAGAAGTATTTGTAAATAGATTGTTTGAAGATGAAGTAGATGTGGCTACATCCATTACTCATTTTAACCCCAAAAGACTTGAGCATACGATTATCAATCGAGAAACAACATATTCAAAAGATAAATACGGTGTTCCAGTTCCAAGTCCGATAATATCTGTTGCTGAAGAAACAATAGACATTGTATTGGTGCCCTTGCTGTGCATAGATTTCAAGGGGAATAGAGTAGGGTATGGACAAGGATTTTATGATGTGTTTTTAAATAAATGTAGAAAAGACATACCAAAAATTGGTTTATCACTATTTGAACCTATTGATACTGAAATACTTGTAAACGATTGGGATGTTCCATTGGATTATTGTATTACACCTAATGAAGTTTATAGGTTTTAGTAGTTCTTACTTAAACAATTTAATGTTTTTAAAGTTTTTAGTAATTTCCTTCCTAGAAAAAACTAATTTTGAAGAAAAATATTATGGAAAATTTACTAGCATTAGCCAAAGAAGCAGCAATAGAAGGCGGTAAAGAAATACTAAAAGTATATGAAGGTGCCATTGAAGTTGAGTCAAAAGAAGACAATTCCCCGCTCACACTTGCTGACAAAAACGCACATTTGGCTATCATGAAATATCTTGAAAAAAGCAATATTCCAGTTTTGAGTGAGGAAGGCAGAGCCATTCCTTATTCAGAGAGAAAAGAATGGAAACAATTGTGGATTGTAGATCCTTTGGATGGTACCAAAGAGTTTATCAAAAGAAATGGTGAGTTTACCGTAAATATTGCACTCATTGAAAACGGAATCCCCTTAATGGGAGTGATTTATGTTCCTGTGACTGGTGTTTTGTATTATGGAGCAAAAGGTCTAGGTTCTTTCAAATCTTTCGAAGGGAATACAACGGAATTGCCTGTAGCCCATCAACGTGAAAAATTTGTAGTTGTAGGAAGCCGATCTCACATGAGTCCTGAAACAGAAACGTTTGTAAATGACTTGAAAGCGCAACATAATGAAATTGATATCGTTTCAATGGGAAGTTCTCTTAAAATTTGTCTAGTGGCAGAAGGAATTGCAGATGTTTACCCAAGGTTTGCTCCTACAATGGAATGGGATACCGCTGCGGGACATGCTATTGCAAAATATGCGGGAAAAAATCTAATAGATTATAAAACCAATCAAGAAATGCTTTATAATAGAGAAGAATTACTCAATAATTGGTTTGTTGTAAAGTAAGATTTAATGTTTTGGAAGAAGAATAGGTGTCAAACATCAAATAAATCTTTGAAAACAACATTGTGAATCGTATTTTTACCCCCTAATAATTAAGATT
>CAWUIK010000047.1:0-24076 GCA_963922585.1 uncultured Flavobacteriales bacterium | reverse complement strand
ATAACCGCGTTAGACTAATCAATAGCTCCGACTGAAAGGAGGGTTAGTTCAACAATGTGTAAAAAATCATAGCCCTAACCTACCAAACCGTTGCTACGCTTTTTACACTAAACGTTATAAACAATACGTAAAAATTAATATGAAAAGACTTATTCTTCTTTTATCGATAATATCAATTGATTGTTATGGTCAGAATTGTTCTTCTTGCACTCAAACAATTAGTAATATGTATTCTGGAAACCTAACTGTATCTGTTGGTGATATAATTTGCATAAGTAACACAGGTGTAATAAGTGGAACAATTACGCAAAATGGAGGTGTTGTCTGTAATGAAGGAACCATTTCAGGTAACGTTTCGGTGAATGATGGCATCTTCAATAATTATGGCAGTATAACAGGAGCTGGACAGTCAATCATCCATAATAAAGGTGATTTTAACAATGAGGGAACAATCAACAATGGTAGTTTTATAACACAGGGAAATACTGCAACCATTAATAACTATGCTAATATTGTTACAGGCAGCATCGATCTAGATTCAACCGGCCTGGGGCCTCGCCCAGTTTTTAATAATAACGGTGTTATTCAAGCAACTACTCTCACCCTTGCAAATTCCAATTTCATAAATGATAATTCTTTTACACTTTCAGGAAATATGTTAGTTGGTGAAAAATCGTACGTTTTTAATGACGGATTCTTACAAATTGGCGGAAATTGCACTGTAAATTCCGGTGATGGTCAAATTCGAACAAATTGTATCGCTCAAGTAAATGGCAATTTTGTGAATGCCGGAATAATCAATGGTTCGTTAAGTTCATGCGGAGGTTTTTATGTGAGTGGTTTTGCCAGTAGTTCAACTACTGGAAGAATAGGTATGGATAATAGTTATATTGACATCTGTGAGCAAGGTAATCCGAATGGTTTGTTAAATTCAGGTTTATTGGGTCCCAATACAACGCAATGTTCTTGCACGAATTCCTGCAGTGCCTCAACAGGAATTTATGAGTTGTCAGATAATTCTATCCAATTCATCTATCCTAATCCAGTAGATGAGGTACTCATGATTAATTCAGCTATTACTTTGAATGGTGCTGAATACTTTGTTTTTAGCTCGTTGGGAGAAATTATGCAGTCTGGTATCTTGAACGGAAATGCGATAACCGTTAGTTCATTGACTCCAGGTGTTTATTTCATAGCGTTTAGAAATAATGACGAGTTCATTTATCGTAAAATAATAAAGAATTAATGCTGTTTATAACAACACCTAAGCCACATTAATACGATGGCTTAGCTGCAAACCGTTACCAACAAGGCGTAGAAACCTTACAAAAAAAATTTAAATCGATAGTCATGAAAAAAAAAGGAAGAGGAACAATGCTAAAATTAACATCTTTAAAAACCTGTATGGTTTTGTTTATTCTTATGCAAACCAATCTTAAGGCACAGACTCCAGGAGTTTTACAGTCAATTAGCTATGAACAACAAGGAGATCTAATACCTTTTTATGGAATTTCTTTAAGAAGAGAAGGGCTTACAACTACAGACAATCAAGGAAGACACGCATGGGAGATTGATACAGTCTTATCATTGAGAATTAGCGATATCCGTTACCCTGCCGGTTCACAAAGCTATTTGATGAATGAGACTGAACATGCAAATCTACTGACAGATTGCCAAACTGCATTGGCTTGTGGCAATTCGAGAACGCATGCCCCACAGTTTACAAATGCTCATTTAAATCATCCGAATACTACTCGCTTTTCATTGGGAAATGAACCTCCAATACATACATCCGATTTTTTACCTTATGGAGGGTATAAAAATTGGGTGATTAGTATGTTAGCAATTTCTGACACTTCAAAGACATATTTTCAATCAGCTCAAGCGGCAACTATTTTTAATTGGGATAGTTTAACTCAGGCGCAACAAGCACAACAAGGGCCTGTGTGGGATACTGCTGTTGCAGCTTGGGCAAATGGTAGTTTTGCATGTAGAGGTATTGCCACAACTGAAAAGAATAGAAATGTCAATGCCAAAACCTTAACAACTTTAAGAGATCATCTAAATCTATATAGTACTAACTTTCCTGGTGCAAAAATTTGGTTTACTGAATGGAACACTAAACCTGACCCACTAGCTCAAGCCGAGAATGACTATTTACAACTTGGCGTTGCCGAAATGCTTTTAGCCTGTGCCCGTTTGTATTATGAAACGAACGGACAAATTGAAGCCTTGCATTATCATCAAGGATGGAATACACAAGCAGGAGGTAATCTTATGAATTTAGTTTCGGGGGAATGGGTTATAGGTAAAGCCGGTGAAGTTTATCGTGATTTTGCACCATTATTCTATGGGAGATGGGGTGATTATAATTCAATAAATCAGGATACGCTTTTAACAATGGAGGCATTTATTGCAGATGATGGTCGGTATGCTGTAGCTTTTGTAAACAAAAACAATTTTGATGTAATTACTACACTTGGCTTTACTGCGTATCAAAGAAGTTATGGGGTGATTTATTACGATAGTGTATTGGGGTTAGAGGAGTCCCTATATAATCCATTTTATTATAATATGTACCCTAATCCTGTTTCAGATGAATTAACAATCGAGGTAAAAGGGAATAATGAAAAGGTAAACTTTGAAATAGTAAATGGCATGGGTTCGATTATTTATCAAGGTAGTTTTAAAGAAAAAGCAATCGTGAATACAAGTATTTTTCCTCCTGGAGTTTATGTTATTAAATTGGAAAACAAGAAACTTTATGAATTCAAGAAGGTCGTAAAAGAATAGTTTGTTTGAAAAAAGAAAGACTAAATTGAAAAATTATCTCAACCCATTAACAGACAAGAATGCCCAGTTGGTAACAAAGGCTTAAATCAAGCGGGCTGAAAGTGCTATTTGGTAGGGTATTACAACTAATAAACTTTATCTCTGGTTGACAGTGACGTGCTCCGAAATGCCCGCCAACTTTTAGCCTCAGCCGTTACAAGCAAGCCGAGGAAACAAACCCCGACACGATGAATAAGAAATTTTTGCTGCATAAAGACAAAGATGAAAAAGTAAAACCAGCCCACAAAAGCAAGAGTGTGGCTGCCATTCCCTGCAACCGTCCCTTCGCATCCACACACATGCTTTTTGCCCCAACCTTCAAATTGAAAATTCACATCTATTAAAAGTCATTTCAAACCTTATTTTGTCAGCCTCAATTAGAAAAAAATCCGAACACAAAATGCTGACAACTATTTTTGCATTGCAATAGATGATAATAATTGTACAACTTAATTCAGAAGAAATGATTTTAAAAATTTCAAGAATACTAATTCTCGCGTTAGCTTACCTGATTTCTGTTAATGCAAATGCGCAAAACAGTTTTGTATTAAGCGGTATCGTAAAGGATGCAAATACAGGTGAAGCGCTACCTGGTGTTTCAATCTTTGAAGAAAGCACTAAAATTGGTACAACAACAAACGTAAATGGATTTTATTCTTTAAAACTTAAAAAAGGGGAACACCAGCTGACTTTTAGTTTTATAGGGTATGAAAAATCTATCAAAACAGTAAATATTGAAAAGGATTTTAAATTGAATATTGTGTTGACTCCTTCAGCAATTCAGTTAGATAATGTGGATGTAAGTGCTGAAAAACCAGACGAAAATGTTACGTCAACAGAAGTGAGTATCGAAAAACTCGATATTCAACAAATTAAAAAAATTCCCATAGTAATGGGTGAAACAGACATATTTAAAACCATTCAAATGCTTCCTGGAATCAACAGTGTTGCTGAAGGGCGAGCGGGTTTTATTGTAAGAGGTGGAGGATTGGACCAAAACCTGATTTTAATGGATGATATGCCACTTTATTACGCCTCGCATCAAAGAGGTTTATATTCTGTTTTTAATGCCGCTGCTGTAAGTGAAATGACCGTTTATAAAGGCGGTGTTCCTGCCCGGTATGGAGGCAGAAGTTCAGCTGTTTTGGATGTTAGAATGACTGATGGAAATTTTGAAAATTACGGTGGAGAAATCAGTCTTGGCCTTATCACATCAAAATTTTCAATAGAAGCACCCTTAATTAAAAACAAACTTTCCGTATTTGTTGCCGGAAGAAGTACTCGATGGGGTTTTGGATATTGGTCTGATCAAATTAGCGGCAACTCTACTGACCCTTATGGCAAGGGAGGCGGAAAAGGAAGTGCCGGAAAAGGAGGAGCCGCAGGCGGATTGACTTTTTTTCAACCTGAAGAAAGATGGTATGACTACAATGCCAAAATAATCTGGAAAATGAACGACAAAAACCGGCTGACTTTTTCTGGCTATTATGGTAAAGATTTTGGCATCACAGAAGCTGGGCTTACCAATTGGGGGAATCAGGCCGGTCATTTAAAATGGACTCATACCTTTAATGACAGATTTTATTCAAGTACCTCCTTAATAGCTAGTCGTTACAATACTTTTGGCGATGGTGGGCAATATCAATTTTTTTCAGGAATAGGAACCTATAGTTTTAAGCAAAATTTTACGTATTTTTCACCTAATAATGCCAAATGGAGATTCGGACTTCATAGCGAGTATCAGGATTTTAATCATGGCAATTTAGTGGATGTTACGCAAGATGATGGTGCCAAATTTATGCCTCCTATGCAAGGCCTGGAAAGTGCGCTCTTTTCTGAATACGAAAAAACCTTCAATAAAAAATTTGCTGTTCATTTAGGAATAAGGTTGTCTATGTATAATCGCCTAAGTCCTGGTCAAACTACCGTTTTTGACGAAGAATCAAACGAAGAAATAAGTAGTACAGAATATTCTGGTTATACGGATATAATGGCAACCTACATCTATCCCGAACCAAGGGCTTCTCTCACTTACATTATTAACAAAAAGAACTCGATTAAAGCTTCCTACAACAGAAATGCCCAATATTTAAGATTAATGACGCTTGGCTCAGACATTACCTGGTACGACATCTGGATGCCGTCAACAGAAAATGTTACACCCATGGTGGCAGACCAAGTAGCAATGGGATATTTTAGAAACTTTTTTAATAATAAAATTGAATTCTCAACAGAAGTATATTACAAATATCAAAATGGTGTTTCCGATTTTGAAGATGGTTTGCATAATTATCTGGTTGATAATCTTGAAGCCTATGTTGCACAAGGAATTGGAAGATCGTATGGATTCGAGATTTCCATTGAAAAACCAAAAGGTGATTTTACCGGAAGAATAAGTTACAATCTGGGCGAATCCTTGTGGGAAATTGATGCGGTAAATCAAGGTCGCCCATACCACAATATGTTTGATATTACACACAGTTTAAATTCACAATTCAGCTATAACCCATCAAAAGTGAAAATACTAAAGGATTTTACTTTTTCGCTAAATTTTGTTTACTACACAGGTCGCCCGGTAACTTTGCCTGAGAGCTACTATTTCATTGGTAATGTTGCCATGCCTTATTGGGAAGCTAGGAATCAATATCGTCTGCCTAATTATCATCGAATGGATTTAGGTATTAAATATGAGCCAGAATCACTTTCATTTAAAACCAAAAACAACCGAAAAATACAACCAAGTTTGGATATTTCACTTTACAATATTTACAATAGAAGAAATATTTTTACGATAGATATGGTCAATAACGGAGCGGGAAAAGAAGGAGCTAATCCAGCAACTGTTTTTTCTGCCCAAGGCAGAAGTACCTTTGGTTTTGTTCCAAGTTTTCAGTTTAATTTAAAATTTTAAGTCATGAAGAGAATATTAATAGCAATAGCAATCTTATTCGTAATCAGTTCTTGCAGAAAAGGCTTGCAGGAAGAATTAATTTTAATGGATATAAACGTAAATAACATTGAAACCATAACTGTAATTGATGCCAAAATTGAGATGGACAGCACCGCCTGGGTGCAAATATCCTATTCTGAGGATATTGATGCCGCCTTTGATTCAATTCCAAACTATGAAACCAATGCAGTTGTGGAGATTAGCAATGGCTCTTCAACAGAAGTATTATCTTATTCTGGTAATGGAATTTATAGGGGAAATTCAATCATAGGTCAAGTTGGTAACACATATAACCTATCTGTTTATATCAATGGTGTTGCCTATGTTGCCAACTCAACCATGTTTCCACCCGCAACATTGACCGATATTACTTTGACACCTTATTTTGGCAAAGACGGGATTACAGCCTATTCAGAAAACTGGGTTGTAAATGATCCCTCTGCTACGCGAAATCGCTATATGTTTGAATGGTGGACAAACGGGGTTCACAATAGAGCAATCGATTGGGCTATTGATGACGACAGGGTAGTAAATGCTAACGAAGGGCTTTCATTGTTTAATCCGCAACGTGATATTTATGAGGGCGAGATTACCACCTTAAGGGTAGCCGAGATTGATAAAATTACTTATGATTATTTCAATATGTACGAAAAGATTGTAAGAGGAATAGCCAGTGCCGGAGACCAAACACCTTATAATCCAGTTTCCAATTTTGGACCAGGTACCGTTGGGAATTTTAGAGCTGTAGCATTTTCTTCTTACTCAGTTCCATAGTGTGACAGTAATAGAATTGTTGCAAACAACCGTTCATTACGGATTACATCTACTTTTTCCTAGTTGGATAGCGTGGAAGTTTTATGGAGAAAAATGGAAAAAAGTATACCTAATAATGCTGGCAACCATGCTTGTTGATTTAGACCATTTGTTAGCCACACCTATTTTTGACCCGAACAGATGTAGCATTGGTTTTCATCCGTTGCATTCCTACTACGCAATAGCCGTCTATTGTATCATGTTGTTTTTTCCGAAAACACGTATTGTAGCAATCGGGCTTGTACTGCATATGTTTACAGATTTTCTGGATTGTTTATGGATGTGGTTCATAAAAAATTGACAATTAATGTGTTTAGTTTTATCAATTAAGTTAGATTTTAAATATTGCTATTTTTGTAAAAATGCGTACCAATAGAAAATATAACATCATTCTTTTTATTTCAGGGATATTAATCGTGATATTCCTGAATATAAAATCGTTATGGTATGTTTCCGATTTATTTTCCCAAAATAGCGAGCAATTATCGAAAGAAGCTGAGTTAAAGTTGTATTACATCATTCAGCAATTAATCGTTCATCTTCTTGCATTTCAGGTTATTGCTTTTTACAACTTTGCTTGGAAAGACAGAATTACTAACTCCTTAAGAATTCCAAAAATAAGCAGTATCGTTTTGGTAATTGCTACGAATTTATTACTGTTCTTACTATTCGCTTTAATTCCATCAGTTTTAACAAAGAGCTTTAAGAACTTTGATACTATCACATATTTCTTTTTCGTCAATTTTTTTATTTACGTTTTAGCCGTTACAATGGCATATTTGTTTGTTTTTCTAAAACAAATTAATTTCCTAAAAACAGAAAACCAAGTCATGAAAACGGAGAAAGCAAAAGCCGAGCTGTACGCATTAAAAGAACAAATTAGTCCTCATTTTTTCTTTAATACACTAAACTCTTTGAGTGCTGTCATCCGAACTGCCAAGAAGAGCGATAGCCTTGAATTTGTAGAGAAATTGTCTCAAGTTTACCGCTATATTCTTGATAGTGGAAACAACAATCTTGTGAGCATAAAAGAAGAAATAGAGTTTTTGAATGATTATTCCTATTTATTGCATAAAAGATTTGGTAATAATTTAAGCATTGATAACAGGATTACAAGCAATGTGCTGGAATATAAAATTCCACCATTGGCTTTACAAGTTTTACTTGAAAATGTGACCAAACACAATAAACTTCTTAGTTCAAGTCCTGTGAAAATATCAATAGAAAACACGCAAGAATATATTTATTTCAAAAATGAGTTGAGAAAGAAAGTAAATGTTGTAAGCCACGGTTCAGGATTAAGCAACCTCAACAAGAGGTACCAGATGATTTGTGGGAAGGAAATTAAGATTATTGAAGAAAATAACGAATTTAGCGTTAAAATACCAATTATAAAATGAATGTAATACTGGTTGAAGATGAGTTAAGTGCAAGTCAAAACATGCTTGCCATTTTTAAGGAATTGGATATTAAGATCAATGTATTGGCTTGTCTTGAAAGCATTGAAGATGCCGTTAAATGGATAGAATCAAACCCAAAACCCGAACTTGGTTTTTTTGATATTCAGCTTGCAGACGGTACTTCATTTGAAATTTTTGACAAAACAGAAGTATCATTTCCTGTGGTATTTACAACCGCTTTTGATGAATATGCAATCAAAGCTTTCAAAGTAAACAGTATTGATTATATTTTAAAACCGATTAAAAAATCAGATGTCCAATTTGCCCTTAAAAAATATCAGCATTCACAAAAGCAAACCATTTATGACAAAAAACTTTTAGATGTTTTGCATACTTTAACAAAGAAAGCAGACAATGAAAAAAGGACTATTCTGATAAAAAAATATGATGGTTTCATACCTGTTTCTGTTTCTGATTTTGCTTTGTTCTATATTGAAAACGGCATTGTTTACGGACTGACCCACCTAGAAGAAAAATATGTTATTGACGAGACTTTGGATGATTTGGAAAAAAAGTTAAATCAATCTGATTTCTTCAGGGCTAACCGACAGTTTATTGCATCAAGAAAAACGATAATTGAAGTAAGCAATTATTTTAACGGGCGATTGTTGTTGAACACAAAACCAAAAACAAAAGAGCAAATATTGATAAGCAAAGCGAGAGTAAATATTTTCAGACAATGGTTAGAAATGTAAAATCCAATCATACGGCATCCCTTCTCTTTAAGGCACATTTGGCATTACTCACAAATTATTTAATTTCAATGGAGTTCGTGAATACTTTGTATTTCCCGCAATGCTTGCCCTCAATCCTAAAATGCCAAAAGAGCCTTCAAGCCCATCCCACTCCAACGCACGGACAGAAAGACAATGCAGCAAAAATTAAAGACAGATTAAGGAATGACAAGAACGTCCAGCTTGTAACATGCGGTATATTTTATTGCCGAGATAGTGCTAATATGAAAGGCTGTGGCTCGCTTCAAAATTCATCGTGGCTTGACAGTGACGTGCTCCGAAATCGGCAACAAAAACATACCGCTGTCCATTGTAGCCAATTTTAGGACGACAATATCGAACAGAAGAACTTGATAAAAAAAAATCACAAGAACCGAAACCCTTGTGATTTAATCTTAAACGACATCGCAAACCTTTAAATTTATTATTGTTTATCTGAAAACATAAGCTATTGTAAGTGTACCCCAATTATTTTTCAATGTGGTTCCTGGCATGTTAGACTTATTCAAAAGACCAAAATTGTAACAAGCACCAGTTTCAATTCTTGATGTTATATTATAGCGAACTGCAATTGGAATTCCAAAATCACTTCGTCTTAAAGTTTCCCAATTGTACATAGAATTCTCACTAACTGTAATCAAATTATCCCAGAATACCCCAGTAGCAACGCTAAATTTCTCGTTAACTAAATATTTTAGCATATTTGATTGGTAGATATAACCCAATTTCAAACTTTCTACATCACCAGTTTCATTTTCTCCTCTTTGATTATAAGAGATAACATTGGATAATGTAAACTTTTCAGAAAACTTCCAATCCCATAACAAACCACCTGTTAAACTTATAAAAGGTTTACCATCGTAGTTTGTTAATGTTGATACACTCGCTCCCGCCACAATTCCAAAAAAGTTCTTCTTTGGTTTTTCAGACTTATCTTGTGTGAAGCCATTTGTTATGGCAAACAATAAGGCGAATAATACTACTGTTGATTTGAATAATGTTTTCATTTTTTATTATTTCAGTTGTTAATTGATTAATTAAAATTTCTCTTTTTCGTGTATTTATTAGTACACCGTGCAGGTAGCGATCTACCCTACCAGAAATCACATTTTTTTCCGGAAATAGTATTCTCTGAGGTACGAAGCCAGCTTAGCGCTCTTTCCTTCTTCATTATTGAACATTTCGAGTAATTGCTGGTCATCAGCAATAAGTTCACGAAGAAGACTCATTGAAAGGCACTTTACTTTACCGCTTCGAATGTCCAGCAATTGTTCTTCCGTATAGGGATAAGTATTTCCTAGAGTTGTCACTGATGCCAACTCTATGAAATGAAGAAAATCTCCAATCGTATCTGCTTTAAAGAAGTTGGTGCGCTTGCCGAGTTTAGGTTTTCCAGGATTAATGTAGATTCCCGTTTCATCGCTGAAAGCGAAAACCCGCCCAATTTCACGGCCTATTTTCTTACTCACCTCTAACTGATAATAAGTAATATTCAACCCTTGGTCGCGCTCGTTTACAAAGGTGCTTATCTCATCCGATGGTCGATTATCCAATAGATCATTGATATTCCGAAACAACCGCGCTTGAATGATTCTTCTGCCATTTAAATCGTTCGACTTTTCTGATGATGTATTTGAATTTCCCAAATCGATTACAACTTCATCAAGTGTTATAATTTTAGGAACTAGTTCAATATGATGGTCGATACTCGTATTGAATTTAAGTTGCTGCGCATTGTAAGAAACGTGCGACACGTCTACAGTCGCAAGGTTATCATTCGTAATCAGAAAAAAATAACCGTCATTGCTTGTGGCAGTTCCAATATCGCCCACCTTCACTGCCACATCAGGAATGGGCATGCCCGTGATAGCGTCTTTCACATATCCCACCAAGGAATACAGTTTTTCTTTTTTAAAAATGATGAATACGCCATTCCTGAGTTCGTAGTCCAACTTGCAAGAACTAAGATACTTTGATAACTCGTCTACAGATTGTACCGAATTGGGTACCATACATTGAGACAATAGATCATCTCGCCCAGAATATTCAAAGTCATTGTCCCGGTGCCATTCAATCAGTAATTCTTTCAACGAAACGTTCTCTTGAGCAGAACTCTCCTGAGCCAAGGCGAAAGACCAAAGCAACGGCATTAATAGACATAGGATTATTCGAGACATCATCAATGATTTTGTTTCCTCACGGAATAACTTCTATCGGAGTTTTGTTCAAATTTAAGTCCCATTGAAATGGAAATGACTTCTAGCGTTTCATTCACATTATCCGATCTATCGAAGGCACCAGTATACTTCCAATCTGCTACATCATTCTCAACGATGTTCAAATCAATATTATATTGTAACTCAATTTCTCTTGTTACATCTTTTAACGGCTTGGCATTGAAAAAGAACTGATTATTTAGCCAACTGATGAACTCAGAACCATTTGCATCTGTACGTTTCTCCAATTCTCCATTGCCCTTTAAATGAGCTGATTCGTTGGAAGCAATGACCACTTTAGAAGCTTCGTTCTGAACACTGACTTTCCCTGTTTTACAGAAAACGGTGTAGCCGTATTCGCGGCTGTTGATGTTGAAACTGGTTCCAAGAACCGTGGTTGTTCCATTCTTCGACATTACCGAAAAACTGCTGCCTTTCTTCACATTAAAAAAAGCTTCTCCTTCCATTTTAACCGAGCGGTCGAATTGCCACCAGAAAGGATGGAAACTCAATTCAGTTGCAGCATTCAATTCTACGGTTGAACCATCAGGCAGCGAAACACTGCTGTGCAATCCCGCAGGTACGAAAACTGACTCCGTGTAGAATCTCATGAAAGCGGTTGTTGACAAGAGCAGAACAACAGCGGCAGCAGCTGCATATTTGAACCAACTCAGTTGAATCACTTTTGACGCTGTTGGCTGTTCATGAATTTGCGTCACCATGACATTCCAAACATCATCCTTGCTTCTAGAAAACTGCGGCTTTGAATGTCGAGCAACTTTTTCCCAGTCTTCAGGGAGTTTATGCACGTCTTTGATATGTTGGTTGGTACTCATCGCTTTTATAAACCGTGTTTCATGGGCAGCACCCTACTTTTTAATTAATCTTTCTCTCAAAAAGCCAATGGCTTGACTCATTCGTTTCTCTACCGCTTTTATACTCAGACTCAATCGTTCAGCAATTTCCTTGTACGTCATTTCCTCTATTCGATTCATCAAGAAAACCTCTCGCTGCTTTTCGCCCATTGTTGACAACGCAATCAAATACTGTCCATGTACTTCTTCGTATTCAAGTTGCTGCTGTGGGTCGTTGGATTCTACTTTCAGTTCCACAGACTTTTCATACTTAGCAGCTACTTGCGTCTTCCTGAAGTGTGAGACAAAAGCATCACTTGCCATTTTGTACAACAGACTTTTCGTCCGACCTTCTTCAAACTCCAGCTTCTTTTCCCAGAATTTCATGAATACGTCTTGGGCAATATCCGTTGCCAATTCAGTATCCGCACCACGATACACCAAATACCTTCGAATAGCATCGAAGTATAGGTCAAAACATATTTTAAACTCTTGACGTGTCAGAATTGATGGCCTTTTGTAATTACACCGCACAAATTAAGGTATACCCTACCGTGAAACGCATTTTTTTCCATTTGAATAACGCATTGTGGCAAAAACCTAACAGCCTTTGTCGGCAAAATATTTCGCATCATTTAGACCGAACCGGTTATTGATTATAGTCTATATAACTATACAGAAACACCACCCAAAACACTTTCAAGCTGCATTTCTTTCAAAATTCTATCTTGAATAGGCTGCGTTAGGTTATTGATTTCGTCAGTACCCCAAGTGATACCAACAACTGTTCTTGTAGGACGACTTCCAAAAGGTTGTCCTGCCAATTTCAAGTAGGTATCAACTACCCATTGTGGGTCTGGAGCGTCTTCACTTTGCAACATCTGAGCAAAATTTTCGCCCATTGCTGATGGAACACCTACTAATTCACCATAAGTTTCTAAAACTTCACTATGTGCAGGAGCTTGACCTGATGCCAATAAGCCTGTACCAAATGGACCAGGTTCAACCAAGACTATATCAACACCAAAAGGCGACACTTCATAACGCAAGGCTTGCGAGTAGCCTTCTAAGGCGTGTTTAGTTGCGGTGTAAGTACCAAAAAATGGTGGTGAAATACGACCAACTAACGAAGAAGTATTGATAATTAAACCTGAACCAGCTTTACGCATAGAAGGTAAAACAGCTTGCATTACTCTAATAGCGCCATAATAATTTGTTTCCATTTGAAACTTTGCTTGTTCAACGCTGAATGCTTCGGTAATTCCCAAATACATAATACCTGCATTGTTGATAAGAATATCAATATTTCCTGCTTCTGCAAGAATAGTTGACATAGCTTCTTTTACAGACTCATCGTTGGTTACATCCATATCTAACACTTTGATAATGGAAGAATGTCCTTCTAATTCTGCTTTTGCTATTGCGTTTTTTCCTTCTGGATTACGCATTGTGGCAAATACTTGATAGCCTTTATCGGCAAAATCCTTTGCAGCTTTCAGACCAAATCCGTTGCTACTCCCTGTAATAATTATATTTTTCATTTTGATAAATATTAATTTTTTAAAATCCAAACATTCCGTTATTATGTGCCAAACCTTCAGTAGGTATTTCTTGAATCACATCCCAATGTTCTACGATTTTACCATCTTTCATTCTGAACAAGTCGTAAAACACGTGTTTCTTGCCACCATTCCATTCACCTTCACTTACGGTAAGGACGAAATTTCCTTCACCCAAAACTTTATGAATTTTGGTGTATTTAAACATATTGTTTTGAGAAGTGAGATACTCTACTGCTTCTATTATGCCAGTCAATCCGTCTTTAATTTGAGGGTTATGCTGGTGGTACTCTTCGGAACTGATGTAGTCGCCAATCTTACTTGGATTTTTACCCATTAAAACGTCTTCAATAAGAGAAACTGCCAAGGCTTTGTTTGCCTCTGTTTTATCTAAATCTTCAACAGTTGTTGGTCCATCGGTTTGTGTTCTACCACTTGCAGTTTCTTTAACTAAAACTGTCATTGCGTCCCAATGCTCGGCAACTTTTCCGTTTTCATCCACTCGGATAATATCAAATGCCACCATTTCATCTGCCCCAAAAGGTTTGGCGTTCTTCCAGATATTGTGCATAAACACAAAATCGCCATCTTGAAACATTCTCACATTTTCGGCATAGGTTCCGTGTTCTTTTAAAACGGGTAATAATCCAATAAAAGGCTCTAAACCAGTTGGTACAAATGGATTATGTTGAATATAATCAGCATTGGCAACTTGTCTCATAGTCGCGGTGTCTTGCTTCATTACAGCACCTAAAAAAGTGCCTACGATTTCTTTGTTTGTCATTTTTGATGTTTTTGATTGATTTTGCTCGCTTGTTGATTTTGTTTGCGCTGTGCCACAGGAAGCGAGAATACCTGATAGAGCTAATACTGCTAATACTTTTCTCATTGTCTTGGTCATTTGATAAATAATTATTACTTTTGTTTCGCAAGCAAAATTATAAATTAACTTTCAATATGCAAGTAATAATGAAAATAAATTTCATTTTGCAAGTAATATTTAATATTGACTCAACAGATGCGACAAGATTTCAGATGTAATTGCCCGTTTACCTCAGCCTTAGATGTTTTGGGAGACAAGTGGATATTGGTTATCGTAAAACAAATGCTCATTGAAGGCAAGGAGACCTTTAAGGACTTTACAGAAAGTGAAGAAGCTATTGCGACCAATATTCTTTCTGCTAAACTCAAATTCTTGGAAGAAGTGGGTCTTATCATAAAAACCCAACTACCAGACAATAAAAAGACTAACCTCTACCTCTTGACCGAAAAGGGACTGTCTTTGATCCCTATCCTTATAGAACTTGCCACTTGGAGCGATAAGAATCTTAGAGACAAACATCCTAACATTGTGAATGGAGAAGCAATGGAATTCCTAAGGAGTGATAAAACGGCTTTTGCGAATGAAATAGAGAAAAACTATAGAGAAAAAATGGCTAAAACATTGTATAAAAAAAAATAGAGTAAAAAAGTTACTACAAAGTATTACCATGTAATGAACTTAGAAATTTATACTGAACCCAAAAGCCTAAAACTTACTCTTCTATCCACTTTACCACTTTGGGTTTCAACAAAATGAGTGAGGTAAAAAACTTTTTTAGGCATTTCTATTTTGGAAAGTACTTGATTTAATTTCGAAAGGTCAATTTCTTCTTTGCTTTCAATAACGAGTACGGGAACTTCACCAAACTTGTCATCTTTTATCCCGTAAATGAAGAATCGGCTAGAAATGAGCTTGCTTAATTTTTGTTCAATTTGCTCGGGAAATAACTTTACGCCACCGCTGTTGATAACAAAATCTTTTCTGCCCAACCATTTAAAATGGGTAGCATCTTTCAAACTTACAATGTCTTCGGTAATGAAAGGTTTTTCGGATAAAAATGGGGCGTGAATCTCTAAATTTTGACTCTCACCTAGCGAAAATGATATCCCATCCAGCGCTTCGAAATGGTCGCTTTTGTATTTACCGTTCAATGGTTGCAAAGCAATGTGTGTAATGGTTTCTGTCATCCCGTAAGTGGCATAACAAATAGGCTTTATATCTTGTAAATCTTCCAAGAGTTGAACCGAAACGGGAGCGCCACCAATAATTAGTTTTTTGATAAAATCAAACTTTTCAGGTGTTTCAGAAAGCACAGTTGTGGCTTGGAGTGGTGTCATCGCTGCAAAGTCAACAGTTTGCTGTAAATCTTTAATCGGATTGGATTTAATCGGAGCCATCAAGACATTGAGTTTGCCGATAATGGCTCTTACCCAAATCATTTTTCCTGCGATAAAACTACTTGGCAGACATTGTAAGATTGTATCTCCCTCTTGTAATTTGAAATAAGAAATGGTATTCAAAGCACTTTGTTTCATCTTTTCTTTGGACAAACTGATTTTTTTGGGCGTTCCTGTAGAACCAGAAGTTTTTACGATAATATCTTCGTTGTTGTCAAACCATTTTTTTAAGAAAACCAATGCTTCAGCATCGAATTCTTGAAGTAATGAACAAAAATGAGAATCCTTTTCGAAGGAATATAAATCAAAAGAAGGGATTTTATTTACAAAAGATACACTTACCATTTTAGCGTATCTAAGTTCCAGTTTTTGGAAGGGTCGTAAACTAATTCTTGCCCATTCAAAACCAAAGGACAATCCAAATTAGTTTGATATAATTGACCTGTGCCCAAGCCTTGCGGTAAAGGATTGTAAAACTGACTTACAAACTGAGCAATAGCAGCCAATCCCAAATTACTTTCCAAAGCAGAAGTAATCCACCAAGGAATACTGAGCATTCCAGAAGCCTGAATCCATTCCATAGAAGTTTGAAATCCTCCCAAAAGACTTGGTTTTAAAATGATATATTGCGGTTGAATGGTTTCTAGAAGTCGTTGCTTTTCCTCTTGAGCATGAATCCCAATCAACTCCTCATCAAGTGCTATGTCCAAGGGTGTTTTTTCACACAAAAGCGCCATTTCTTGCCATTGGCCTTGTCTTATAGGTTGTTCTATGGAATGAATATCCAATTGAGACAAAATCTCGAATTTAGAAAGTGCTTCTTCCACCGAAAAAGCGCCATTGGCATCTACTCTTATTTCCAAAGTTTCTTCACAATAGCGTTCTCTCACCGAACGAATGATTTCAACTTCATCTTCAAAGTTGATGGCTCCAATTTTCAATTTTAGACATTTGAACCCTAGTGCTAATTTTTCTTCAATCTGTTGCAACATATAGGATTTACCTCCCATCCAAATCAACCCATTGATATTAAGTTTTTGAAATCCTTTGGCAAAATGACTTTTGAAAAAAATCCTTTCGCCTCCATTCGTCAAATCCAAGAGCGCCATTTCATAAGCCATTCTAATGGCAGGAAAATCTAGCAAAAAAACATAAATTTCTTCTTTGGATAAATGTAAGTTCTGGGTAAGCCACAATAATTTTTTTTCCAAATGATGTGGGTTATCGATGCTCAATCCTTCGATGATGGAAACTTCTCCCAATCCGAAAACGGAAGGGTTCTCAACCTCCCAAATTTTGAGAATATAGCAAGTTTTGGTGGTCAAAACTCCTCTTGAGGTACCACTAGGTCTAATAAATTCTAAGGGATATTTTACAAACTTGCCATTGTACATTCCAGAACAAAAATGATTTTATTATGCTGCCTTTAATTTGCTGATTTTCGAAATGTTGAATTTTTCTTCAGCATAGTTTAAATCTACTACAAAGTTTTTGGTATCTAGAGAAGGACCTTCAAACATTGCATCTGTAAGAATCGCTTCACAAATAGAACGTAAACCTCTTGCACCTAATTTTAATTCTAGTGCTTTTTCGACAATAAAATTTAATACTTCTTCAGTGATTTCTAATTTAATTCCATCAATTTCAAATAACTTTTCATATTGTTTTACCAAAGCATTTTTAGGTTCAGTAAGAATACTTCTCAGTGTATCTTTGTCTAAAGGATTCAAATATGTCAAAACTGGAAAACGTCCAATTAATTCAGGAATTAAACCATATTTTTTGATATCTAATTGATTCACGTAAGAAAGAATATTTTCTTTTACCTCTTTCATACCATCGTTGGATCCAAAACCAATAGATTGTGTTTTGATTCTTCTTTCAATAATTTGCTTAATGCCATCAAAAGCACCTCCACAGATAAATAAAATATTTTTGGTATTCACTTGAATCATTTTTTGGTCAGGATGTTTTCTTCCTCCTTGAGGCGGAACACTAACCACTGAACCCTCTAGTAATTTAAGCATCGCTTGTTGCACACCTTCACCAGAAACATCTCTAGTGATAGAAGGGTTGTCGCTTTTTCGAGCAACTTTATCTACTTCATCAATAAAAACGATACCTCTTTCAGCTTGTGCTACATCATAATCTGCAGCTTGTAATAATCTAGAAAGAATACTTTCAACATCTTCACCTACATATCCTGCCTCAGTAAGAACCGTTGCATCAGCAATACAAAAAGGCACATTTAATAATTTAGCAATTGTTTTTGCCAAAAGGGTTTTTCCAGTACCCGTTTCTCCAGCAAGAATTACATTAGATTTTTCAATCTCTATATCTTCATCTTTATTGGGTGCTTGTAACAATCTTTTGTAGTGATTATATACCGCTACTGAAAGCACTTTTTTTGCTTCATTCTGACCAATAACAAACTGATCTAAGTGATTCATTATCTCAACAGGCTTGATTAATTGAAGACTATTTTCAGTTTTAGATTTAGAAAGATGACTATATTCTTCTTGAATAATAAGACTTGCTTGACCAATACAACTATCACAAATATGACCAGTGATTCCTGCAATTAAAACATCTACTTCTTTTTTTTGCCTTCCGCAAAACGAACATCTTACATCTTGTTTACTCATAGTTTGCAAATATAAAACAAATGCATTTATGATTGACTAGTTTTTAGCATGGAATTCATTTTTGGGAAGATTTTAATTAAGAATTTCTGGCTCTATATTTTTTGCACAAGATATAATATCCTAAAATACAATGTGTTTTTAAAGTACAAAAAAAGACCATACGGTTTATACGCTTGTACTAATTGCTTAAAAATTTACTAAATCAATACTTTTTTCCGTAACTCTTTTTCTTTTGATTTCCTCCTAAAAAATCTGTAGTTTTATGATGTAAAATTGTTACTCTTAAAAAGATACCATTTTGCTGCCAACCAGTTGCATTGTGTAAATTGAAACTATTATTCTTGTTGAGATCCAATCTATATACAATATCATAAAAATAAGACCATGCCACACCACTTTTGTGTCCTCCGCTGTATTTGGGGTTTATTCCCAATCCGAATTCCAATCTATTATCATTTTGGCTCGAAAAATCTTGAAAACTACTTTTATCACTAAAGTGTAAAGCAAAACTATATCCTGCAAGTAACTTTAGGTTTAAACACCAACATTCACCTTTGCTAGATTTGCCCAATCTTAAACTATAAAAATGTAACTTTGAGTTTAGTGAGAATCCCAAACTTTGTGTCTTGTTTTGATAAATCAACCCCAAAGAATCATTGTTTCCGTAATTTAGATCCGAAAAAGAATAATGAACCTCAGGAAACAAGAAATTTTTAATTGAAGTTGTAGCTCCCACTCCAAAAAAATAACCTCCTTTAGTTGAATAATTTTCAAGGTTCGTTTTATTATTTGACAAACCTCCAAATGCAACTAATCCTATATTTCCCCCTGATACTTGATGCATTTGAGCAAAGACATTTTGCGTAATAAATAAACAAATTAAAAATATTGATAAAAAATGTTTCATAACACTAATTTTTTGCAAAGATAGATTTTTATACAAAACATTTCACCTTACTTTCATTCAGTTAGTTGTTAATGTTGGCTTTCGTTGATTTGATAATAGATGTAATGAGCCTGATAATTTCTATGGCATCATTATGTAGATTTTCAAATTCAGACTCACTCAAATAGTTTGTTTCTTTCAATAATTCTAACCAATAGATGCTTTCATTGATTTCTTTTTGAGCAATCGCCATTTAATGAATAAAATCCTTCTTTGTTTCAGCGTGTTCAGCTTCACGAACCATAGCCCCAACACTTGTTCCCGAACGCAATAATTGTTTTGATATAACAAACTCCTTTTTTTCGCTAACCAAAAACTGATATAATTTTACTACTCGAATAGCTAATCCAAAACTCTTATCTTTTACAATGTTTTTCCGCACCTTACTATTTATAAACCACTAAAAATTAGACATTAACAACTAACCATTAACCATTAATCATTGACCATTATTTTTAAAAGCAGTATTAAAGTTGCCAAAACAAACCTTACTCAACCGTAACAGATTTTGCCAAGTTTCTGGGTTGATCAACATTACAACCCCTCATTACAGCAATATGGTAACTCAATAATTGAAGCGGAATGGTCGCGATTAAAGGTACAAAAACATCATCAGTTTTCGGAATTTCTATAACGTGATCTGCAATACTTTTCACGTCTTTATCTCCTTTGGTAACGATTGCAATTACTTTTCCTTTTCTAGCCTTTACCTCTTGAATGTTGCTCACTACTTTTTCGTAACTTGCATCTTGTGTTGCAATTACAAAAGTGGGCATTTCCTCATCAATCAAAGCGATAGGCCCATGTTTCATTTCAGCAGCAGGATATCCTTCTGCATGTATGTAAGAAATCTCTTTTAATTTCAATGCTCCTTCTAGCGCAACTGGGAAGTTTATTCCACGACCTAAATACAATGCATTTTTGGAATCTTTGTAAATATCAGCAATATGTTGAATTTGAGCATCCGTTTTCAATACACTTTCAACTTTGTGTGGAATATTGTCCAAATTAATTAATAACCTAGTGAAACGTTCGTCAGATATAGTATTTCTTTCTCTTCCAAGCATCAAAGCTAAAAGTGATAAAACCGTAACTTGAGCCGTAAATGCTTTGGTAGATGCCACTCCAATTTCTGGCCCTGCATGCGTATAACTTCCACAATGTGTTGCTCTAGAAATAGAACTTCCTACCACATTACAAATCCCCACAATAGTTGCTCCTTTGGATTTTGCTAATTCGATAGCAGCCAAAGTATCTGCAGTTTCTCCAGACTGAGAAATCGCAATAACTACATCGTTTTCGTCAATAACTGGGTTTCTATATCTAAATTCAGAGGCGTATTCTACTTCCACAGGAATTCTTGCCAACTCTTCGATAAGATATTCTCCTACCAAACCAGCATGCCAAGATGTTCCACAAGCTACAACGATAATTCTTTTGGCGTTGACTAACTTGTCTTTATAATTCAAGATTCCACCTAAAGCCACCATGTTTTCAGAAAGATTTAACCTTCCTCTCATACAATCTTTGATTGATCTGGGTTGCTCATAAATTTCTTTCAACATAAAATGCTCGTAGCCACCTTTTTCAAGGGCTTCCAATTGCATTTCTAATTCCTGAATGTAAGGAGTTTTCTCTTGGTTTTTGATGGTTTTTAGTTTAAAACCGTCTTTCAAACTCAATCTTGCGATTTCGCCATCTTCTAGGTAAACAACATTTTTTGTAAACTCTATAATGGGAGTAGCATCAGAAGCGCAGAAATATTCTCCTTTACCAATTCCAATTACCAATGGAGAACTTTTTCTAGCCGCGATTAATTCATCAGGATTTTCTTTAGAAATCACTACGATAGCATAAGCACCATGAACTTCATTCAAAGCAATTCTAACTGCATTGAACAAAGAGCAGTTTTGATTGAGTTTAATTTCTTCAATCAAGTGCATCAAAACCTCCGTGTCTGTATCACTCTTAAAAGTATGTCCTCTTTTGAGTAATTCTTCTTTGATAATAGCGTAATTTTCAATAATTCCATTATGAACCAATGCAAATTCTTTGTTTCCAGATGCATGTGGATGTGCATTTCTGTCGCTAGGTTCTCCGTGAGTAGCCCATCTTGTATGTCCAATACCAATATTTCCGGAAGTGTCTTTATCTTGAACAAAGTCTTCAAGCTCTGAAACTTTTCCTTGTTTTTTGAAAATGTTCAATGCTCCATCTTTTTGAATGGCGATTCCTGAACTATCATACCCTCTATATTCTAGTCTTTTTAGACCTTTAAGAATAATAGGAAAAGCTTCTTGTTTTCCAATATATGCAACAATTCCACACATAGTTTATTCAAATTTACTGTAAGTGATTATCAATTTTGGTTTTTCTTTAAGCGTTGTTTCAGCACCATTAAAAACGACTCTATTCGCTGTAACTGCATTTCCTGCAGTTACAATTGTTAAAGGTTCGTTTTCATAGTTTCCTGCAATCAACTGATTCAAATATCTTGTGACATTAAAGGTATAAGAATTTGTACTTGCAACGTAATTTCCTCCTCTACTATCGTTATAATCTGGAATAAATGCGATACCACCGTCAGGTAGTTGTCTCACTAAAAACAACTCACTTGGAGGTAGATATGCATCTGTAGTGTAATACTGAACAGGCAAAACCAACTCTGCTTTATTAATGATAATGTTCCCGTTATCTTTATATTTTTCTACATTAGGCAAAGCTACATTTCCTCTAACACCACCCATCGCTTGAAGGTAAAATAATTGTTGACCCAAAGTAGTGTCGTTTAATTGCGCTTCTACTGGAGAGGCACTGTAATCTTTATCAAAATTGACAAATCTTGCACAACTTGCATTGATATTAAAATCGAAACTTAAAGTGTCATATTCAGAGGGAAGTCCAGAATTATCTCTAAAAAACATAGTAACTTTAGAGTTAGAACTTAATAAATCCAAATATAAAATTGCTCCTTCGTTAGTGTTTTGAGAAGTGCTTGTAGTTATGTATAGCCCTTTAAACCAATCAACAAATCCATTGTCTCCATCATTTGTAGTCAAAGGTCCAATTCCAGACTGGTTGATAATTGGAATAGCAAAATCATTAACGCTTAATGGAATCCTTAAAATAGGATTGTTGGTTTGAACACCACCCACAAAACCTGGAGTACTTGCATCAGGAACTATAGTACCTTCTCCAATTGGAACAAGATTTAAGCCTGAATTGGCAATAGTTCTGTTTGAATAATAAATCGAATCTATAAAAATATCCTCAGCCATTTGATAGACTTCAAAATTCTGTGCATCCAAATTTCCATAACCACCAGAAATAGCAAGATATAGAATCACACTATCTACTTCCAAATCAGAAATTGTACCACCTTCTGGAGTAAAATCAACTGAACCAGCCAATCTGATTTGTGTGTATATCGAAGCTGAAACATTACCAAAAAAAGGATCATTGTAGGAACCCAATAAAGCGGCTGCATTCAATTCGTCAGTAGCGATAGAATCTGAAAGTGTAGAATAAGTTATCAATGTTGAAGTATCAGAAACATTCAATCCAATTTGATCAGACTGTGGTTGTACATTTAACCCTAATTGACTTTTGTCTTTTTTACATTGAGCAAAAAGCAACAATATAAAACAGACAACGGATAGCATTCCTACTATCCGTTTTCTATTAAAATATGATATATTCATTTTGTGATTAATCGACCAAGGCTGTTTCCAATTCCAAAACGGCACTGTAAAATTCTTGGTGTGCATCAATAATTGTATCTTCATTGTGATATTCTAAAACAGTTTTTTCTGTATCAGTAATATAACTCGATAATTCTTTGTTTAGTGCTTCATCACCTAAAACAATTCCGTCTGAATATCTAATTGCCAATTTATGCATGTTCAAAACTGAAGGCTCTTTGATTTCGATAGCTTCTTTTTCCGAAACTTCATCGTAATTTAACTTCGACATTACATCTTCTGCAATTGTTTCGTTGAATTCAGTATCATAAGCAGTATAGACTACTTTTGCACCAGAGAAATGAGGATCTTGAGCATACATTTTTCTTAAGTACAAAGGCATAAATCCAGTCATCCAACCGTGACAATGCACGATGTCTGGTGACCACCCCAATTTTTTAACAGTTTCGAGTACGCCTCTTGTAAAAAACAAAGCGCGTTGTGCGTTATCATCGTGAAACTTTTCAGTTTTATCGTGAAAGATGTTTTTTCTTTTGAAAAACTCGTCATTATCAATAAAGTAAACTTGCATTCTTGCTTGAGGAATAGAAGCCACTTTGATAATTAACGGGTGATCTGAATCATTGATAATGAGATTCATCCCAGAAAGTCTAATTACTTCGTGTAATTGATGTCTTCTTTCGTTTATAACCCCGAAACGAGGCATAAAAACTCTAATCTCTCTGTCACGTTCTTGTGTACCTTGCGATAGTTTTCTTACTAAAGCTGCAAACGAATGTCCTTCCATAAAAGGGTCTATCGATTGGGTAACGAATAAGACTTTGGTTTTTTCCATAAAAATTTAAAAAATTCAATTGAAATGCAAAAATATAAAAAAAAATTCGAATTTTTGTACAATTACTTTAGTTTTACCTCAATTTTGTATTAATATAGGATATTATTGCTGAATATTTTCAAACAAAAAATAAGCTTAAGTATTTCTAAATCAAAAGGTAAGTGTTATAAAAATAGAAAATCTGACCATTATTTATGATAATTTTAAAAAAAAGAGATGCGCTTCAAGAGCATTTATCTCAGTATAAAGGAAAAAAAATCGGTTTTGTTCCTACCATGGGAGCATTACACAGAGGACATACTTCACTTTTG
>CAWUIK010000046.1:0-24733 GCA_963922585.1 uncultured Flavobacteriales bacterium | reverse complement strand
CTAACTAACTAACTAACTAACTAACTAACTAACTAACTAACTAACTAACTAACCAGACAACCAATTATCAAATTAAAAAATCACTGCGCCAAATAGAAATACCTTTTTTGAAGGTCAATAAGGTGAACGTTTGTGTAGTAGAAAAACAGTACATCTTTATAACTGTAACCCATATCACACATATTCATTGCGCCTTGCTGTGAAAGTCCCACTCCATGGCCAAATCCTTTTCCTTCTAAAATTACTTTTTCGTTTTCTTCTTTTATAGAAAAATAAGTGCTTCTCAACTTGAAATCCATACGAAAATCAGTTAGTAAAATATGATATTTCCAATCTACAAAATACTTAGCTCTTTTCTCTTGTTGCCACTGCAAGGCTTCTGTTACAGCTAAACTATCATGAATAGGAAAATTATAGAGTTCTTTCAGTTTATTCAAGAATTCTTTTTTTTCATAAGTCTTCGTCCAGTGATAAGTTGATTTGCCTTTGGAGAAAGGGTCGCTTATACTTCTTAAATATGGAACTTCTCGACTCCAAACATCTTCAGAATTGGCAGTTTGTCCACCACTATTTGAATAAAAAGCAGCGGTAATAAAATTCATGTCTTGATCCACCAAAACCAAGTTGGCTGTTTCTTTTACAGCCTGTTCAATTAGCGGATTACGATACATTTTGCCTAAATATACCTGACAGTTTACCAAATCCGTCATCATAAAGCCTTCGTTTCTAAACTTATCCTGGTTTTTATAAGCATATGTCCTGCTGATAATGGCTTGAACTTTATAATATTCTTTACCTTGACTATTACCAGATTCTGATTCTATCACTCCTATTAAATAATGATGCATCGAAACCAAACTTACCACATCCAAATGGCCATCCCATGAAAAACATGATAAACCTCCAAAATAAGAACGTTCTTTACTCGTGGGACTTATACCTTTAATCTTGTAATAACTTTCAGGAGCATTACTAACGATTTTTATTTTTTTGAAATTTCCAATGTCTTCATCTGGAACTTTGATGCTAATACTTTTGTTGTGGTTTACTTTTATAGTTAGCACTTCATTGGTTTGTAAATGATACAAAAGAGAATCATTTTCATCAAAAATTTGATATTGACTGTCTTTCGGAGTAAACTTAACAGATTTCAATTTCAAATCCCTGAAAATACCAATTTCCATAATATAATCATCTGCAAAACATACAAGCGAATTGCAAACGAACAAGAATAAAAATACTATTTTTGAAAGTGTTTTGATTTTCAAAATCGTTAAAATAAATACTAAACAACAAAGAAATCAATATTAGTACCACAATAGACAAGCAAAATATAAAGAAGTTAACAATCATGTTTTTAATTCCTACTTTTGTGAATGTTATGATTAAAAAACTATTTTCAGATAAAAATGGCGAAACTCCTTTAAAAAAAAACAATTTATGTTTGAACATTTGGGTTTTTACTCTTTTTATTTTTTTAGTAAAACTTCTATTGGTAAAATTTAGTCAAACAGTAGATGCTGATGCTGTAAGTAGAAGTCTAATTGCTTCATCTTGGCTTGAAAAACCTAGTTTTATAACAAAAGGAGTTTGGGCCCCATTTCATTTTTATTTAGGAGGAATAGCTCTATGGATACATAATGATGTTATTTATACGCTAAAATTAGTTTCCATTTTATTTAGTTCATTTACTATACCACCATTATTTTATTTTTTAAGAAGAGAATTAGGTGCTGAAAAAGCATTTGTTGGAGTTCTAATTTTTAGCCTTTCTCCAATTTTATTTAGAATCTCATTTATGTTTCTCTCAGAATTACCTTTTTTATTTTTTTTAGTGATTTCATTTAATTTATTTTCAAAAGGTATAAAGTTAAATTCAGATTTGTCGTTTTTATTTGCTGGTCTTTTTATGACTATAGCTAGTGGATTTAGATATGAATCATGGGCTCTTATTGTTTTTTTAATGATATCGTTATTGATAAGAAGAGATTGGAAGGCATTTTTTACTTTTGGTATTACAGCAAGTATTTTTCCAGTTTTTTGGATGTTAGGAAATTATTTTGCTTTTGGAAATTTATTATTCAGTGTAAAAGCTGTTGAAGTTTTAGCACCAAATGATTTAGAAGGAGTTTTAAGAAAGTTATGGTCATTTCCTTTTATTCTATTTATTTCAATAGGGCCAATTTTCAGTTTTTTATTTCTAAAGAATTTAAAATTAAATAAGTCAGATTGTAAAAATCCTTGGTATTTACTTTTTATTCTTTTTTTTATTTTAATTCTCTATAAATCACTTGCTGGAACTATAATTCCTCACACTAGATTTATTGGATTAATTACCCTTTTATCAATTCCTATTATACTTAAAGATATTTCTTTTATAGAAAAAAATATAAAATCTCCATTAAAAATGCTTTCTGTATTTTCAGTTACAATTGGACTAACGTTTGTTTATAATTTTGGAGCAATAACTCCTATTCCTAGACTTAAGAATCAATCTACAGCAGTCTTAGTAGAACAGTTGAGACCAGTTTCATTAAAATCAGAGTCTATATTGATTGACTTCATCGATTGGGAGACTACCTATTTTTTAGCAATTAACTTGTATGATAATGATAAAAATTTGATCATATTAAATAGTGAAATAAGCGAAGAGGCTAAATTTGAAAAATATAAAAGTCTTTTTGGGAATCAACTCTTGATATTAAACAAAAAACATTATCAATGGATTGAAAACTCATATGAATTCGATATAATTTTTGAATCTAGTGATTTTATAGTTTTACATAATCATGACTAAAAGTCTTGAAATTAAGTGTTTTTGATACCCTTTCTGACTAAATTTCTTCTTTTTACTTTTATTTTTTGATACAATCTGAAATAATGTCTTAAAACTTAATTTGGAATTAGAATTGACAATATCAAAACAAGTTTTAAAACTAAAATAACTATCACGAACCTATAAAAGTTAAAAAAATGAATTTAAATAATTTTACCATCAAGGCTCAAGAATCAATTTCGGAAGCCAATTTAGAGGCAGTTTCTCATGGTCATCAATCCATCGAAAATGCACATATACTAAAAGGAATCTTAAAAGCAGATCAAAACCTTACGCAACATATTTTGAGTAAATTTGGAATCAATGCTCCTGTTTTCGAAAAAACACTAGATAGCATAGTTGCTTCCTATCCGAAAGTGAGTGGAGGAGAAGTCCAATTATCGAGAAAAGCTCACGAAACTTTAATGAAAGCAACAGATTTGTCTAGAAAAATGAAAGACGAATTTGTAAGTATAGAACATTTATTATTGGCCATCATTGAAAGCAATGACCAAACGAGTCAATTGATGAAAGACCAAGGTTTAACTGAAAAAGGACTTTCAAAAGTTATCAAAGATTTGAGAAATGGAGAACGAGTAACCTCTCAAAGCCAAGAGGAAACATACAATTCTCTTGAAAAGTATGCGCTTAATTTCAATAAATTGGCCAGAGAAGGCAAGTTAGACCCCGTGATTGGAAGAGATGAAGAAATAAGAAGAGTATTACAAATTTTGACTCGAAGATCTAAAAACAATCCTATCTTAATCGGTGAACCTGGTGTAGGTAAAACAGCTATTGCAGAAGGTTTGGCTCACAGAATCATCAGTGGAGATGTTCCAGAAAACCTAAAAGATAAAGTGATTTACTCTTTAGATATGGGAGCCTTGATAGCTGGTGCTAAATACAAAGGTGAGTTTGAAGAAAGACTCAAAGCAGTAATTAAAGAAGTTACCTCGGCAGATGGACAAATTGTTTTGTTTATAGATGAAATTCATACACTGGTAGGTGCTGGTGGAGGACAAGGCGCAATGGATGCTGCTAATATCCTAAAACCGGCTTTAGCAAGAGGGGAATTAAGAGCAATTGGGGCTACTACTTTGGATGAGTATCAAAAGTATTTTGAAAAAGACAAAGCCTTGGAAAGAAGATTCCAAAAAGTTTTGATTGATGAACCTTTATCAGAAGATGCGATTTCTATCTTAAGAGGAATCAAGGAAAAGTATGAAAATCACCACAAAGTTCAAATTAAAGATGCTGCTATTATTGCTGCGGTTGAACTTTCACAGCGATATATTACCGAAAGGTTTTTGCCAGACAAAGCCATTGATTTAATTGATGAAGCGGCTTCAAAATTGAGAATGGAAATCAATTCTAAACCTGAAGAGTTGGATGAAATCGAAAGAAGAATTATGCAATTAGAAATTGAACGTGAAGCCATCAAAAGAGAAAATGATTTCAATAAACTCGAATTGATAGGCGAAGAGTTGGCAAATCTCAACGAGAGAAAAAACTCTTTAATGGCAAAATGGACTTCAGAGAAAGAATTGGTAGAGAAAATCCAATCTTCAAAACAACAAATTGAAGATCTAAAACTTGAAGCAGAACAAGAAGAGCGAAATGGAAATTTCGGAAGAGTCGCTGAAATTCGTTACGGAACTCTGAAAGAACTGCAACAAACTATTGAAACTACAAAAGCAGAATTGGCTCAATTGCAAACTACTTCAAAAATGATAAAAGAAGAGGTAGATGCAGAGGAAGTTGCCGAAGTAGTAAGTAAATGGACAGGTATTCCAGTAAACAAAATGCTCGAAGGTGAAAGTCAAAAGTTGTTGAGATTGGAAGAACAACTTGCCAAAAGAGTAGTAGGACAACATGAAGCTATCGAAGCGGTTTCGGATGCTGTGAGAAGAAACAGAGCAGGACTTCAAGACGACAAAAGACCAATTGGTTCTTTTATTTTCCTAGGAACTACAGGCGTAGGGAAAACAGAGTTGGCAAAAGCATTAAGTGAATTCCTTTTTGATGATGAAAATGCCATGACGAGAATTGACATGAGTGAATATCAAGAAAGACATAGTGTTTCGAGATTGGTAGGAGCACCTCCAGGATATGTTGGCTACGATGAAGGTGGTCAACTGACAGAAGCCGTGAGAAGAAGACCATATTCGGTAATACTTTTAGATGAAATCGAAAAAGCACATCCAGATGTTTTCAATATTTTATTACAAGTATTGGATGATGGTCGTTTGACTGATAGTAAAGGTAGATTGGTGAATTTCAAAAATACCATTATCATCATGACATCCAATTTAGGTTCAGATGTGATTCAAGCTAACTTTGAAGATGTGAAAGAAGACAATATGAATGAAGTGATGAGTAGAACCAAATTTCAAGTATTGGATTTGCTTAAACGAAGTTTGAGACCAGAGTTTTTGAATAGAATTGATGAAACAGTAATGTTCCACCCATTAAGTAAGCAAGATATCAGAAATATTGTTGAAATACAGTTGAATCAATTGAAAAACAAATTGATGTCTAAACACATCAATATCGAAGCAACTGATTTTGCAATAGATTATCTTGCCACAAAAGGTTATGACCCTCAATTTGGAGCTAGACCAGTGAAAAGAGTGATACAAAGAGAACTCCTAAATGAATTGTCTAAAGCATTGCTTTCAGGACAAGTAACTGTAGAATCTGATATCATCATT
Organism: uncultured Flavobacteriales bacterium; assembly: GCA_963922585.1. Taxonomy (GTDB): domain Bacteria; phylum Bacteroidota; class Bacteroidia; order Flavobacteriales_D; family Parvicellaceae; genus Parvicella. The sequence continues at coordinate 19,207 of CAWUIK010000046.1, read as the reverse complement.
GATGAATTCAATAATAAGATGGTTTTCAGAAAAAAAGAAATGGGAACATCTTCTGAAGTAGAAAAAGAAAACCTAAAAGAAGGAAAAGAATAATAGTTTTTTTCATAGTTAGACTAGCAAAACGCTCACGCAATGATAAAAAGTTGATGTGGGCGTTTTATCATTATTTTTTATTTTACTTTGTTCCAAAATCTTTTATTAAATTTGACAATTGTTAATTTAAATAATGAAAAAGAAACTACTGCTTTGGTCTTTTTGGCCGATATTAATGTTGTTTGTGTTTGGTTTTTATTTCTTGTTACCCCAACCAAGTGAAAACAAGCATCTTAATTATGTGCCTGAGAATGCGGATTTTGTAGTCTTTGTCAACCCACTCGAGTTTGTAAAGTCTTATGTTGAATTGATGGAAGCAAACCCCGCTGTTTTTGATTCACTTGAGTTAGGTGTATTAAAAGAAAAAGATGAAAAACCCAACTTGGATTTAGGTTTTAACCTCATGTCAAAAATGGGAGTGTTTAGATTTACTCTTGAGAATTCTAATGTACCCTTTTATGGAGTGGTAGTAGAAGTGACTAATTTTTCTTCATTTGTAGAATTTTTAAATCCAAGAGACAACAAGCCTCAACCGGTAGAGTATAGCAATGGAAAGTATCTTTTGCTAGCTAAAGATGACCAAATCATTTTGTTGAAAAATAATATTGGTGTAAGTGTTAAATGTGAATTTACAGAGGTAAATGATGAGGTGGCAAAACAATGCTTCGATGAAATTTTCACTAAAGAAAAACATCTTCAAGATGTTGATGAATCTTTTGCTGATGTACTTTCTCAAAAAGATGAAATTATAATTTGGACCAAGAAAAATAATAAGTTTGCAGAAAGTGTCAATCCATATCTTGCCATTATCAGCGGTTTATTTGACAGAAAAATCACCAAAATGAACCTTACACCTGCAGGGTTTGAAGTGGATGTAATGTTGCAAGCTTCTAATGAGGATGCTATTATTTTTAAAGAGCAATCAGAAAAAGTGCTTTTACAAAACACAGAATGTTTCAGAGTAAGCGCCAGTCTTAATCCTAAATCTTTTGATTCCTTTTTTGATGTGATTTTACCCACTGAAAAAAAGTATCTTCTATCATATTGGACGGGAGCCATCTCTTCATCTATAGAAAGTTTTAAGAATGTTTCTATCAAAAGACTAGAAAAACAAGCCAATCCAGATGAAACTAAACCTAATCCAAATTATCCTTTTCAATATGTCGAAAAAGATTTAGTGGATATGAAAATCCCTTTTGCAAAAGGAGGTATTGATGAAATGTTTAGTTATCCATACTTTAATTTTGCAATTGAGTTAAAAGATGTAGCGGCAACAAAATCTTTGATTGAAAAGGATTCCTCGATATCCAAAATTGGAGATTATTATTCTTTTGTATTGAAAGATTATGTTTTAATCAAAAATAGTGAAAAGCAATTTCAAAGAGTGTTTTTTTATTTCACAGACAACGCATTAGTTTTTACTCCAGATTTACCTAGTTCTAATTTTCAACCTACATTTTCTAATTTTGATATGGTTTTTAGATTCGATCCATTTTTTGAAAACTATGAACATAAGGGAATGATGGATGGTTTTGTAATCGATAAAGTTCAAGCATTAGGCTTAAATGGTTTTGAGTTACATTTTGAAGAATACAAAGATGGTTTTATACATCTTCATGGTGTTTTCGATCTAAAAGACACAGAAAACCATTTAATTGGATTTCCTATGTTGTTGAAAAAAATAACAGAATATGATTTTCTTTTTGGTTTGACCGCTATTTAGTAGTTGTTTACATCTTCAAAAAGGTTATTCGACCTATTATTTGGATTCGTTGAAAACTTTGGCTAAATCTTTGTGAAATCAAGTGCTATTACTAGTAACTTTGCATCGATGAATTCTTATTCTAAAATAAACAACAATGGTGAAATCTGTTCTGCAGAAGTTCCTTATTTAAAAGACAATAGAGCTTTTAGATATGGCGATGGTTTATTTGAGACGATTCGATTAATCAATGGAAGACCTTTTAATCTTCAATCTCATATAGATAGGCTTTTTCAAGGTGCTCAAACGCTTTCTTTCAGTCTTCCTTCTCATTATTCAATGGATTTTTTTAAATCGGAAATCGGTAAGTTAATTTCTTCGAATCAAATTGAGGCAGGTGCTAAAATTAGATTGCATTTATACCGATCCGGAGGTGGTACTTATAAAAGTGAGGAAGACACTGCTAGTTTTTTGATTACTGCAGAAAAAATGCAAAACAATCAATTTGCATTAAATACAGATGGACTTTCAGTAGATGTGTATTCTGATATGAAAAAAGAAAGAAATATTCTTTCTAGCCTAAAAACAAGTAATGCACTTTTGTATGTAATGGCAATGAATTATGCCAAGAAAAATAATTTAAATGAAGCGTTTATACTCAATACCAACGGTCATATTATTGAGTGTTCTCAGTCAAATGTTTTTCTAGTGAGTAACGGTGTTTTATATACGCCACCACTTTCTGATGGATGTGTAGGTGGAACTATGAGAATGAATTTAATCAACTTGGCAATTGAAAAGAAAGTGACCATTTATGAGAGTTCTCTTACTCCGCAAAATCTTCTTGCAGCAGACGAAATAATCTTAACCAATGCTATCAATGGTGTACAGTGGGTTGGGGCTTTCAGAACCAAAAGGTATTACAACAAAATTGCCAAAGAACTACTTAAGGCAATCAACGAAAAGGAATTCAATTCTAATTTAAAGAGGGATCTTCAGGAAAATTTGAAATAACTTTATATTTTCCACCCATTTCACTAAGCAATTCTTTCCAAAGTTCTTTATCTGTGGAAGTAATGATGTCTTTTTTATCAGAAGGTAAAACAATCCAAGCATTTTCATCTATTTCTCTTTCTAATTGACCTGGTGTCCAGCCAGAATAACCTAAGAAAAATCTTACATCATGATTTGTTACAATTCCAGTATTGATAAGCGTTTGAAGTTTTTCGAAATCTCCTCCTGTAAATAAATTGTCGTGAATACAAATTGAACCATCAATCGTATCGCCTAAAGAATGAATGTAATATAAATTACTTGAATTTACAGGGCCTCCAAAACCAACAGAAAACTCAGTGTTTTCAATATCAGATAATAATTCAGAAAGAGAAACAGAAAGAATGTTATTGATGACAAATCCAAAAGCCCCATCTTCATTGTGTTCGCAAAGATAAACTACAGAGCGCTTAAAGAAATTATCTTCCATAAAAGGTTCTGAAATCAAAAACATTCCCTTTTCAGGTTTAGTTCTATTGAGTTTTTTAATATTGAATAAATCTTCCACTGCTGCAATGATAGTAAGATTTAACGTTATTTGCAAAATATTTTTTCCAATTCATAATTCTATTCTATTAATGATATTTACATTTGTTTAAACTAATTTTTTTAAAGTAAAACTTAGAACAAACCATTTGAAAAGTTAATTCAAGTTTAAAAAATTGATAATGAAACGATTTACTTTTAAATCTTTGTTGCAAAATTCAGATTGGCAAGATAATGTGACTGTCATAGTTGATGAAAATGGTCGTATTTCTGAATTGTTTGAAAATGCTGATGATAAAGGGGAAATGATAAATGGATTTGCTATTCCAGGTTTTCAAAATGCACATTCACATGCTTTTCAATATGCAATGGCGGGTAGGGCAGAGCAACATCAAAATCCTGATGATGCTGATGATTTTTGGGGATGGAGAGAAACCATGTATCAATTAGCACTTTCAATAACCCCCGATGATTTATATTCTATAGCTAAAGATTTGTATTCCGAAATGCTTCGAAATGGATATACTCAAGTAGCAGAATTTCATTATGTTCATCATCAGCCAGACGGAACGCCTTATGCTAATCTTGCAGAGATGGGAGAGGCTTTGCTTAAAGCGAGTAGAGATACAGGTTTGAAAATAACGTTAATTCCTATATTTTATCAGAAAGGAGGATTTGGAAAAGCACCAAACGATAGACAAAGAAGATTTATATCTGAAAATGTAGAAGATTACAGAAAATTACTCGATACAACTATAGAAGTAGCAGAAAAATATCCTTTAGCAAATGTTGCTATTGGCATTCATTCTATGAGAGGTGTTGACCCGAAAAATATTATAAAAGTTGCAAAGGAATTTCCTCAGGATTTACCTTTACATATTCATATTGCCGAACAACTCAAAGAAATTGAAGATAGCATTGCTTTTTTAGGGAAAAGACCAGTAGAATGGATGTTGGAGAACATAGAAATGAACGATCGTTTTCATTTGGTTCATGCTACTCATCTTACGGATAAAGAAACAGAAGGAATAGCAAAAAGTGGAGCCAATGTGGTGCTTTGCCCAAGTACAGAAGGAAATCTTGGCGATGGAATCTTTCCGTTAATCAACTTTCAAAAATTAGGAGGAAAATGGTCTATAGGTACTGACAGTCATATTGGTTTGAATCCAATGGAGGAATTACGCATCTTGGATTATGGACAAAGATTGATTTCTCACAAACGTAACATAATGATTGGCAATGGTTTCAATGATAGCGGACTTTTTGCCATTCATCAAGCAACTTTAGCAGGTAGAAAAGCGATGAACAATTTCGAAGAAACCTATTTTAAAGTCGGAGCAGACTTTGATGCATGTGTAATTGCTGCAGAACATCCCACACTTGCTAACGAAGATAAATCAAACCTTGCTTCACGAATTGTCTATTCATCTGATAGTTCTATGGTTAAATGTGTTTTTGTGAGAGGGAGATTGATGGTTGTTGTATGATGCATGATGGTTGGGGGTTGAACTCGCTTTTCTCTCCTGCAGATAATTCAGTTTGGTAAAAGAGGAAAGTGTTTTTTTTTGTTATAAAAACAAATACTTTTTACATAAAAGCGTATATTTGCAAATACTATTTTACATTATGGGAAGAGAAAAACCGGTTTTATTACCAAAACATAAGAGATTATTGAAGGAATTGGGAGAGAATATCAAACTAGCACGTTTGAGAAGAAAGTACAGTTCATCTCAAGTATCTGAGCGGGCAAATATCAGTCGACCAACTCTTCTTTCGATAGAGAAAGGCTCAGAAAGCGTGAGTATTGGACTGTATTTACAAGTACTTGTTGTACTCGGTTTAGAGAAAGATTTTTTATTGATTGCACATGATGATGAACTAGGTAGGAAATTACAGGATGCTGGTTTAAGTACAAAATTGCGTGCACCAAAAAAGTAAGTTGTGACGAAAATGCAAAAAAGAAGACAGATATATGTATATGCTGATTGGCATAATCATAAGGTTGAGGATGATTCAAAGATAAATAATCCTTTATTAATGGGGGTGTTAGAAGCGCAAATTTTGAGAGGGAAAGAGGTTTTTTCATTTGAATATGATTCCAATTGGCTACAATCTAAGCAGGCGCAATTACTCGATCCAGATTTACAGTTATATACTGGAAAACAATATCTCAATGATCAGGAGAAGAGTAATTTTGGAATATTTTTAGATTCTTCTCCTGATAGATGGGGTCGAATATTAATGAGAAGAAGAGAATCTGCTTTGGCGCGTAAAGAAAAAAGAATCGAACAAAATTTATTTGAAACAGATTATTTATTGGGTGTATATGATGCACATCGAATGGGAGGTTTGCGTTTCAAATTAGATAAATTTGGACCTTTTTTAAATGATAATAAAGAAATGGCAAGTCCCCCTTGGACATCAATTAGGGAGTTGGAACAAATAAGTTTACGATTGGAAGATGACGATGTGATTAATGATCCAGAATATCTAAAATGGTTGAATATGCTAGTAGCACCCGGTTCATCTCTTGGTGGTGCACGACCAAAAGCAAGTGTTTTGGATAATGATAACCATTTATGGATTGCAAAATTCCCAAGTAAAAATGACCAAACGGATATTGGAGGTTGGGAAATGGTAACCTATGAATTAGCCTTAGCTGCTGGAATTACAATGTCTGAAGCGATAGCGAGAAAATTTACAAGCTCTAATCATACTTTTTTGACAAAAAGATTCGACAGAACTTCAGATGGAGGTCGTATCCAATTTTCTTCTGCTATGACGTTATTAGGGCACATAGACGGTGAAGCTCATGGAGAAGGAGTTAGTTATCTAGAGATGGTAGATTTTATAATAAACAAAGGAGCAAATGTGGATGAAAATCTTGAGCAACTTTGGAGAAGAATTGTATTTAGTATATGTGTGTCAAATACAGACGACCACTTGAGAAATCATGGGTTTATTTTAACAAGTGAGGGATGGGAATTATCTCCAGCTTACGACATTAATCCAGTAGAAACAGGAACTGGACTAAAACTAAATATTTCAGAGAATGATAATACTTTGGATTTAGACCTTGCAATACAAGTGCATTCCTATTTTCGATTAAATGAAAAACGTGCACTAGAAATTGTAGAAGAGGTAAAAACAGCAGTTAGAAACTGGAGAATAGTAGCAACAAAATACGGATTTTCAATTTCTGAACAGGAATTCAAATCAAAGGCATTTTCAAGAGCTGAATAAAATTTAAGTAAATTGAAATAAATGAAGTTGAAAATAAAAAATAGAAACACTAAGATTTTAAAATTGCTAAAAACATGCTTTTTTATCACTTCAATTTTACTATTAAATTGTAAATGTGGTTTTGAAAATAAATGTGAAAATCCTTTAGATCCATATACAATAATTGATGTTGATAAATCTGGAGATACAACAGATATAATAATTTTAGGAGGTTATAAAGATGGTTTTCATTCAATTGAAGTTTTGTGTAACGAAGAGACTTTGATAAAAGGTTGTGCCAAACAAGATGAATCTATAGGTCTTCTTTTAAGTTTTTCAATTATTCTTCATAAAAACCCATTAGATAAAGAGCAAAAAATAAATATTTTAATTGATGGAAACAGTAAAGAAATCAAATTAACTAAAGATAGATTTATTTACATTAGTTATTCAACAGATCCATTTAAAGTTTCTTATTCAAATGAACCAATTTTATTAGACTAATTTATTTGTCTCACTCTTTACTCTTTCAAATTTCACTTCTTCCATTACAATTTAACCATCAACCATTAATGATTCACTATTAACAATTATCCTTAAGGATAAAAACACCTCATTTTTAATAAATAAATTTAAATCATAACTAAGTATATGATTATCTTTGCGGTTATGCAAGAAATGATTTTGATTTTAGATTTCGGTTCTCAATATACGCAATTGATTGCGAGAAGATTAAGAGAATTGAATACGTATTGTGAAATCCATTCGTGGAATAAAATTCCTGATATCACAAGTAATATTAAAGGGGTAATTCTTTCTGGAAGTCCATTTAGTACTAGAGATGAAAGTGCTCCTAAGCCAGATTTATCAAAAATAAAAGGTAAATTACCTTTGTTGGGTGTCTGTTTCGGTGCTCAATATATGGCACAAAACTATGGAGGTGAAGTTACCCCCTCTAAAATCAGAGAATATGGTAGAGCCAATTTATCATTTGTAGATTCTAGTAATGTTTTGATGCAAAATGTGAATGAAAAATCACAGGTGTGGATGAGTCATGGAGATACAATTGCGAGTGTTCCAGATCATTATAAAGTAATATGTTCTACCGAAGATGTTAATTTCGCTGGTTATCACATTCAAGGAGAAGAAACTTATGGCATTCAGTTTCATCCAGAAGTTTATCATTCAACAGATGGAGTTCATTTGTTGAAAAACTTTGTGGTAGATATATGTAAATGTGAGCAATCATGGACGCCCAAGGCATTTGTAGAAACTACGGTGGCAGAATTAAAAGAAAAATTAGGCAATGATAAAGTGATTTTAGGTTTGTCTGGAGGTGTAGATTCTTCTGTTGCAGCAGTTTTATTGCATAAAGCAATTGGTACCAATTTACATTGTATTTTTGTGGATAATGGTTTGCTTAGAAAAAATGAATTTGAAGATGTTTTGAACTCTTACAAAGGAATGGGGCTCAATGTAAAAGGAGTGAATGCTAAAGATAAGTTTTACAAAGCACTTGAAGGAGAGAAAGATCCAGAACTGAAAAGAAAAGCCATAGGAAGAGTTTTTGTAGAAGTTTTTGATGAAGAATCCAAATTGGTAGAAAACGCAAAATGGTTAGGTCAAGGTACTATATATCCAGATGTTATTGAGTCTGTTTCTGCAACTGGAGGTCCTTCTGCAACTATAAAATCTCATCATAATGTTGGCGGTTTGCCTGATTATATGAAGCTGAAAGTAGTAGAGCCTTTGAGAGCCTTATTCAAAGATGAAGTAAGAAGGGTAGGGAAGTCTCTAAATATTGATGCTGCCATTCTCGAAAGACATCCATTTCCTGGACCTGGATTGGGAATTCGAATCTTAGGAGAGGTCACTGCAGAAAAGGTACGTATTTTGCAAGAAGCGGATAGTATTTTTATCAATAGTTTGAAATCGAGCGGTTTATATAATGATGTTTGGCAAGCAGGTGTAATGTTGCTACCAGTGCAGTCTGTTGGTGTAATGGGAGATGAAAGAACTTATGAAAATGCAGTTGCATTGAGAGCAGTTTCTTCTACCGATGGAATGACTGCAGATTGGTGTCATTTGCCGTATGAATTTTTGGCAAAAGTATCCAACGATATTATCAATAGAGTAAAAGGAATCAATAGAGTAACTTATGATATCAGTTCTAAACCACCTGCTACTATTGAGTGGGAATAGTTCTTTAAAAATTTAAATATGCGTAATTTAATATTAGTATTCATTATAACTTTTTGCTTTGCTTCTGATTTTTGGGGGCAGAGAAATGTGGCTCCTATTGAAACATATAATGGGAAAAAATGTTATGTGCACAAGGTTTCAAAAGGGCAAACTGCTTATGGTATATCCAAAATGTACAAAACATCAGTTAAAGAGTTGTTTGAATTCAATCCAGAAGCTGAAAATGGTTTGAGTATTGGTCAAAATCTTTACTTTCCTCTTACCGATGAAGAATTGAAGTTGACTAATGTGAAATCAGAAGAGGTTGAAAATGAAGTGGTAAAGCCAGACTTTTCTGAAATAGTAGATACAAATATTATCATTCATACTGTTGCTGCAGGCGAAACGATGTATGCTATTGCAAAGAAATATAGCGTTAAATTAGATGATTTAATGGCAGCTAATAAGGATAAAGTCACATTAAATATTGGTGATAAAGTAGTGATTCCTGTAGACAAAGCAAACAAAGTAAATGAAATAGAACCGATTGTAAAAAATCCTATAAACACAAGTGTTAATCCTAATGATAGCGTAATTCTACATACTATTGAGGCAGGACAAACTTTTTACTATTTACAACAACAATATGGTCAATCTGAAGCACAGATTAGAGCCAGTAATGATGGTTTGCCTAAAGGACTTCAAAAAGGCGAGGTGATTAGAATTATTGTTCCTAAAAAACAAATTACTCAGGTTACTAATGATATTATTCCCGCATATGTTTTCGACAGTTCTTCTGTTGTAAAAGATGAATATAATATTGCAATTATTTTGCCATTTATGTTGGATGAGAATGATAGATTTAGAGCAAAATGCCCACCTGTTGGTGATTGTCCTTTCTACAAGTATACAATGATTTCAATGAGTTTTCAAAGAGGTTTTATGATGGCTGTAGATTCTTTGAAGAAAGCTGGATTAAATGTAAAAATTCACGTCTATGATACACAAAATGACACTGCTGTGATATCCAAGTTGTTGTCAAAACCTGAAATGAGTAGTGTTGATTTGATTTTTGGACCTTTGTTTCCTAAGGAAATAAAAGAAGTTACTGAGTTTGCTAAAAAGAATCAGATTGTTAATGTTATACCTGTTCCTGTTTCGAATAAAGCACTTTTTAATAATCCATATGTTTCTAAGTTTACTGCTTCTACGCCTACTCAGATCGAGTATATGGGAAGATACATTGCTGAAAATTATTCAAATGCCAATGTAATTGCCATTAAAAATACAGCAAATAAAGATGATGGTTTTCATTTCAATGAATTTGTTGATAGTTTTAATAGAAGCATTTTAAAACAACCTTCAAGAAACAGAGATTCTGTATGGACAACATCAATGGGGACCTCTACAAAGTTAACTGCAGTAGAGGCTAAATTATCTACAACTCAAAAAAATATTTTGGTTATTCCCTCAGAAGATTTGGCACATGTCAGTAATATTGTAACTAAACTAACAGCAACTATCAATAGCAGTAAATTTAAAAATTTAGACTTGATGATATTTGGATTAGAAGATTTTATGAGTTTTGAAACGATTGATGAAAAATATAAAAATAGATATCATCTAAATGTTGTTGCTCCCAATTTTGTTGATTACAATGATAATCAAGTTAAATCGTTTGTGTTGCAGCATAGGTTAACTTATGGTACAGACCCTGATAAATATACATTTAATGGATTTGACGCAGCCTTTACTAGTTTAAAAGGGCTTTTAATGTATGGTTCTAAGTTTCAATTGAACTATAGTTTGCTTCAAACTAAAGGTTTTAGTTCAGGAAGCAATTACCAAACTGTAGAAACAGGAAGTGGTTACGAGAATCAATCTGTTTATGTATTGAAGTACAACGATTACAAAATTGAAGTCTTAAATAAGTGATTGAGGTAAAACACTCCTTTTGTTAAAAGATAGTGTCAGGAGCAATTTTATAAACTTCAGCTAGATTTGAATTGTCTGAAACAGTAACGTCTAAATCTTTAATGAGTCCATTTTTAATGTCATAAACCCAACCATGTATTGCAGGACTGTTTTTGTTTTTCCAAGCATTTTGAACAATCGAAGTTTTACATAAATCATAAACTTGCTCTATTACGTTTAGTTCAACAAAACGGTTAAGTCTATCTTTTTCGTTTTTGATTTCTTCAAGTTTGATATGATGAATTCTGTAGACGTCCTTGATGTGTCTTAACCAATTGTCAATAATTCCAAATTGCTTATTTCCCATAGCAGCTTGAACACCTCCACATCCATAATGCCCGCATACAATAACATGTTTTACATGAAGTACATTTACAGCATAATCTAAAACACTTAACATACTCATGTCGGTGTGAATCACCATATTAGCAATGTTTCTATGAACAAATACTTCACCTGGTTTTGTTCCTGTAATTTCATTGGCTGGAACTCTACTATCTGAGCAACCAATCCATAATAAAGGTGGATTTTGTCCTTGAGCAAGTTCGTCAAAAAAAGAAGGATTTTCTTCGAGTTTTGCAGCGACCCACGCTCTGTTGTTTTCTAAAAGTTGTTGGTATAATTCAGGCATAATTCATTATTTTAAATTTCTTCAAAGTCAACATTTTCAAGGTCATCTTCATCTTTGTCTTCATCAATTTCTTGAATGGTTATGACTTTTTTTAGATTTTCGAAATGTGTCAAAGGAATGTTAATAGTTTTATTTTCTAGACGAATCTCAATAGTTTCAATAATTTCTTCATTAATAAAATTGATTAATTCCTCCTCTAAATCGATATCAAAAGTGAAAATGGAATTTTGTAGCTCGTTTGAGTATTCTGATTCAATTTCTATGGTGTCAGAATTCAAAGTGATGGTTTTGTTGGTGTTTAAAAAGGAGATTTCACATCCGTTTAAAGTTTTCACTTTGAGTTGACTTAAAACATGTATCTGTAGGAATTCAAATCCGTTTAAAGATGTGAAATCTATATAGAGTTTGTAGTCATTGTTTTCTCCAACCAAATTGTTTTGAGAATTTTTAATCCTTTCTGTTACTAGTGAGTCGTAGTCGTGGTTAATCATAATTATGTTATCCAATTAAGGCGTGAGTAGTCATTCTTTCTTCTGTAAATTCTATTTTAAAAACTCCATCTCTATCTAATTCAGTTAGTTTAACATGTGAAGATTGGTTAATCATCAAGGGGTTGAAAGGTGTTTTTACTTTTACATAGTTTTTGGTGAATCCATACATCATTCCATTGTCTTCAGAGGCTTCAAAAACCACTTTGTCAGTTCTTTGTTTTTGAGATTCATAAAAGGCTCTTTTCTTTTTGTTACTCAATATAGTAAGCATTTTATTTCGTTCTTTTCTTACGAGAATAGGAACAATGCCATCCATTCTTAAAGCGGTCGTATTATCTCTTTCTGAATAGGTGAAAACGTGTAGGTATGAAATGTCTAATTCATTTAAGAATTCAAAAGTTTTTTGAAATTCTTCATCTGTTTCACCAGGGAATCCAACGATTACGTCAACACCGATGCAGCAGTCAGGCATCAGGGTTTTAATTTTTTCGATACGACTTCTGTATAAATCTGTTTTGTATCTTCTTCTCATCCTTTCTAAAAGCAAATCACTGCCACTTTGAAGTGGAATATGAAAATGGGGTGCAAATCTTTTGCTTTTACTTACAAATTCAATGATTTCATTAGAAAGGAGATTGGGTTCGATTGAACTAATTCTGAATCTTTCTATGCCTTCTATTTTGTCTAATTCTTGAATTAATTGAAAGAAGTTTTCATCTGTTCCGTAACCAAAATCACCAATGTTTACACCTGTTAAAACTACTTCTTTAACATCTGTTAAAGCGAGTTCTTTGGCTTTGGCAATAGTTTCGGCTATCGTAGCGTTTCTACCTCTGCCTCTTGCTAAAGGAATGGTACAAAAAGCACAGAAATAATTGCAACCATCTTGGACTTTTAGAAAAGAACGTGTTCTATCACCAGTACTGTATCCTGGAATAAATTCTTTGGTGGTTTTGATTTCTTCGTTCTCTATATGAGTTGTTTCCTTTTTGGATAAATCCGCTAAGTAATCTTTGATATTGAACTTCTCATTGGCGCCTAAAACAATGTCAACTCCTTCGATTCTTGCTATTTCTTCAGGTTTTAGTTGTGCGTAGCATCCAATCACGGCAATAAATGCATCAGGATTGTACGAAAGTGCTTTTCGAACTATGTTTCTACATTTTTTGTCTGCTTGATCTGTAACAGAGCAGGTGTTGATAACATAAACGTCTGCACCTTCCTCAAAATTTACTTTTGCAAAGCCTTCTTTAGAGAGAGATTGAGCGATAGTGCTTGTCTCTGAAAAGTTGAGTTTACAACCTAAAGTGTAATATGCTGCTGTGCCGTAGTTCATAAATTTTATGGTTACAAATGTAAGAAGAACAATCCAACTAGAACTCTAATTTTATTTTGATTTAATAACAAAAGAAATCAATTTGGTGATCTAGTTTGAGTATTTACAGGGGTGAAATGTTTTTGGTGTAAAGATAAAAATGACTTTTATTATTTAATTTAAGAACTTAAAAACCAATATGTTGCATTCGATTATTTAAAGATAAAGATAATACTTTCCTTTATAGAGAGTCTATCCCTTTGGTGTCAAATGCATCCCTTAAGCCATTGCCAAGAAGCATGAATGAAAATACAAGAATAACGATACATATACCTGGAACAAGTGCTAGGAAACTATATTCTGGTTGGTTGATGAAACCTTGGTGATCTGTAATGATACTTCCCCATGAAGCCATAGGTATTTGAGTTCCGATTCCCAAATAACTCAATCCCGCTTCTAAAAGTATTGCGGTAGCAAAATTATTGGCGCTTTGTACTATAACAGGGCCGATGATGTTAGGAAGTATATGTCTTCCAATAATTCTTACATCATTAAATCCTAGCGCTCTTCCTGCTTCAATAAATTCTTTTTCTCTCAAACTCAATACCTGACCTCTCACTAATCTTGCTAGGTCAACCCACATGATGAGTCCAACCGCCATAAAAACTGTCGTAAAACCTTTCCCTACTATCATCATAATGGAAATAATCAGTAGTAAAGCAGGAATAGACCAGATAACATTGATAACAAACATAATTACTTCATCAACCCAACCTCTGTAGTATCCAGCAAGAGCACCCATGATTAATCCGATTACAATTGCAATAAAAACAGAGATTAAACCTACTGATAAAGAAATAATGGTTCCTGACATAATTCTACTCAGAAAATCTCTTCCGTGTCTGTCCGTGCCTAAATAAAACTTCTGTTTAGTGATGATGTTTTCTTCAATCTCTTTTTGCATTTCTTCAATGCTTTTGGTGATCGTTTCTTTGGATAATAAATAAATTTCAACTTGATTATTGTCTAATAATTTAAATTTTTCATCTTTCTCAATATCAAGAGGGTATAATATTTCAGGTAAAGCATAACTTCTATAGGATGCTTCGTACTTACTCATGGGTCCTGCTATGTAATAATCTTCTATTACTAAATTAATGCCGTCAAATTGATAACTTAGAAAAGGGTAAGATTTGTAATCATTTTCTGATCCACCCATAAACAACTTTCCAAAGAAACCAGATTTTTCAACCTCTTCATTTTTTCGGATTTTAAGCATGTCAATTTCTGAGCCTGGAGTCAGTTTAGCAATTGGTGGATGTTGATCATTTGCATCAGGTGTGGCGTCAGGTCTAATGTTTGCCCCTAAAATGGAAATTAAAACAGCAAATGAAATCACAATTAAACCCAGCATTGCTGGCTTGTTCTTTTTCAGTTTAGTCCAAGCATCTCCCCAGAGACTTCTATTTTTATTTTCCTTTTTCTTAGTCATTGGCAGACCAATTCTCTTTATAAGTCATTACTTTCACTCCTAATATTAGAAGATATACGGGGTAGGTTATCGCAACCATAGGTGCAAAGATGAATAAAATTAATCTTTTATAAAATAACGAGGTCAAAAATAAAAATAAAAAATCAACTAATGGTTTAATTAATGCTAAGTATATAAAAATATTATCGAATGTTATAAAATATAAAGCAAATGTGAATAACCATAATACGTTCGATAAAAGTGTCGTGAATGCAACAAATGAGAGTCCTTTTATCCTGAGTTTTTTAACTCTTTTTCCTGGTAAAGTCTTTGAAGACCATCTTGCTGTTTGTTCAAAATAACTGTTCCAAGTTTTTTTTACAGTCGTAGAAACACTGTTTTCAGGCCTAATAGTAATTTTTCGATTGGCATTACGCATAGCATTCAACATAAACATATCATCACCAGAAATCATTGTTTTATTGTCTTTGTATGGTCTAAGAAATTTTGCCGTTTTTTTGGAATAACTCAAATTGGCTCCACTACTCAAAATAGGGGTTTTTAAAGCGCCAGAACCAATAGTTATTCCTGCCAACATCATTGACTCAACTTCTTGAAATTTATGCAGGAAACTCAAAGAATTTGATTTTTTGAGCACAATTCCGATGGAAAGATCACTTTTTTGTCTGTTGATGACTTTCAGCCAATCTGGTTTCATGATGCAATCAGCATCTGTAGTTACAATATTTTCAAAATTTGCTAATGTCCAAGCTTTTTCCAACGCTGTTTTTTTTCCTGCTTTTTTATGTAGATTGATTATAGCATGTTTGAATTCAAAATAATCTTCTTGTTCTTCAAGCCATTCAAAACTCTTGTCTGTTGAGCAATCATTGATGAAAATAACTTCAAAATCTGTTTTGGGATAATCTATTTGAGAAAGGTGTGTAATCAAATTAGGAAGATTCTTCTCTTCATTGAAAATAGGAATCAAAATACTGAAAGATTGCTTTTTCTTTTTGTTTTTCCTTTTTTTTGAGATGCTTAGTAAAAAACCAATCATAAGGAAAATCATCATTAAAGCGTATGTTCCAAAAACAAATAATAAAATTTTGTCCATCATAGCGCTTCTTTTTTAGTTAAAAAAAATAATCCACCAAGAATGGAAGGAAAAACAACGTTAATCAACCAAATAAAAAGTGACGCTGAAATTACAGCGACCTCCCCATTTAAATTGGATAATAAATACACCGCAACTGCTTCTCTAGTTCCTAAATTCCCCATAAATGGAGATGGAATTAATGTTGAGAAAAGGTAGAGGATACCGCAAAAAGAAAGCGTAGTGAGTAGATCAAAGTCCAATTGAAATACTTTGATAGCAATATAAAATTGAAGAACAAAAACCAAATATCTTAATGCACTTAAAACAAGAATACTAGTGAGCCTTGCTATGCTATATTCTTGAACAAAATTGAGCTTGGTTACAACATCCTGCATCCATTTTGCTTTGAATCTAGAAAACCATTGAATCAGTAATTCTTGGTAAAAGAAAAATGAAAAAAACAAAACTGTAATGGGTGTAAAAATGAGCACCAAATTCGGTATACTAAGTGCCTCTGGGAATCTAAAAACTAATTCGTGATTCCAAGCAATGACCATCCCAACAACTGCAAACAAAAGGGTAGTACAGAGTTGTGCGTAATTCCCAACAAATGTAGTATATGTAATTTGTGTTTTTGAATAATCTTTCAAATATCCAAAGCGTCCGATAAAAGTTCCCAATCTGTCGGGAGTAAATAAGGCTATAGCGTTTCCAGCATACACTGCTTTCCATGTTTTGATAAAAGAACTACTTTTAAGTTCTTTGTAAGCAACTCGCCATTTGGCATTTTCGATACCATAATTTACAAATTGTAATAAAAAAATAAGCAAAATCATCAACCAACTTTCTGCCGAATTGAGGCTTTGAGCCATATGATTGGCAATGCTAATTTCGTTTTTTTCTCTAAACTGCGTGTATAGAAAATACAATGCAAAAAAGAAAATGACTACTTTTACAACAAAGAATAAATATTGATATATTTTTGACTTTTTGATGATTTTAGATTTTATTCTTATGCAAATGTAATCAATGAAGGAGTTTGACAAAATAATTTTAGGATTAGACCCAGGAACAAATGTGATGGGTTACGGATTGATTGGTGTAAAAGGCAAGAATATTTCGTTAATTAACACTGGGGTAATCCATCTAGAAAAACTTGAAAACCATCAACTTAAATTAAAATCTATCTTTGAGAAAGTCACTTTTTTGATGAAAACCTACCTTCCAGATGAAGTGGCAATCGAAGCGCCTTTTTTTGGGAAAAATGTTCAGTCTATGCTCAAATTAGGAAGAGCGCAAGGTGTAGCGATGGCAGCGGTGCTCACAAAAGATATTCCTGTGGTGGAATATTCCCCAAAATCTATAAAGCAAGCCATTACTGGAAGTGGAAATGCCAGCAAAGAGCAAGTAGCAGGAATGTTGCAAACGATTTTGAATTTCAAAGATTTACCCAAGTATTTAGACGCTACAGATGGTTTGGCTGCAGCTGTTTGTCATTATTTCCAAAATGGAAAAGTAAGTGAAAATGTGAGTAAATCTTACTCTGGTTGGGAAGCATTTGTAAAAGATAATCCTAAAAGGACGAAGTAAAATTGTTTCTACAAAATAGGACTATTCTTAAAGATTCATTAATGTTCTTAATCATTATAAGATAAGAAAGTCAAATAAATTAATTTTGTGGTTTATATTTTATTGTTTATGGGTGAGATATTACCATTATTACTCGGTGGATTGGTACTTTTTTTATATAGTATCACAAGATTATCGACAGTATTAAAAGGTTTTTTTAATGAAGATGCAAAACGTATTATCGCTAAGTACAACAAAAATCTTTTGTATTCTATAATTACCGGAACTGTTTTTACGATATTATTAGGATCTTCTTCTGCAGTAATTATTTTTGTTTATTGTATTTATCAACGCCAAAAGTCTTGATTTTAAACAGGCAGTTGGTTTGATAATGGGAGCAAATATTGGAACTACATTTTCCAGTCAACTCATATCGCTAGATATTTCACAATATGCATCTGTGCCCTTAGTTTTAGGGCTAGCAATGCACCTTTTTGCTTCTCAAAAAAGATATCAAAAAATTGGAGCAATTTTTCTTTTTTTTGGCATGTTGTTTTACGGTTTATTTCTTATGGAGCAATCTGTAGAACCACTAAAAACGAGTCCTTTTTTCTTTAATCAAATAGCAAGTATAGAAAATAATCCTCTTAGAGGGGCGCTTATGGGAGGTTTAATCACTTTGATAATTCAATCTTCCAGTGGAACGGTAGGGATGGCGATTATTTTGGGTAAGGAAGAGATCCTTTCGATTGCTGGTGGGATTTCTGTAATGTTTGGAGCAGAGTTAGGCACTTGTTCGGATACACTTATTGCTACTTTTAAAGGTACAAGGCAAGCGTTAAAAGCAGGACTTTTTCATCTTGTTTTCAACTTTTCTACAATTATTATAGGACTTATACTTTTTGAACCTTTTGTAGAGTTAATAAAATATATATCTCAAAGAGAAGATATTGGAAGTCAAATTGCCAATGCACATATGATTTTCAATATTCTTGGTGTTTTGGTTTTTTTGCCATTTGTTTCTTTGAGTATTAAAGGTTTAAATTACCTTTTGCCAGAAAAACAATAGTTGTTATTAAAATCAAGTCATTTGAGCAATATAAAAATAGAGAGGCATTCCAATGGTGATATTAATAGGGAATGTGATGGCTAATGCCATTGGTAAAAATAACCCAGGATTGGCTTTAGGTACAGATATTTTCATGGCTGCAGGCACAGCAATGTAGGAAGCACTTGCTCCTAAAATAGCAAACATAAATCTATTCGTAACGTCTGGTGTCACAAATGAACTTAAATAAGCAATTGCGATTCCATTGATTAAAGGTATGAAAATCGCGAAAATTAGTGGGAAAGTTCCGAAAGAGAAAAATGCTTTTAGTTTCTTTCCGCTCGTTATACCCATATCTAATAAGAAAATTGCTAAAAACCCTTTAAATAAATCGTTGGTAAATGGCTTGATTCCTTCTGCTTGTTGAGCATTGGCAAAAAATCCAATCACCAAACTTCCCAAAATAAGAAGTACACTTCCATTGGTAAAAGAATGTTTTATGGCTGTTCGCTTTTTGATAATTTCATTTTCATCTTTATTGTAAATTGAAACTAAAAGGAGTCCCATGATGATTGCAGGAGATTCCATTAAAGCCATTATTGCCACCATATGACCATGAAGTGTCATGTCGTGAGCTTCGAGATATGAAACGGCAGTAACAAAAGTTACAGCGCTTACAGAACCGTATGCAGCAGCAATGGCTCCTGAATTAAACACATTTAATTTCTTCTTTAAGATAAAATAATTGTAAAAAAGTTTGGATATATCAAATATTCTTCGTATCTTGTCTTAGTAAGATTTAGAGGTATGAAAAATAAATTAAAAATAATCACTAAAACATTTGGTAGTTCCAAATATTCTTCGTATCTTGT
>CAWUIK010000045.1:0-25028 GCA_963922585.1 uncultured Flavobacteriales bacterium | reverse complement strand
TACTACTACGAACCCGATATTCTTTTGACTTACGATTACTCTCCTTTTGGAGTGACGTTGAAAGAGAGAAGTTTGGAGAAAAATATTTGTTCTGACAACCCCAACTATGAGCCGCCTACCCTTATCGAAGGAGGTGCACCAGCCATAGATAATACCTCATGGAATGGTTGGGGAGGCACACGATACAACCCTCCGCTCCCGCACGAGAAATAAAATTAGAAAGGCTGCTGCGCGATTCCCATCGCGTTGCATTATGATATTTAAGATAATTTTTAATTGGAAATCACTTCTTCGTTAAACTCCTTCACTGATAGTTTTAAACTAAAGTTACGAAATACAAAGAGTTTCGGAGTTGTATCAAACTACGAAGTGGAAACATGGTATTCCTCCTCGTTCAGTCAGCAGTTAGCCTCCGAGCACCATGCCTTCGGCAGACAAGCTCTACAACAAAACATTCCCAAATTTGGGAAACGAAGTTCGATAAAGTCAATACTAAAAATTGAGGTGTTACTTTGTTAGATTTCAGCAGAAAATTGCTCTGGAAAAATGCTTGTTGCATTTTGGTTTTAATAAAGCCTCAATTTTGGTAAAATGAACAGATTAAAGTTTTTAAACTTCTTAAATTGAAAAATCAACAAAGGTATAACTCGCAATTAAACATAGTTTCCCATTAAAACTTTAATCCACTTACAAAAGGACAGTCTTCAAATTTGACATTTGTCTCGTATCTTTTTTGTCTGGCAAGTTCCTTTTCGTGTGCATATTTTTGTTTGTTGGGTATCGCTCCATTCAAAACCAGAATGGCTGTCAGTCCAAAATGCTCTGTCGGGTATCTTTGGTGGTTAAAATTGTGAAATAAAATTTCAATTTATGAAAGAATATTTCTAAATTTGTAAAACAATTAATTAAATGGTAGTTATTTCAAAAGCAATTTTAGTGGAATTTGGCATTAAACATGCGGATGTTGTTGAGCCACTGAATAGATGGTACGAAGAAACAAAAAAGGCAGATTGGAAAAGTTTTCCAGAAGTAAAAAAGTCTTTTAATTCGGTTGATGGCGTTGGAAATGATAGATATGTATTCAACATAAAGGGGAATGATTACAGATTGGTTGCAATGATATTTTTTGACATTAGAACAGTCTTTATTCGATTTATAGGAACGCATAGCGAATATGATAAAATAGATTGTAAAAGAATTTGATTATTAAAATTTTAGTTATGAATTTAGAACAGATAACATCGAGAAAAGAGTACGATAAAGTAATGAGCAAAATTGAATCATTACTTCAAAAGGCTACCGAGTTGGGTGGTTTTGAAAACTTGTCTAAAACAGATAGAGCTGATTTATCTCAATTGTCTGTTCTTGCAGAGCAGTATGAGGATGGCATTCCTTTGATGCCGATGAAGACACCAAAATCACTTGCTGAGATGCTTCGTTATAAGATGTATGAAAAAGGTTTAAGACAAAAGCAATTGGCAAAAATACTTGATATAAGTGAAGCTTCTATTTCAGGTCTTCTTTCAGGAAGAAGAAAGCTAAGTATTGAGTTGGCAAAGAAGTTACATACAAAACTGGATATTGATGCCCATTTTTTATTGATGTCGGCATAAATCACTAAGCGGTAACTAAGTTGTTAGCCTCCGAACATCATGCCTTCGTCAGACAAGTTCTAAAACAAAACATTCCCAAATTTTGGAAACGAAGTTAATTGGTTAATTTAAAATCAATTGTCACATCGACCTTGTGGAGATGTCTAAGTTCTTAAAACTAAACTTTAACTTCGAAGGAAAATCTGGGAATTCGATATAAAGACATACGATGTTACGACAATCGATTGGACGATAATTTGATAATGTGGCAATATGAAAATGTGACTTTGTAAATAGTACATTGGACATTGTACCAAAAATATAAGTCTTAAAGTCTTTTGTCTTAAAATCTTTTGTCTTTCAGTCTTGAATCTTATGATCTCTTGTCTTATAGTCTAGTTAAAAATTAAAATGAAGGACAATTAATCACCTTATATTTCCCACCGTTGAAGGACTTGTTTCCTTTACTGTTCTTGGCTTTGTATGTTAATGTTACTTCGTGTGAGCCTGAATTATAACTTCTCAAAGCAGATGTATTGATATCATAAGAATAACTAACCCCAAGTTTGCTAGTACTAAATCCTACCATCAAGGCAATGGCATCTCTATATCTATAGGATGCACCTAACCAAAATCCGCTTTCGTGTAATAACCTTAGATTTAAATCGAAAGTCATTGGAGCATTGAACATCATTCTTAGAACAGCAGAGGGCTCAAGGAAAAAAGCATCATTGCTGGTAAGTGGTATAATATAACTTCCCGTAAAATACATGGTTCTTTGCAAGTTATTAGTAACTGGTGTCATGATGTCAAATAAATCTGAACGCGTCTGAATTAAATTAAACATTGACCAACCTAAATGATAATTTTCGCCATATAATTTTAATCCTGCACTTAAATCAGGAATAAGCAAATTTGTTGCATAATTAGCAACTGTTGGATCATAAGCTTCTTCTGTTACCAATTTATCTCTATCAAAAACATATTGTGTCATCGAACCACCCAGCCCTAATGAAAGATATTGCCCAGAATTTAATTTGATTTGAGAACTAAATGCCAACATCAAACCTGTTCTTCTACTTGGTCCAGCAACATCATTATAAAGATATCCTCCCACGCCAATTTGCTCGGTGAGAGAAGTATGATATGACAAATGCTGCCCAACGGGTGCTTCTCTTATTCCTGTCCATTGTCTTCTAACGTCCAATACCAATGGCGCATAAGTTTTGGTGCCTGCAGCTGCAGGATTAATAGCAAAAGCGTTTATCATATACTGACTGTTCATGATAAATTGCTGAGCCTTAGTATTATTGAATACAGATAAAAAAAGGCTTACGAATGATATGAAGATGATCTTTTGCATTATCTTAATAGTGTTATAAATCCAGTTTGTTTAATTTCTCCGCCATTCAATTCCAAAACATAGTAATAAACTCCATTCGGTAAATTCTGTCCAGTTTTGGAAACACCATCCCAACTTACTTGCTTTTCTGATGTTTCGAATACTTCTCTACCCCATTTGGAAATGACTAAAAGTTTTACATCGCTATAGGCCGTGAAATCTAAATTCCAAGTATCATTAAAACCATCGTCATTTGGTGTAAAAGTATTGGGTATACTGATACATTCCATTTCTTCAGTAACTGTTACTACATTAGATTGAGCAATACAACCTTCAGCATCTCTTACCAAAACAAAATATTCACCTTCTTGAGCGAATGGAATGGTGGGTTCTAAAGATCCATTAGACCAATTATAATCCACAAATCCGTTTCCACCTTTAGTATTTACTGAAAGTGTTGTTCCTCCTTGACTACAAGACAAAAAGTCCATGACAATTTCTGCTGTTAAATCTGTTGGTTTTACAACAATATTGGTAGTAACTGACTGTTCACAATTACTGGGTGATGTATATGTATATGTTATTTCGTGAATTCCAGCACCCGCTTCAATTGGGAAGAAATATCCATTCGAAACTCCTACACCACTGTAAACTCCTCCACTTGGTTCACCTCCATTTAAATAAATTTCAGGACCAAAACCACAAACTGTATCGTAAGGATTTGTGTGGACAATAGTCTCAATAACACTCAAAAACACAGAAGCACAAGCAGTATTTCCACATGAGCCACCTTCCGCTCTTACAAAATAAGTAGAAGCATTAGATGGTGAAACTGTAATACTAGTTCCAGTTCCAATTGAAGTTCCACCGCAACTGTTTTCGTACCAAACCCATTGAGAACCGGGCTCTAAAACCCCTCCATTCACAACTAAATTTGAGGTTTCTCCCACACAGAAATTATTATTTGAAGCGATAATTGCATCTGGTGCAATACTTCCATTTAGAACAGTAACTGTAACTTCTGCACAAGCAGTAGCTCCACAAGTTCCCATGGCTCTAACATAATAGATTTCAGTTGCATTTGGAGTAACAGTTATAGAAGTTCCTACTCCAATGGGTACCGCTCCACAAGCGCCTGTGTACCAAACATATGAATATCCTGCTGGCAACGCTGCACCAACTACTGTCAATGCTACATCAGTTCCTGGGCAAATATTATTATTGTTAGCAATTGCTGCTGTTGGATCTGCAATTCCTGCACCTACATTTATGGTAATTGATTCACAAGCAGAATTTCCACAATCTCCCTCTCCTCTAACAAAGTAAGTAGTTGTTGCCGTAGGTGAAACACTAATAGAAATTCCTGTTCCTACAGGCCCACCACCACACGAACCGATATACCATTGCCAATTGGCTCCTGTACCTAATATTCCTCCTGAGATATTCAAAATTACCGATTGACCTACACAAATATCAGTGCTTGAAGCTGTAATACTATTAGGTGGTGTAGATTCAGTTTTCATAGTAATATTGACATTTGCACATGCAGAATTACCACAAGTTCCTTCAGCTCTTACGTAATAATTTGTAGCAACAGTTGGCGAAACAGAAATTGAGTTTCCGTTTCCTATTGAAGCACCAGCTCCACAACCATCTTCATACCATGTCCATATATCTCCGGCAACTAGATTCCCTCCATTTACGGTTAATGTTGTGTTTCCACCAGGGCAAACACTCAAATTAGAGGCTGTTACCGAACTTGGAGTTGTCGAAAGTTCATTTACAAATACTGTCACACTCTGACATGCTGTGTTATTACAGTTCCCTTCTGCTCTTACAAAATAAGTTGTAGTGGTATTTGGATTGACTACCAATCCATTTCCACTTCCAATATAAATCCCTCCACAAGAACCTTGATACCATTGCCAATTGGCACCATCACCCAATGTTCCTCCTTGAGCATTCAGTGTTACAGCACTTCCAGGACAAATATTATTTGTAGAAGCCAAAGCACCAGTTGGAGCAACAGATAGCGTTTCTACATTTACTGTTGCAGAAGCACAAAGTGTATTATTACAAGTTCCTTCCGCACGAACAAAGTAAGTAGCAGTAGTTGTTGGGTTAATAGCAATTGAAGTTCCATTTCCAATATTCAATCCTCCACATGAACCGTTGTACCATTGCCAAGTAGCACCTGCTCCTAGATTTCCTCCAATAACTGATAAAACTGAAACATCTCCAGGGCAAACACTTGGATCGGAAACAATCACTGAAACTGGATCTTGGGAAGGTTGGTCCACAATGATTGTAACACTAGAACAAGCAGAATTATTACAAGTACCTTCTGCTCTTACAAAATATGTTGTAGTTGTATTTGGTGTAACATTAATACTCAAACCATTTCCAATAGGCGCTCCAGCTCCACATCCTCCTTGATACCAATACCAATCTGCTCCCGTTCCTAAGTTTCCTCCTGTTACCGATAATGCTACATTAGTTCCCGAACAAACTTGAGCATTCGAACTGTTGATTCCAGAAGGATCACTTGAAAGTGTATTTACAGTAATCGTTGTAGAAGCTGCAACTGTAGTATCACAACCTTCTAATCTTACATAATAAGTAGTAGTCACCAAAGGTGAAACTCCTGTGTAATTTACACTTGTACTTGAAAACAAAGGAAAAGGATTTCCTATGGTTGGATCAGCATCATACCATGTGTAAAGTGCACCAGTTCCCATTACGCCTCCTGTAGCAGTTAAGTTAACAGTTCCACCAAGACATATTGTATTCAAACTTGGGGTTATAGCAGTAGGTGCTGAAGATGGTGTTTCTACTACAATCACTGAATTTGCTGTGTTGGTACTTGAGCAATTTCCTTCTGCTCTTACAAAAATATTGGAAGTATTTGTCAAATTTACAAATAAAGGAGAACCTGTACCAATTTGAACTCCAGCGGCATTAGGATCACCATTGTACCATACCCAATCCGCATTTGTTCCTAAAGTTCCTCCATTAACTGTTAATGTGACAGGCCCAGCACCACAAAGCGCAGATGGATTTGCTGTAATTGAATTAGGAGCTGTGGAAGCCGTTTCAATTAAAATCTGAACTTCATTAGAAGGATAAGTTCCACATGCATTTACTAAGTTTCTTCTAAAACAAGTATTTTGGACAATACCCATAGGAGGTGTGTAAGTTGTATTCGTAGCACCTGGAATATCAGCAAAAGCACCAGTACAACCTATATCTTGTTGCCACTGAAATGTAAACCAAGGAGAAGTTGCAGCAGATCCGATACTAACATTTCCTAGAATAGTAGGTGTACCTCCTGTACATAAAACTTGATCTCCATCTATAGTTCCAGCATCTACGGTTACAAACTCCCAATAAACTTGAATTCTTGCTCTATAATCACCTCTTATTAATTCGTATTCATTCCATGTACAAGGTGGATCATTTCTGAAATCAAAATTTCCTGAATTGGCCCTTGCATCTCTATTATCATCACCATTTGCAACGCATGAAGAGAAAAGACTTGGACTTGGATTATAATCACATCTTGGATTACAATCATCTTCCCAGCCTTCCATTTCAGTTATAAGTTGAGTAGCATCTGTATTAGTTACTGCGAGCCAATTAAATGGAATTGTAGGACCATTAGCTGTTGGATTTCCTTGCCACCAAGTTCCAAAAGTATTGGTTGTCGAAATACAATTGGTAGGTTGAAAAGTAGTTAATGAAGTTCCTGTAGTACCATTATCCATTAACCATATCCACCATACAGGATCTTGATCATTGATTCCTAATCCTCCATCGTTTGAATCTCCATCTGCGTATAACTCAGAAAGAACAATTTGGTAGTTAACATTTTGACCATTTATAAATGCAAAAGAAAAAACCAGCAATAAAATGTAAAATATCTTCATTTAGTTAAAGTAAAGTAGCACAAAAGTATTAAAATTAAACTTATTTATTATTTATAATATAATAAATGGTTATTATTTTTTTATTAACAAAAATATACTATAATTAATAAAAGTAACTAAAAACTTTTCCATAATGAAGATTCTAAAAAAAGAATACTTTTGTGGCATGAATGCAACATCATATAAGTATAGCGAAATTTGGAAGATAGCTCTTCCCATAATGATTGGTGGTGTAGCTCAAAATCTAGTAAACGTAACTGACACAGCATTTTTGGGTCAAGTAGGTGAAGTAGAACTAGGAGCAGCAGGAAGTGCTGGGATACTCTACTTTATTTTTGTGATTACAGGAATGGGATTCACTACAGGTTCTCAAATAATAATTGGTAGAAGAAATGGAGAAAAACAATACTCCAAAATTGGAGGAATTGTAGATCAATCTTTTTATTTTATGATTCCCTTTGGAATTTTAATGATTATTGGATTATCGTATTATATGCCAATAATCTTAAAAAGCATAATCAACTCTGAAAATATTTATAATGCTTCAATAGATTTTATGCAATATCGTTCATTCGGAATTATTTTCGCATTTATTATTTATGCCCTCAATGCTTTTTATGTAGGAATTACCAAAACAAGGATTTTGATTTATACCACTATCTTAATGTCACTCACTAATGTGTTTTTTGATTATGTATTAATATTTGGGAATTGGGGATTTCCTGAAATGGGTATTAAAGGAGCGGCATTAGCTTCGGTAATTTCAGAGTTTGTAGCTTGTTTATTTTTATTGACTGTAACATTCAAAACAGTTGACAAAGAAAAGTATTTATTATTTAAATTTAAAAAACCAAACTTAGAAATACTCAAAAAGACTTTTTATTTATCAGCACCAATAATGGTACAAAGTTTTATTACCTTAGGTTCATGGTATGCTTTTTTTTCATTGATAGAAAGCATGGGAGAAAAAGAATTAGCCATTTCACATATCATAAGGAGTATTTATATGGTGATGATGGTTCCAATGTTTGGGCTAAGCACTTCTGCTAATACAATTACAAGTAATTTGATTGGTTCTGATAGGCAAAAAGAAGTTTTACCTACTGTATGGAAAATCGTTGGATTAAGTATGATTTGTACCCTTCCATTTGTAATAATCAACTTAATTTTTCCAACTCAAATCATTGGACTTTATACCAATAATCCTGAAATTATTGAAGGCTGTTTAAACACTTTAAATGTCATCAATGTTTCGATGTTTTTCTTTTGTTTTGCATTTATTTTCTTCAACAGTGTAACTGGAACAGGTAATACAAAAATTTCTTTATTGATTGAATTTGTAAATATTTCTATTTATTTAATTTCTGCATTTTTGGTAATAAAAATATTCTCACCTTCTATAGAATGGGTTTGGTGTACAGAATTTATATACTTTACATTTTTAGCATTAATGTCATGGTTCTATATCAAAAAAGGAAATTGGAGAGCAAAAAAAATATAAAAAAAAGCCCTTAGAAAAATCTAAAGGCTTTGTATTAATTTTAATAAAAAAAAACTTAGTTCAACTCAAATTTTGGAAGAGGAGCTTTTTTGTATTCTTTCTTTTTAGGTTTAATTTTATCAGTAAACATTAAGTGAATCTTTTCATCTTTATTTGTTACTCGAGTTCTTGAAATTCCATTATGAATTGTCCATGGTAATTTGTCTTTAAATTGAAAAATAACTAAATCTTTAGTATCATCTTCAAAATGAATTGCAATTTCAGCTACTTCTCCATTTATTACTTTTACAGTACAAATATAACATTCTGTTACATCTTTAGTTTCATTTGATAAAATGACATTATTATGAGTGCCATCCTCTACAGGGTATGCTCCTCTGTTTTCAAACACCTTTTTGTAATCTTCAAAACAACTGCTATTCTGAGCCAAAGCTGAAGAAGTAAAGACAGAGATTAAAAATAAAACGTATAGTTTTTTCATGATTTAAATTTAATAATTAACAAATATAATACTTTTACATCTAATTTTGTGCCATTAATTTATTTACAAAGTATTCTTTTTTTCAACTAACATTTGTTAGTCAATAACAACATTATAAACATCAGATTCATTTATCGAAATATTATTTACTTTAAAACCTCCTTCTTGAGGAATCTCTTCAATTAAATCAAATGAAATACAACTTTTACTTAAACCTTCAAAAAAAAGTGTAAATGCATAAGAGCCACTTTTTTCTATTACAGTCCAATGTGGATACATAGTAATATTTTCTGCATGGATTAACTTTCTTTTAGTTCCAGATGGTTTTTCAATTAGAAAAGTAGTTTTCCAAATTCTTACACCATCACCTATTTGGCCAAAATATTTACAATGAACAATAGTTTGTCTTTCATGAGTCTCAACAATTATTTTTGATGTTTTGGCTACTTTTTTTGTTTTCTTTATGGTTATTGTTTCAATTGTCATGAATTAGAATGGTATAAAAAAAGAGGTTAAATTCAATATCTAACCTCTTTAAAAAAAATTATAAATTGGTTTAAATTATTATAAAATTTCTAATAATTCTATATCAAAAATCAAAGTAGCATAAGGTCCGATTGCTCCTCCTGCACCTCTATCTCCATAAGCCAAATCATATGGTATATACAACCTCCACTTTGAACCAACTGGCATTAACTGTAATGCTTCTTGCCATCCTTTTATAACTTGAGTTACTCCAAAATCTGCAGGTTGACCTCTTTTTACAGAACTATCAAATACAGTTCCGTCTATCAAAGTACCATGATAGTGAGTTGAAACTCTATCAGAAGCTTTTGGTATTGGTCCATTACCTTCAGTAATAATTTCGTATTGCATTCCACTTGGCAATGTTACTACCCCTTTTTTCTTAGCATTTTCAGCTAAAAAATCTGCTCCTTCTTTCATTGCTTTTTCTGCTTTTTTAGCTTGAAGAGACCCCATATAAGCATTCAATAAATCACCAATTTGATCTTTATCGATTGCTAAATCTGCTTTGCTTAGGTAATCTTCCATACCTTTTGCAAGTGCTTCAACATTCAATCCTTCAATTCCTTGGTTACTAAGGTTTTCGGCAATATTTACTCCTAAACCGTAACTCACTGAGTCTAATTCTGTGTTTAATCTCATTTCTTTTTTACTTTTTTTTGATTTTTTTTCTTTTTGAGCTATTGCAGTACTAGAAGTAATAGCTAAAAAAAGAATTAAGGTTAATTTTACAATATTCATATTTTTATTTTCTTGCGTAAAAAACATATTTAATGCCACTTTATTGTTATTGCATTAATTCATTGCAAATATATAACACAGAAGTTATTCAAGTAAGAAAAAAATGCTTTTTGTAGAAACTAAAAAATTTTAAACTTAAAACTTAAAACCCATTTCTTTCCTATATATTTGTTATTGAAATGAAATTTGACATGAAATTTTTAAAAAGAAAGAAATTCTGGAAAAGGTTTGTATTAATAATATTTGTTATTCCTATTTTTTTATTTCTGTTACTTATTGGAATTGTATTCTGGAAACAAGACGCAATAGTTCAGGAACTAATTGGAAATCTGAATAAAGATTTTCAAGGTCATTTTGAACTAAAAGATAGTCATATTTCACCGTTCGAAAATTTCCCTTACATATCTATAGATCTTGAAGAATTAGTTATATATACAGATGAAGAGGATAAAGAACACCCTATAATCAACATCAAGGATGTGTATATAGGATTTGATATGTGGACTTTATTGTCTGGTAAATTTGATATTAAAACTATTAAACTCAAAAATGGGTTTATGAATATTATTCAACATAAGGATGGAACTTTAAATTTAACTAATGCATTTGAACCGATTGAAAAAGTTGAAAGTCCCGAAGAAGATTTCCATGTGGATTTACAATCTATTGAAATAGAAAATGTAGATATCAATAAACTGAATGAGGGACACAATTTAAAAATTGATATTTTAATTACAAAAGCATTATCAAAGTTTAAAACATCTCCAAACCACTTGATGATTTCGCTTGATAGTCAAATGGAATTGAATGTCGTTGATAATGGAGATACTACTTTTATCAAACATAAACATTTTGATGTTACTACTCAATTAGATTTTATCCAAGATGAACAAAAATTAGTTATTACTCCTTCAGAAGTATTATTGGAAGGTGCAAAATTTAATGCAAAAGGAAATATTGATTTTGACGATGATTTAAATATGGATATCATCTTCGAAGGTGAAAAACCTAATTTTGATTTATTTATTGCATTCGCACCAGAAGAATTAGCGCCTACTTTAAAAAAATATGATAACAAAGGAAATGTATTT
Organism: uncultured Flavobacteriales bacterium; assembly: GCA_963922585.1. Classification (GTDB taxonomy): domain Bacteria; phylum Bacteroidota; class Bacteroidia; order Flavobacteriales_D; family Parvicellaceae; genus Parvicella. The sequence goes on along the minus strand of CAWUIK010000045.1, from coordinate 13,829 downwards.
TTTAAAGCAGTCATAAAAGGTAAATCAGCAAACGGTCACAATCCTCGCTTTGATGCTGATTTTGGTTGTTTTGAAGCTTATTTTACCAATAATATCAATCAAAAAAAACTTGATGATTTACAATTTAAAGGACATTTTACTAATGGTGATGCTCATACAATGGAGTCTATGGAATTTTCTTTAAAAGATTTTTCTGCTTCTCCAGAAGCAGGTAAATTTACAGGTGAACTGACAGTGAAAAATTTCAATGCACCTGAAATTGATTTAAAATTAATTTCAGATTTTCAATTAGATTTCTTAGCCAATTTCTTCAATATTACAGATTTAAAAGATTTGAAAGGAGGTTTAAAACTAACCATGAATTTCAGAGATATTATTGATTTGGAAAACCCAGAAAACAGTATTGAAAAACTTAACGAATCATATTATACTGAATTAGAAATTAAAGACTTAAGTTTTTCTATGCCGGATTATCATTTACCTCTCAAAGATTTAGATTTAAAAGCGGCTATGGATGGTCATGAAGCCAAAATAGAATATTGTAATATCAAAATAGGTAATTCAGACCTTAATATTAAAGGAAATATTAGTGATTTACCTGCAATACTTCACCATACAGGAATTGAAGTTTTGACACATTTAGAAATTTCTTCGAAATATTTGGATTTGTTTGAAATTACAGACAACAAAAAAGAAGGGAATATTCCTTTTGATGAGCAAATCAGTGATTTAACCATGGGGCTCACCTTCAAAAGTTCTGCAAAAGCAATAACAGAGTCTCCTAATCTTCCTATTGGCGAGTTCTTTGTAGATAATCTTTATGCCAAAATGAAGCATTATCCTCATACATTACACGACTTTCATGCCGATCTTTATATCGAAGAAAAAGATTTTAGAATCATAGATTTCAAAGGAATGATTGATAAAAGTGATTTTCATTTTTCTGGAAAATTAGGCAATTATGATTTGTGGTTTATGGAAGACCCTCTTGGAGATACCAAAATTGAATTTGCTTTAGATTCAAAACTTTTGCAACTAGAAGATATTTTCTCGTATGGTGGTGAAAATTATGTGCCTGAAGATTACAGACATGAAGAAATTAAAGAGATTAAAGTTCATGGATTTGCAGATTTACATTTTTTAAAAGGATTAAAATCAGCAGATATCTATTTAGACCAATTGACAGGTCTCATGAAAATTCACCCAATGAAATTCGATAATTTCAACGGAAGAGTCCATATAGAAGATGAGCATTTAACGTTGGAAAAATTTGGAGGAAAAATTGGAAAATCTTCTTTTGTTACGGATATGGTTTACTATTATGGAGAATCCAAAGAATTAAAAATGAAAGATAATTATATCAAATTCAAATCACCTCATTTAGATTTTGATCAACTTTTCAATTACAACCCTCCTCCACCATCGAAAAATGCAACGCCAGTTAATCATGATTTTGTTTTTAATATCTATGAACTTCCTTTCCCTGAAATGACATTTGAAATGGATATCAAACATTTAAATTATCATAAATATCTGATTAAAGATTTTGATACTAAAATTAAAACGCATGAAAATCACTACATAGATATTGATACATTATCTATGAAATTGGCAGGTGGAAAAATTAACATGTCTGGATATTTTGATGGTTCTAATAGTAAGTTAATCTATCTAAACCCAAAGGTTAGATTCTCTAATTTAGACATTGATCAATTGATGTTCAAATTTGATAATTTTGGTCAAGATTATTTAGTTTCTGAAAATTTGCATGGTGAGTTAAGTGGGTATTTGTATGGAAAAATTCACATGCACACGGATTTGGTTCCTAAGATTGACGACTCAGAGATTCATGTCGACATTGATGTTACTAAAGGAAGGCTAGAAAACTATGGTCCTATGGAATTGTTATCTGATTATTTTAAAGATAAAAACTTAACAAAAATTCTATTTGACACTCTTACCAATCACATTGATATGACTAATGGTGTGATGTCTATTCCTAAAATGACCATTAATAGTTCTCTTGGTTTTCTTGAAATCTCTGGTAAACAAGATATGAATTACAATATGGAATATTACATAAGAGTTCCTTTGAAAATGGTAACTCAAGCAGGTGCTTCAAAACTTTTCAAGAAAAAACCTGAAGAAATAGACCCTGAGCAAGAAGACGAAATCATCTATCAAGATGCTGACAAAAAAATAAAATATGTCAACATCAAAATTACGGGTGATGCTGAAGATTATAAAATATCATTAGGTAAGGATAAAGGCGAAAAATGACCTTTAAATAAGTGATTTACTTATTCACTTTATTTTTTCATATCTTTGAGAAATTAATAGCCGTTTTATTGAAAACTAAACTTTTTGGAATATTACTAATTTTAAGCATTATAGCACCTTATGCTACTGTTTATACTTGGTTGCAATACAGAAAATCTATTGTAAAAAAGGAAGTGAAATGGAAAATGATTCGTGGGCTCGATAAGGAAGCATTAGTTTTATTAAAGTTCAACACCAAAGAGATAGACAAAAAAGTAAAATGGAAACATTCAAAAGAATTTCAGTACAAAGGAGAAATGTATGATATCGTGGAGCGCACTTCAAAAGGCGACACAACATACTTTTGGTGTTGGTGGGATCATAAAGAAACCGCTCTTAACAAGCAACTATCTCAACTTTTAAATGTTGTTTTGAATCAAGATTCCAAAAGTAATCATCACAAAAATTCATTACATCATTTTTACACAAAGTTGTTTATTGAACACTATAATCCCACTCAATTATTTGTTTTTAAAACTTTTAGTGATAGATGTTATCTTGAATCTCAAATTAAATATGAGATTTACCTTTCAAACACTTCACCTCCTCCAGAATTAATATAGTTCATAAAGTATTTAGTTTTTTTTCGTTACATCTGTTTTTTTGAATCATAAAATTAGATGCCATGAATTGTGAACTTGTGTTTGATTACATAAGTATCAAAACTGACCTAAAAATATGAATTATAATTAATTTTAAAATCATGAAAAATATTATTTTATCATGGTTATTATTGATGATTTCCAGTTTTGGAATATCTCAAACAATAACCATTAAATCAAAGGATACTGATTTACCTATTGAATTAGTAAAAATAATTAGTCTACATCCAAAAATTCAAACAACTACCAATGCTAAAGGACAAGCAGATTTGTCATTATTTCAAAAAAGCGAAGCTATAGATGTGTTGGCATTTGGATATAAAAAAGTAACATTAAGTTATGATGAAATAGTTGCTAAAAAACATGAAATATTTCTTGAATCATCGGTTATTGGACTAGATGAATTTGTTGTATCAGCTTCAAAGTGGGGTGAAAACTCAAGTAGCATTCCTACAAAAATTTCTAACATTTCTGCACGTGAAGTAGCCTTGCAAAACCCTCAAACAGCGGCCGATATGTTGGCTACTTCCGGAGAAGTATTTATCCAAAAAAGCCAACAAGGTGGTGGAAGTCCAATGATAAGAGGATTTTCTACTAATAGATTGCTCTATACAGTTGATGGAGTAAGAATGAACACTGCAATATTTCGTTCAGGAAACATTCAAAATGTAATTTCATTAGACCCTTTAGCAATAGAAAACACAGAGGTCATGTTTGGACCAGGCTCTATAACATATGGAAGTGATGCAATTGTAGGTGTTATGTGTTTTACAACGCTTACACCTCAACTATCACTCGAAGACTATCCTCTCGTAACAGGCAAGTTTACTACAAGGTACTCATCTGCAAACAATGAAAAGACGGGGCATTTTGATGTAAATGTTGGCTGGAAAAAATGGGCTATAGTTTCTAGTATTACGCATTCGGACTACGGTGACCTAAGAATGGGAACAAATGGTCCTGATGATTATCTTAGTACATTTTTTGTACAAAGAATAGATAGTTTGGACAGAGTTGTTTCAAACCCTGATCCACTATCCCAAACTCCTACAGGTTATGAGCAAATCAATATGATGCAAAAAGTGCGATTTTCGCCCAACAAAAAATGGGATTTTCAATATGGATTTCATTTCTCAGAAACCTCAGAATATTCTAGATACGATAGATTGTTTGAAATCAGAAGTAATGGTTTACCTAGATCTGCGGTTTGGAACTATGGCCCTCAAAAGTGGATGATGAATCATTTAACAATTCGCCACACTTCCAATAACAAAATCTATGATAAAATGAAAATAGGTTTGGCACAACAATATTTTGAAGAAAGTAGAATTGACAGAAACTTTTCAGGAGGAAATAGATTCCGATTAAGAACCCAATTGGAACAAGTTGATGCTTTTTCAACCAATATTGATTTTGAAAAAACAATAGGAAAACATGAGTTTTATTATGGTATTGAATATATTCAAAATGACATTACGTCTAATGGAAGTGCTATTGATATAAGAGATAACAGTAATATTCCTGTTTCTGATAGATATCCAAATTCACAATGGAAAAGTTATGCTGCTTATCTCAACTATCACTTCGATATTTCTAAACAATTTATTTTACAAGTGGGAGCAAGATATAATATGTTTGATTTAGAATCTGATTTCACAAGGAATTTAGAATTTTTCCCTTTTGATTTTACAAACACTGAAATTCAAAATGCAGCAACAAATTTTAGTTTAGGAGGAGTTTATCGACCAAACGAAAGTTGGAAAATTAGTTTTTGTGCAAGTACAGGATTTAGAGCTCCAAATGTCGATGATATAGGTAAAATCTTTGACTTTGCAGGGGGTGAAATTGTTGTTCCTAACACCAATTTAAGTGCTGAATACGCTTATAATGGAGAAGTGAACATTTCTAAGATTTTTGGTGATATTGTAAAGTTAGACCTTACTGGATTTTACACTTACCTTGATAACGCCATGGTAAGAAGAGCGTTTCAAGTGAATGGTCAAGACAGTATATTGTATAATGGTGAAATGAGTAAAGTCTACGCCATTCAGAATGCTGCTTTTGGGACAGTTTATGGAGCCAACATTGGAATAGAAATAAAACTAAACGCTGAATTTAGTATTTCATCTCGATATAACTATCAACTAGGTGAAGAAGAAATGGACAATGGCGATATCAGTAGGTCTAGGCATGCGGCTCCTGCATTTGGGGTAACTAGGTTTACTTATAAGAAAAACAAACTTTTCCTTCAAACTTATGCTATGTATGCTGCTGAAGTAAGTTTTGAAAACCTCAACGAAGAAGAAAAGCAAAAAGAATATTTATATGCAAAAGATGCCAATGGAAATCCCTTTGCTCCAAGTTGGTTCACATTGAATTTCAAAGCAATGTATCAATTAACAAATATTTTTTCTGTGAGTGCTGGTTTGGAAAACATCACCAACCAAAGATATAGAACTTACAGTTCTGGTCTTACCGCTCCTGGAAGAAACTTTATTCTTTCTCTAAGAGGAAATTTTTAAACTGTATCCCACACAATCAAGATTATGATTGTGTGGGATTTTTTTTTATAACTTAATTACATCTTTCCAACCACTGCTTCCAACATAGTTTCAGGTAAAAGGAATTTTTGAGCTACACTTAAAAGTTGCGTACTTGTTACAGATGAAATGGCATTAATGTATCTTTCAAAAAAAGTTAAATCTTCGCCTAAAAAATAAACACCTTTGTATTGTTGTGCCAATGAAAAAGCACCGTCTGATGATTTTAAAATTGAACCCAACATGTAATTTTTAACGATTTCTAATTCTTCATCTAAAACTTTTTCATTACAAATTTTATCAAGTTCATAATAAATTTCTTTCAAAGTGTTTTTAGTAACATCAACACCAACTTCTGTAGCAATACTAAAAGTACAAGCATTTTTCAAATAACTAACGCTTGAGCCTATGCTATAAGTATATCCTTTATCTTCTCTAATATTCGACATCAATCTCGAACCAAAATACCCTCCCAAAATGGTATTCAACACCTTCAATTGGAAATATTCTTCTGTACCATAGGCAATATTTAATACTTTTCCAACTCTTACTCCTGATTGGATGGCACCATCTTTTTCTTGAAAATGCTTTTCTGATTTGCTTTCGAAAATTTTATCATCCATGTTGGATTTCTTACCTTTAATCATTTTGCCAAAAGAACGATTTAGACCTGAAATCAAACTATCATCAAATTTGCCACTTACAATGATATTGCAATTCGATTGAGTGTAAAAATTCTGATAAAATCTTTTTAAATCTTCAACAGAGACTTCATCAAAATGATTCAATTCGGTTCTACTTCCATAATAATGATTTCCATACAATTTGTGAGAATACAATCGTTTTACAAGAGTAGCAACTTTCTCTTGTGAAATCATGAATTTTTGTTTGGCATTTTTAAGATAAATGTCTAATTCTCTTTCTGGAAAGACGGCTTCCAACACAACCTCTTCAAACAAAGGCAAAACATCTTCCAATTTTTTTGTCAAAGTAAACAATGAAACACTACTATGATCTACACTGTAAGTACTTTCTAAAAAAGCTCCATGAAAATCAATCGCTTCGTTCAAAACCCCCGATGGTTTTTGAATAGATGCTTCACCAATTAATTCATTTACAGCCTTTGCTACAAGTGGGTTTTTCCCTTCGTTTCTACTTACAGTAAAAACTAAATCTATTTGAACAGCATCTTGCGAACCTAAATTGAATGCATGTACTTTTATTCCATTATCCAAAGTATATTCTTGTGGTGTAGGAAAATGTACGTCAGAAATGGTTTTAATTTCTGGTGCTTGATTTCTTATTACATTCATTGCTTAATTTCTTTTTGATTTATAGTTTAATACAGAACAATTTTCCTTGGTAAACATTTCTTTGGCCACTCTAATCAAGTCTTCTCTAGTTACCGCAAGATATTTATTCGCTTCTTGATTGATTAAATCTGCATCGCCCATTAATTCATAAAAACAGAGACTCATCGCCTTATTCAAAACACTCATTTCTCCAAAAACCATAGAACTTTCTACTTTGTTTTTTACTTTTTCCAACTCTCTTTCAGTTACCAACTCTGTTTGAAGTCTTTCAATTACTTTCCAAAATATTTCTTGCGCTTCCTCTAATGATACTCCATCTGATGGGTTTCCAGAAAACACAAAAAGTCCTTCTTCCATACTTCCAGAAACATACGCATGAACGTCACTAAACTTAGGATTTTCCATTACATATTCCTTAAACAATCGAGAAGATTGCCCCCTCGAAAGAATATCGGAAATTAAATCTGCAGTATAGTAATCTTTGTGATTTCTTGACGGCATGTGAAAAGCCATATAAATGGCATCGTTTGGAACATCTATTTCTACAGTAAGTTCTCTAAATTCATTTTGCTTTGGTTCTCTAGGTAAATTTCTTTCGTATTTAGTTCTCGAGTCAATATTGCCAAACCACTTTTCAGATAAAGATTTCACTTCTTCTAATTCTATATCACCAGCAACACATAAAATAGCATTTTGAGGACCGTAATGTTTGTAGAAAAACGCTTTCACATCTTCCATTGTAGCATCTTCGATATGTTTGATTTCTTTTCCAATAGTTGCCCATTGATATGGATGTGTTTTATATGCCAAAGGTCTCAAAAGCAACCATACATCACCATAAGGTTGATTCAAATATCTTTGTTTGAACTCTTCAATCACAACGCTTCTTTGAACTTCCAAACTCTTGGGTGTAAAAGCCAACTGATGCAATCTGTCACTATCGAGCCAAAAAGCAGTTTCCAAGTTTTGTTTAGGTAAAGTACTGTAATAATTGGTTATATCGTTAGAAGTAAATGCATTACTAGAACCGCCAGCCAATTGAAGTGGCGTATCAAAGTTCTCAATATTCACACTCCCCCCAAACATCAAATGTTCAAATAAATGAGCAAAACCTGTTTTGTTAGGATTTTCATCTCTTGCACCTACATCATATAAGATGTTGAAAGCAACTATCGGTGTGGATTCATCGTGGTGATGAATAACTCTCAAACCATTTTTTAGTGTAAATTTATTGTACCCTATCATTTATAATTTCTTGTTATTTGTTAAAATGTGAATCTACTAGCAGCATTAAGAATCAACTCTTTTGCTTCCACATACTCTCTCAATACATCTTCAATGATGGTTGCTGCTGGTTTAATTTCGTCAATGATACTTGAAATCTGACCAATTTCCAACTCCCCTTCTATTAAGTCGCCTTCAAACATACCTCTTTTAGCCCTTCCTCTACCCAGTAATTCTTTTAATTCGTCTAGACTATTACATTTTGAATAGGCTTCTTCTACCTTTTTGTAAAATTCGTTTTTAATCAATCTTACAGGTGTAATTTCCTTCAAAGTGAGTTGTGTATCACCTTCTTTGGCTTTAATTACTTCATTTTTGAACAATTCGTGGCTTGATGCTTCTTCTGAAGCTACAAATCTACTACCCATTTGCACACCTTCTGCACCCAAAGCCATTGCAGCCATCATTCCTTTACCACACGCTATTCCACCAGCAGCAATAACTGGAATCTTTAGTTCTTTACAAACAGTTGGCACCAAAACCATAGTTGTAGTCTCATCTCTTCCATTGTGTCCACCAGCTTCAAAACCTTCAACAACTACCGCATCTACACCTGCTTCTTCAGCTTTTTTGGCAAATTTCAAACTAGAAACAACATGAACAACAGTTATACCTTTTGATTTTAAATATTCTGTATATGTTTTTGGATTTCCTGCAGAAGTAAAAACAATAGGCACTTCATATTTTACAATGGTTTCTATATGTTTTTCAATATCAGGATAAATCATAGGTAAATTCACCGCAAAAGGTTTCGTAGTTGCCATTTGACATTTTTCGATGTGAAGTTTAAGCACTTCAGGATACATCGAACCAGAGCCAATGATTCCTAAACCTCCAGCATTGCTCACAGCACTTGCCAGTTCCCAACCAGAAGCCCATATCATTCCTCCTTGAATAATAGGATATTTTATGCCCAATAAATTAATTATTCTATTCATTTTTTGAGTTTAATTTGTGATTTAAAAAACTAAAATTGTGCATTACAATTTATTAATAACCTTGAAAAGATTGTAAAGTGTAAAGTTAGTATTTTGTTGGAAACATAGTCTTTTTTATTCGATTTACTTTAAGATTGGATTCTTTGTCATTTTCTGTTTAATAAATAGATTCAAGACTGGAAGAAGGAAGACTTAATGACTTTTTATAAACCAAATCAAAATGTCTAATAACTAGGGTATAGAATCTAATATCTTTTTTAGTCTTAAATCTTTTCTCTTAATGTCTTTTGTCTAAAAATAAAAACCAACCCTGATAAATCACAATTTAATTTGTTTTCGCTTGTATTTGAAAAAAAAACTAAAATTTTTTCACAAAAAAAGGGTTACCTTTTTGAAATGATGACATAAAGAGGGAAATGAACTGTTATGAAAGATTCAGAAATAATAAAATTAGTGAGGCTCGGTAAAAACGAGAAACCTATAAAATTCTTGTACAAAGAATTTCCCAAAATAAAAGCCCTCATCATCAAAAGTGGTGGTTCGTCTGAAATGGCGGAAGAAATATTTAATGATAGTTTGGTGCTATTAATAGAAAAACTACAAAAGCCCAATTTTGAATTATCTTCAAAACTCACTTCTTACCTTTATGGTATCAATAGATTTTTACTCAAAAATGAATTACGAAAATTAAATAAATCTAATTATGATTTAGAATGGAATGATACACTCATTATTTCGAATGAAGATTTGGAATATGATTTTGAAAAGGAGCAACAATTATCCTTGATGGAGAAAATTTTGGAACAAATTTCTGAAAAATGTAAAGAAATTCTACGCCTTTTTTATTTCCAAAAAGAGAAAATGGAAAATATTGCTTCTACATTGAATTTTTCAAGTGTTAACTCAGCCAAAACACAAAAATATAAGTGTTTGGAAAAAGCCTCTAAAATGGCCAATGAAATGTTAACCCATCAAAATCTTTAATCCATAGAAATCATGAGAAACGAATTACAACATATAGAAAAAATTGAACTTTACATCACTGGTAAACTCAATAAAGAGGAAGTGATAGAATTTGAAAATGAAATCGCTCAAAATCCTACTCTTGCAAAGGATGTAGCCAACCAAAAATTAATACAACAAGCTGCTGTTCGAAAAGCAATAAGAGCAGATGTAATGAAATACGGTGCTGGAGGCACTTCTGGTTTTGCTTGGGGAAAATACTTAGGAGGTTCACTTGGTATTTTTGCAGTTTTGATTGCCACAATTTGGTATTTCAATTCAAAACCTGTTGAAACAGATGAAAATACCTTCAACTTACTTTCATACAAAAAAAGTACGATTACCACTCCTGTAAATACATTTGTTAACGATACACTTTCTATTGATTCTACTGAAAAAACAATAGTTTTAGACACTTTGAGTTCACAAAATAATATGAATTTAAAACCAAAAAACTCAGGAAGAACAAAAATCAGTTACTCAGAAGATACACAATGTGGCGGTTTGAAAACATGGGTAAAACCAGATGTTCAGGAATTTAAAATTGATCCAAAAAAAGGAAAAACTATTGAAGGTAATGACGGAACTTTGATAATTATTCCCACAGATGCTTTTATAGATGAAGATGGGAAATTAGTTGACACACAAGTGAAGTTAGAATTGGTAGAAGCGTTGAAAGCTTCTGATATGGTGGCATATAATCTTACAACAATGAACGATAAAAATATGCTTCAAACAGGCGGAATGATATATGTACAACCTTATGCAAATGGTGAAAAAGTGAATATCAATCCCGAAAGACCGCTTTACATCGAAATTCCAACTGATGAATATAATCCAGATATGATGGCTTGGAAAGGAGAAACCAACGAAGAAGGAAATATCAATTGGGTAGAACCACAACCACTGAAAAAATACTTAACCAAAGTAGATTTTAAAAACCTTGATTTTATTCCAAATGGATTTGATGAAGCCGTAGCAGCTGGACTTCCATTTAAAAATCATACAACTACATCAAAATTTTTGGTGGATAGTTTGTATTATAGTTTGGGCGTGGAAATTACAGAAGAGAAAATACTAATAGACACACTAGTTGAAGATAATAATAATTTATCATTAGATGACAACAACCAAAGAATAATAAGTAATGGTGGAAATAATTCTAAATTAACATTCAGAGAATGGTTAGATTTATGGTTTGGAAAGAAACATTTGAAAGGTAAAACACAGTTATATGGAAGAGTTCAAAATGAATATGGACAAACTCCAAAAGGAGCTTAAATTTATATTTATCAAAATGGATTAGTCAATAAAAAAGACATAACAACTGATGATAGGGGCTATTTTGTTTTTGACAAGTTGGAAGTTGGAGATTTTAGAATTCAAGTAATAAAAAGTGGATGTGATTATTTTATGTCTGAAAATTTCACCTCTAATGGTGAAGATGTAATGAAATTATCCAAACCTCTGACATTAAAGACCTCATCTTTAAATTTAACAAGTTCAAAAGTACCAATGAACAAAATTGAAAATATAAATTATGATGAAGAAAAACTTAAACAACTTGATTCTATTAATAAAACTTCTTGTTACTTAAACCCTTTAAGTGTAAAAACCATCAAATCGGAAGCATTTGCTAATAGTTTTCTGGCTACTAAAGAATTTGAACAACGCATTAAGATATTACATCAAATGCAAAATGCTCAAGAATTATTTGAACTTTATGTCAACAATTTAGAAAAAGACCTTCATATAGTCGATGCGATGGTTGCGAAAAAACTCAAAGGAAATGACAAAACGAATTTTAAAAATTTTGCAAAAGAAAAATTAACCAATGTAAAAGATGCCAATATTTATCAGGAACAACTTTCTACATACTACAATCAAAAGAAAAAAGAAAACATAGAAGCGCAAGAAAAAATCAATCAAGCTTATGCAAAAAAAAGCACAGAAGATTTGATGAAATACCAAAATCAGTTGAAAAAATTGGTTGAAGATTACAATCAAATTGTTGAATCGAACCAAAATACTAATATTAAAATAAATTCTTCTTTAGCTTCAGCGGGTTCAAGAGTCAATCTTCCTATAAAACCAAATGACATTCCTAAAACAAATGTCGCTATTTCAAATAAAACTTATGCTACACCTTGGTTCTCTTCCGGATGGATGAATATCGATGCTTATTTGAAAACAATTAATAACAATCCCAAAGAGGTAGTTGTGTATGTGAAAGATAAGAAAGGAGCGAAAGTGTATCAATTTTTGAACACACTCAAAACCATTGTACCGATAACCATAATTGGAACTATAGGGAACATCAAATTCCCTAAAAAAGGGACAACTAACGCTTTATCTATGAGCAATACTTATGCTATTGGAATTGCTAGAAATAATGGGAAATTATTTTATGCCTCCAAGAAATACAATCCATACAAAATTGAACAATTAGAAATGGAATGGACAGAGGTAACACCTGAAGAATTGAAAGTTAATCTCCAAAAGTTAGATGGTCCAGCTGCACCATTATTAAATGAAATTGAACAACAAGAAGCTTTCATTCAAAAACAAATCGAAATCCAAGCTAAAAAAGAAGCTTTAAAGAAAGAAATGGATTCGTTACAACTGTCTATTGATAAGGAATTAATGAAATTAGCTACAGAGAAAAACTACATCCTATCTTTGGAAAAAGTTATCAATCAATGTGGGGTTTGGGAGAATAATAATTTTTCAAAAGCTGCATCAAAGATTGAAGCTTGGAATGTTGAAGAACCTCAATTTATCGGTGGTCAACTAGCTTTATATGATTACTTAAAATCAAACACAATTTACCCCCAAGAAGCAAAAGACAAAAATATATCAGGCAAAGTTTATGTTTCATTTGTTGTAAATGAAGATGGTAGTATTAGCGATGTTAAAGTTACAAAACCTGTTCATCCTTTATTAGACGAAGAAGCATTTAGATTAGTAAAAAATATGCCCAATTGGAATCCAGTTATTAAAGATAACAAACCAGAAAAATTTCATCTAACGCTTCCGATAAATTTTTATTTAGAATAATTTAGACTATGAATATATAGTTCCTAAACTATACGAAAACTAAAGATAAACAATAATCAAGTAAGTTATTAAATATTGAAAAAACAAACTTTATGTAAACCAAAATCATGAGACCTCAGGCATCAAACTCCGAACCTCAAACACCGAACTCAAATCCTCAAACAACTCCATTTTTATTCGCCAACTGCCCGCAGGCAGCATCAATGTCTTTACCTCTACTTCTGCGTACATTAACGATGATATTTTTACTTTCTAAGTAGGCTGCAAAAGCATCAACTTTAGTAGGATCTGCTTGTTGGTACTCGCCATCATCAATACTGTTATACTCTATAATATTTACCTTGCATGGAACATGTTTACAAAACTGAGCTAACTCGTCAGCATCTTGGATTTCATCGTTAAAATCTTTGAAGATGATGTATTCGTATGTAACTCTTGTTCCAGTTTTATCATAGAAATACTTTAATGCTTCTTCCAGCGCTTTTAAAGTATTAGACTCATTGATAGGCATGATTTTACTTCTCTTTTCATCATTAGCAGCGTGAAGTGAAAGCGCTAAGTTAAAACGTACTTCGTCATCTCCCAATTGTTTTATCATTTTAGCAATTCCAGCAGTAGAAATTGTAATTCTCTTAGGAGACATTCCCAAACCATCCTCAGAAGTTATATGGTGAATCGATTGCAATACATTTTTATAATTAAGTAATGGCTCACCCATTCCCATATATACGATATTCGATAATGGAATTTGGTAATTTTCCTCTGCTTGCTTAG
>CAWUIK010000044.1:0-25577 GCA_963922585.1 uncultured Flavobacteriales bacterium | reverse complement strand
AATTATGCAATATGTATATTTACTGAAATGTAATGATGGTACAGTTTACACCGGCCACGTATTAAAAATATACAAGATTCAATTTCATAAATTAAAAATCGGAAACCTTTTCTAATTTTTTTTCTTGTAATTTTTTCATAAAAGACGCATTGTTCCCCTTGATTGAAGATAAATCTATTTTGATAAAAGTTCCATTTGTATGAATGCTGTAAAAGTCTGATTTGAAAATACTCAATTGATAGAAGGGAACTAGCCAAACATAATTATTAATGTAATTTCTTATATAAATTATGATTCCATTTTTTCGTAGTTCAATAATCACAAATTTGATGTCGTGATTATCGCTAAAACAATCATTTAAGTTTTCGGAATATGAAACTACTTTCAATTGTCCCGAACCAATTCCTTTCATCTTTATTCTTTCAATAAACGAATATTTGTCGCCAACTATTTGATGTATTGTTTCGATAAATTTTTTCGTGTTTTTATTTGCAATAAGTATCATGAATTGATTTTAAATCTTTAACATTTAAGTATAGCGTTTTGTTTTAAAATAAGACCTTAATCTATAAATGAACTAATTATTTAACCATGTTTATCAGTGAAATATTTAAACTTTTTGCATTAATTTAATTTAATAATCTGATAAATTTTATTTAGAAAATTAGAATTTATTATCCAACTTTATTATATTTAGACCCTAAATAGGATTATCCTAAATATATTATATGAGTCAAACCATTCAAAATGAAATTTTCATAACTATAGACAAACTCAATAGTGATGGATGGGATTTGAACAGAAAAGATCCAAAGAAAGCCATTGAAACTGCCACTATTGCACTTTCAGAAAGTGAAAAAGTAAACTATCTAAAAGGAATAGCACAATCTAAAAAAACTTTAGGGGCTTGTAGTATATGGTTGTCGAACAACGAAGAAGCGGTTGATTATACTTTTGCCGCTATGCAGTTATTTAAAGAGTTAGAGCTTCCAGATGAAGAAGCACAGTGCAATTATAATTTAGGAACCAATTTTTATTATTTGTCTGACTACGATAATGCATTGCGTTATTTTATCCAATGCTTTAGAATCAATGAAAACAACAATAATCTTCAAGGTATTGCTGATGGCCTCAATGGAATGGGAACAGTATATTATAGTATCGATGATAATGAAAAAGCAATAGAAAGTCTTAGTAAAAGTATAACCATTTGTAAAAAAATAAAGGATTATATTGTTTTACCTAAAGCTTTAGATGGAATAGGAAATGCTTATGCAAATTTGGGCAAATACGAAGAAGCACTATCATCTATGTTTGAATGTCTTGATGTTTTAAAATCATACCACAGCAACAAACAAGTAGAGGCTTTTGCTCTTAATGGAATAGGAAACATATATTTCAAAAAGAAAGATTTCGAAAATGCTCATCGTTATTTTAACGAAAGTTTGAATTTAAGAAGGGAAATTGGATTTAAAGTGGGAGAAGCTACAACACTAGAACGCATTGGTAGATTGTATTTAGAAGAAAATAATTCAGAAAATGCAATGGACTTTTTTCATGCTTCCATAGAATTAAGCAAAGAGATAAATTCAAAAGAATCATTGTATAAATCTTATGAAGGTCTTTCTAAAGCATACGAAAAGTTTGGAAATATAGCAGCGGCATATGAAAATTACCAACTTTTTCATGTCGTAAAAGAAGAGGCGAGATCTGAAAAAGCTGACAGAAGAAGCAAAGGTTTAGAACTTCAATTTAAAGTAGAACAAGCAGAAGTAGAAAAAAATCTATTAGAAAATAAAAATAAGGAACTTAAAAAATATTTTGAAGATGTTATCACTTTAAGTGAAATTGGTAAGAGAATCACCTCCTTGCTTTCTGTTGATCAAATTATCAATACTGTATATGAAAGCGTCAACAAATTGATAGATGCAACTTGTTTTGGTATAGGGGTCTTGACAGATGATGGAAAATCAATTGTTTTTCCTGGTTATATGGAAAAAGGACAAAAATTACCAGAAGCTTATTACCCTTTAGAAGATGATGATAGATTAGCGATTCGCTGTTTTAAACATACTGAGGAAATTGTAATTGGTGATTATGAAAATGAGTTGGTCAATTATGTGAGTTCATATAAAAAAGCAATTGTTGGAGAATTACCTTCCTCTGTGATTTATCTCCCTCTTTTTGTAAAAGATAAGAAAATAGGTGTGATTACAGTTCAAAGTTTTGAGAAAAATGCTTACCAAGAATATCAAGTAAATATTCTAAGAAATTTAGCGGTTTATGCTGCTATTGGTATTGAAAATGCTTCTTTATATCAAAATCTAGAGGACAAAATTAAAGAACGTACTAAAGAAATTATCGAACAAAAAGAACAACTTCAAGCTTCTTTTGAGAATACTAGATTATTAGGAGAAATGGGTCAAGAAATTATTTCAACTCATGATATAGAATCAATATTTTTTAAGTTACAAAATAATATTAACAAGTTGATGGATGCGACTTGTTTTTCTATAAGACTCTACAATCCAGAAGATAGAACTATTGATTATCAATATACTATAGAAAAAGGAAAAAGATTAGATAAGGTTACCGTTTCTATGGACGATATTGATAATTATTCTGTTTGGTGTGTAACCCATAAAAAAAGTATTTTTATTAATGATCATGCTATAGACTATAAGAAATATACCAATAAAATTGTAGTTGTAACAGGTGATTTGCCAGAGTCTTTGCTTTTTTGCCCAATGATGATTGGAGAAAAAGTAGTTGGAGTTATTACTGTTCAAGCTTTTGTGAAAAATGCATATTCTCCTTATCATCTTGATATTCTCAAAACTTTGGGTGCCTATACTGCCATTGCACTTGAGAATGCGCTTCTTTACGAAAGTCTTGAAGACAGAGTGAGAGAACGAACAGCAGAAGTTGTTAAGCAAAAAGAAATTATTCAAGAAAAAAATAAGGATATAACTGATAGTATCAACTATGCACTTAAAATTCAAAAAGCAATTTTACCCTCTATGAGTGAAGTGAAAAGAATTTTACCCAATAGTTTTGTTTTTTATAAACCTAAAGATATTGTAAGTGGTGATTTCTATTGGTGTACTCAGATTTATGAAAATATTGTTTTTGCTGTTGCAGATTGTACTGGTCATGGTGTTCCTGGAGCTATGATGTCTGCTATTTGTAACAATTTGATGACTCAAGTAATACATGATGGTAAAATATCAAATCCAGCGATAGCACTTGAGCAAATTGATAAAAAATTAACAAGAATTCTAAATCAATCAGATTCTAATCAAAAATCCAGAGATAGTATGGATATCGCACTTTGTACGATTGATAAAAATACCAATAAACTTCATTTTTCTGGAGTCAATAGACCTTTAGTCATCATTAGAAATGGCAAATTGATTGAATATAAACCAGATAAATTCTCATTAGGTGATAGTTCTTATGAAAACAAAATATTCAATCTTCACGAAATTGATTTATTACCCAACGATTTGATTTATATATTCTCAGATGGCTTCCCCGACCAGTTTGGAGGCGATCGTGGTAAAAAGTTTAAGTACAGACAATTGATTCAACTTTTGATAGAAATTCAAGGGAAAACAATGGAGGAACAATATGATTTGATTGACAATAAGTTAATCAATTGGATGGGTGATTTGGAACAATTGGATGACGTTTTGGTTATGGGTGTTCAGATTGTTTAGTTTGAAGAAAGTATCATATTCAACAATACTTAAAAACCTCTCTCTTTTTTTATATTTTCGTATGCTTCTTGTATTTTTTGGAATTGCTCTTTAGCCGCTTTTTGATGCTGTTCACCTAAGTTGGCTACTTTATCTGGATGATGTTCAATTGCCATTTTTCTATAAGCTTTTTTGATGTCTTGGTCTGAAGCATCTTTGGCTATTCCTAGTGTTTTATAATCATCTGAAGCGTCTTTCCAAAACATCGATTTTATTTGTTCAAATTTATAATCTGGAATGCCTAACATATTGGCAATTCTATGAATAGAATCCAATTCATGTTTGGAAACATTGCCATCGCTTTGGGCAATTCCAAATAAATACTGAATCAACATCAATCGCTGTTGAGGTTGCATCATGTGATTTATTTTGGCACAAGTTTCATTCAGATTGTTGGAAGTATTCAAAATGGTTTTGAATTGTAATAAATATTCTTGTGCTAGTGTTTTTCCAAATTGCTGAACTAAAAATTGTTTTACAAAATTTAATTCTGATTTCAGGATTTTCCCATCAGCCTTTATGACACTTGCTGAGAGGATCAAAAGTGCTTTAGAAAACTCGTCTTGAAGATTGCCTCCTCCCATACTCGATGTGTATCCTCCTTGATATTGATAGGGTCTTCTGTAGTTTTTGGATTGAGATTGACCTTCGCTATTCAATTTTTGTTGACCATCGATATAAGCGCCCACAATAGCACCAATTAAGGCTCCTAACCAATGTCTGGTAAAGATAAAGCCAACAATTCCTCCGAAAATTGCATTAGTGCTAAAAAATAATTTCATTGAATATGTTTTTTTTATATAAAGTTTGTTATTAATTTTTATTTTTGCGAATATATGTCATTAAAACCTTATAAAATAAATTATCCATCCATTCCTTCAGGAAGCGTATTCTTGTTTGAAACCGATAGCGAAATTGAATATGAAGTTCGATTTGCAAGAAAGAAAGATAATTTATTATATGTTTCAGTAGCTTTTGGTGTTTTGAATGAGGAATTCGAGGGAGAGGAATATGCCATGACGAATAAAGGTGAAGCATATAGAGTGATGACTACCATAGTAGAAATTTTTAAATACTATAAGGATATTCATCCTAATGTGCATACTTACGAATTTGTTGGTGAACCAAGAGCAGACGAAGATGCTGAATTTCCTACCAAAAGATTAAAACTCTATCAACGCTATCTTCCTCAAATATTTGATCATTCTTGGAATATTGAAGTTGTTGGTAATAAGGTTATTATTTCAAAAAACGCTTTTTAATTTTTTAAAAAAAAGAGAGGTGCTTTTTTCACACCTCCCTTAGTCGTATACTTATATTTAATCAATTAAAGATAAACTTCTATTGATGAATTGGGTTAATTTTTCTCCTTTCAACAAACCGTTTGAAAGCATTGCTAAATCTATCGTTTGTTTAGTTAAATCACTTTTCTTTTCCTCGTTTTTCTCATTAAGAATTTTAGAAACAATTGGATGATTGCTATTCACAACTACACTGTACATTTCTGGGAAATTACCCATCATGTGCATTCCACCGCCACCAAGCGCTTGCTGTTCTTTCAATCTTCTCATAAATTCACTTTGAGTAATAATTACTGGTTTATCTTTTTCGCTCAAACTTTCAAATTGAACAGTGAATTTTCCAGTGTCCAAATGTGATTCAAATACTGGTTTGATTTTTTCCTCTTCTTCTTTAGATAGTTTTGATGGAATTTCTTCTTCTTTTTGAATCAATTTGTCCAATGTATCTCCATCTACTCTTGAGAAAGAAACTTCCAATTTTTGTTCGAATTTTTGAATCAAATGACTTGAAAGTGGGCTATCCATAATCAAAACATCATAGCCTCTTTCATTGGCATCAGCGATTATAGAATGATGCGCATCCACATCGTGTGTGTAAAGCATTACAATTTTGTTGTCTTTGTCAGTTTGTGCTGCTTTGATTTTTTCTTTGTATTCTTCCAAAGTGAAATATTCACCTTTTGTATTTTTTACTAATGTGAATTTTTCTGCTCTTTCGTAGAATTTATCATCACTCAACATTCCATATTGAATGAAAATTTGAATATCGTCCCACTTAGATTGAAAGTCTTCTCTGTTGTCTTTGAACATCGAATTCAATTTGTCCGCCACTTTCTTGTTGATGTGGTTCGAAATCTTTTTTACATTGCTATCTGCTTGTAAATAAGATCTAGAAACATTCAATGGAATATCTGGAGAATCGATAACTCCATGAAGTAATGTTAAGAAATCAGGTACAATATTCTCAACAGAATCAGTAATAAAAACTTGATTGCTGTACAATTGAATTTTGTTTTTTTGAACTTCCATATTGTTTTTCAATTTTGGGAAGTACAAAATACCAGTCAAGTTGAAAGGATAATCAACATTTAAGTGTATATTGAAAAGTGGATCTTCTGTAAATGGATATAATTCATTGTAGAAATTTTTGTAATCTTCATCAGTCAAGTCTGCTGGTTTTTTAATCCAAGTAGGTTCTGTATTGTTGATGATATTGTCTATTTCTTGTTCTACTTTTTTTACATTTCCTTTATCGTCTTTTTCACCTTTTTCGTTTTCTACCCATGTTTTACGAGTTCCAAACTTAATTTCTACGGGTAAAAACTTACAATATTTAGATAAAATTTGACTTAATCTTGCTTCTTCCAAAAACTCTACAGAATCCTCAGCGATATGCAAAATGATGTCAGTTCCTCTTTCTGTTTTTTCAATTTCAGACAAAGTAAAAGTTGGTGAACCGTCACTTTCCCATTGAACTGCTTTAGCATCTTTTTGAAAAGAAAGCGTTTTGATAATTACTTTTTCTGAAACCATAAAAGCAGAATAAAAACCTAGTCCAAAGTGACCAATCATGGCATTGGCATCTTTATCTTTATATTTTTCGGCAAATTCTTTAGCGCCAGAAAACGCAATTTGATTGATGTATTTTTCAACTTCTTCGCCTGTCATTCCGATACCATTATCTCTGATGGTGATGGTTTTGGCTTCTTTGTCGAGAATTACCTCTACTCTTAGGTCTTTTACCTCTTCGTTGAACTCTCCAGTTTTGGAAAGCGTTTTTAGTTTTTGAGAAGCATCTACAGCATTAGACACTAATTCTCTTAAGAAAATCTCAGTATCCGAATACAAGAATTTCTTAATAATTGGAAATATATTCTCCGTTTGAATATTAATGGTTCCCGTTTGCATAATTTATTTAATTTTTATTAATGAATATTAATTGATACAGCCACCAATTGTCAAACCTTATGCCATTGCCTTTTTGCTGACAATGTGTCAAAATACTTTTACAAATAAGGAAAATTTGGCGGAGGTGGTTTATACTATTGTGCTCTAATCTTATTTAGAACTCCAATATTAGACACTTAATTTTGTCGCTTGATTTAATATTCTATGACTAACTTTTTTGATAAAATAAATCTTTGATTAGAATATAAATTGTAAAAATAAATTCCCAAGCCAAAGTAGATGAAATCAATCTTTTTATCTTGCAAAACTTCCAACAAATATAAAATATTTATTTTAAACCAAAGCTGCTTTCAATTCACTTACTTTGTCACTAGCAAGATACTCGTCATAAGAACAAGTCCTGTCGATACATCCATTGGGTGTTAATTCCAAAATTCTATTGGCAATTGTTTGCGTGAAGGTATGATCGTGAGATGTGAACATGACAGTTCCAGAAAAATCTGTAAGTGAATTATTGAAGGCAGTAATACTCTCCAAATCCAAGTGATTCGTTGGCTCGTCTAGCATCAATAAGTTTCCTTCTCTTAGCATCATTCTCGAAACCATACATCTTACTTTTTCTCCTCCAGAAAGTACGTTTGCTTTTTTCAAAGTTTCCTCACCCGTAAACAACATTTTTCCAAGAAACCCTCTGATATATACTTCGTCTTTCTCATCAGAATATTGTCTTAACCAATCCACCAAATTCAAATCCGTGTCAAAAAATGGACTATTGTCGTTGGGCAAATAAGCCGTTGTAATGGTTTGTCCAAAACTGAAAGTACCAGTTGTTGGTTTTAAGTTGTTGTTTAAAATTTCGAAAAATGAAGTGATTGCCATACTATTGTCAGAAATGACAGCAATTTTATCTCCTTTCATGACATTTAAGTCTAAATCTTTGAAAAGAAATTCTCCATCTTTCTGGAAACTTAATTTTTCTACATGCAAAATTTGATCTCCAGCTTCTCTTTGCTGTTTGAAAATAATAGCAGGATATTTTCTTGTAGAGGGTTGTATATCGTCCACATTGATTTTGTCCAAAATTTTCTTTCTACTAGTTGCTTGTTTAGATTTTGAAGCATTTGCACTGAATCGAGCAATGAAGTCTTGTAATTCTTTTTTGCGGTCTTCAGCTTTTTTGTTAGCGGCAGCTCTTTGTCTTAATGCCAGTTGGCTACTTTCATACCAGAAAGTGTAGTTTCCAGAGTATAATTTTATTTTGTTAAAGTCAATATCTGCAATGTGAGTACAAACGGTGTCTAAAAAGTGTCTGTCGTGCGATACAACAATCACAGTGTTTTTAAAGTCCAAAAGAAAATCTTCCAACCAAGCAATCGTTTTGATGTCCAAATCATTCGTTGGCTCATCAAGAATCAAAACATCAGGATTCCCAAAAAGGGCTTGTGCCAAAAGGATTCTCACTTTTTGACTTCCTTCTATGTCACCCATTAATTTGTCATGATCTTTTTCGTCAATTCCAAGTCCACTTAACATTGTGGCAGCATCAGATTCTGCGTTCCAACCATCCATTTCGGCAAATTCTGCTTCTAATTCGGAAGCTTTGATTCCATCAGCATCACTAAAATCTGGTTTAGCATAAATGGCATCTTTTTCTTGCATTACTTCCCAAAGTCTTGAGTGTCCTTTTATTACGGTTTGCAAAACTGTAAATTCATCAAATTCAAAGTGATTTTGACGCAACACAGCCATTCTTTTTCCAGCATCTAATTTTACCTGGCCTGAAGTAGGATCAATATCACCTGCTAGGATCTTAAGAAAAGTTGATTTTCCAGCGCCATTGGCACCAATTACACCATAGCAGTTTCCTTCGTTGAATTTGATGTTTACTTCATCAAAAAGTACTCTTTTTCCATATTGAAGAGAAAGATTGGTTGTTGAAATCATAATCCGAATTTTTGTTTTGGGAGTGCAAAGGTAGTTTTTTTTATCTGAATGTAATATGTTTAATATGGTAATATTGTCAAATTGTGATGGATTATCAGTCAATTGTCTTCTAATTTCTACAACATAAAATGCTGGACAATTATTCTTTGAATTAATAAAAAATTATCTTTGCGATGTTTCCTTTTATTGAGAGTGGTAAAACGAATGCGTATTTATGAGAACCAAAAAGAAAATATATTCATATAGTGTTAGAATTTCAGACGAAGAATTGGAACTTAATGGTGTTTTGTATTCAAAAATGGTGCGTGTTAGTTTTAGAGACAAAGCCAAAAACTTGATTGAAAAGAAAAAAATGCCTCACATCAACTTAGATGACTTGTATGAAACAATACATCAAGGGGGAGATATAAATATTTCGAATTGTTATTTAGATGATTTTAATATCAACGATTATAGAAAAAGGTATGGAATTTCGGATAAAGAAGTTGTAATCTTAAATAACTTTAATGCTGAAGGAGCCATTTTTGAATCAGATAAAATTGTTGATTTTACCAATGTGAAATTTAATGGGGCTACATGTTCTTTTCATCAAGTAATTTTTGGAAAAGGTAATGTTAGTTTTGTTAAAGCATTTTTTGACAATAAAGTAGTTGATTTTTCCAACTCATCATGGACAGAGGGGTTTAATAATTTTCAATTCTCCAATTTTAATAATGCTGATTTATTATTTAGTGATTCCGATTTTATAAGTGGAAATATTTCTTTTGTGAATGCTTTTTTTGGAAATGGTAAAGTAGACTTTAAGAATACAGATTTTGGAGATGGAGATGTTTCGTTTAGATTTTCAGAATTTGGAACAGGAAGGGTCGTGTTTGATCATGCAATTTTTGGAGGAACTGAAACCAACTTTTCTAAGGTTCATTTTGGGAAAGGAAGGGTTGATTTTAGAAGAACAGATTTCGGTAATTCTGAAGTGATATTCGAAGAGGTTTTTCACGATAACGAAAAATTTCTTTTCAAAAGATGCAAGTTTGGAGACAGAGACATACTTTTTTCCAAAATAGAAGCAAGTAAAAGTGAGTTTTTGTTTGATGAAGCAATTTTTGGGAACGGAAAAATTACTTTCTTTAATTCTGAAATTAGGCTGATTAGTTTCAAAAGTTGCATTTTATCAAATTATGCAGACTTTAGAGTGAAGTCATGCGAAACACTTGATCTTACAGATACGGTTGTTCAGAATATTGTAGATTTCAACAAAGGACTTTCTGAAGTGAAAATAGAAACCTTATATCTTGTAGGGGTTAGAAACCTTGGTAAGTTTTTTATATCATGGGGAGACAATGATGTTTATAAAATGATTCATCGTCAAAAAAATTCGAGTTATTCTCAAAAAGCGAATCAATTCAGATTGTTAAAAGAAGATTTTCATTCGGCCGGACAATATGAAGACGAAGATGCCTCCTATGTTTCTTTCAAAAGATATGAACTCAAACACATGCTAGAACTTTCAAGAAAAGATGGTTTTTTCAAAAAGATTTCTGCTTGGATGAGTTACGGATTTCAAAATATTTTCTTCGATAAAATGGGGCTATATGCTACAAGTCCGTTAAGAGTTTTTTTAAGTTTATTTGTAGTATATGGCTGTTTTAGTGTGTTGCTCTTGGTGTTTCATATTTTGAATTGGGGTCAAATATCCTGCATTCCAGATAATGCTCCTTTTTTTGATACTATTATTGATAGTTTTTATTTTACAGCAGTTACTTTTCTAACTATTGGTTATGGAGAATGTGTTCCTTTAGGCGGTCTTAAAGAAATGGCTCCAATTGTAGGTTTTTCAGGTGTTTTTATGATGAGTTATTTTACAGTTTCTTTTGTGAGAAAAGTTTTGAGATAAAATTCTATCATTTTTATTTTATCGTTATACATCTACTTTCAACATCAAATAATCTTCTTTATAATTCAATTTTAGGCATTTTTATCAATAAAAAAGTGTAATTTTGTTTTGAAAAGATTTAATAAAATGAAGTTTCCTCAATTTAGTAAAATAAATAGACATCGCACTTTCAATTATACTCCTGTATATTACAATCCCGAAAAAGAGGAGTTGGACAATAGAGTAAAAGCTATTGAGGCAGAGTTGGATGGTGAAGACGTTTCTGATGTAGATAGAGAAGTCCGATTGAGAAGCCAATTTCAAAGAAATGCTACTTCAATGGGATACAAAACTCAATCTTTCGCAAAATCAATGAGAATGATTATTATCCTTGTACTCGTTTTGTATTTGAGTTATGTTGTTTTTTCGAATTTAGATGGATTTCTAGGTAAATTTTTCAAATAATCCATTTTATCTCTATTACTTTCTTTTTATATGCCAGATATCATAAGACTTCTTTCTGATAAAATTGCCAATCAAATCGCTGCGGGTGAGGTGATTCAAAGACCTGCTTCTGCTATCAAAGAATTACTTGAAAACGCAATTGATGCTGGAAGTACCAAAATTGACGTAGTAATCAAAGATGCAGGAAGAACACTTATACAAGTGATAGACAATGGTTGCGGTATGACAGAAACAGATGCTCGTTTGTCTTTTGAGCGTCATGCTACTTCTAAAATTAAAACAGCAGATGATTTATTCAATATCAAAACTAAAGGTTTTAGGGGAGAGGCATTGGCATCGATTGCAGCTATTGCGCAAGTAGAACTCAAAACCAAAACTTTCGAAGCGGATTTAGGCACTAGTATTCAGATTGAAGGAAGTAAAGTCATCAATCAAACGCCTGTGAGTTGTGCTGTAGGTTCCAATTTTAGTATCAAAAACCTATATTTTAATGTTCCCGCAAGAAGAAATTTCTTGAAATCTAATGCCATTGAAACCAAACACATCATTGACGAAATAGAAAGGGTAGCTTTGCCGCATCCTGAAATTCATTTTACCTTTCACCACAACGGAAATGAAGTTTTTAATTTGCCTTCAGGTAATTTGAGACAAAGAATCGTTTCGGTTTTTGGCAAGAAATTCAACGAAAGATTAGTGCCTATTGAAGAGCAAACTACTATTGTAAATGTTACTGGATACGTTGTGAAACCTGAGTTTTGCAAACGAACAAGAGGAGAACAATTCTTTTTTGTGAATAATCGTTTTATCAAAAATAGTTATTTGCAACATGCTGTTACAAGAGCCTATTCGGAATTGTTAAGTAAAGATCAGTTTCCATCATTCTTCTTATTTATGGATGTAGATCCATCCAAAATTGACATAAATATACACCCTACAAAAACTGAGGTTAAATTTGAGGATGAAAAGGCGATGTATGCCATCATTAATAGTGCTGTAAGAAATTCGTTAGGTAAGTTTAATATTGCACCTTCATTAGACTTTAATCAAGAAAATTCTTTCAATGTTCCGCCTATACCGAAGGATAAATTGATAGTTGAACCATCCATTAATGTAGATAAGAACTATAATCCATTTCAGCCAAAATTAAACTTAAGAGGTGATTATTCGAATCCAACGCCTGCCAAGTCTTCTGGTTCTGGTAATTATAAAGTCAATATCTCTCAAAATCAAATAGATGCCAATCTAGAAATGCTTTCTCAAAATCAATGGGAAGCCAATCAAAAACAAATGTCTGCCAATTTTACAGAAGATTCTGGATTGGAACGAAATTCGCAAAGTAGTGTAACATCTGGTTATGATAATTCCAAAACATCACAACTGCATGGTAAATATATATTTACACAGTTGAAGAAAAGTTTGATTTTAATTGACCAACAAAGAGCACACAGACAGATTTTGTTTGAACGTTTTTTGAAAATGATGGAACAAGAGAAAACAATGAGTCAGACGATATTGTTTCCTCAAACTATCGAACTTGATAATAGCAGTTATGCACTGATGATGGAATTATTGCCAGAAATAAAAGTTTTGGGATTCGATATTGAAAATATGGGTAAAAACGTGTTTTCTGTTAGTGGACTGCCCATTGGAGTGCAAGAAGAAAACGTGAAAGGAATTTTAGAAGATTTTATTGAGCAATGCAAAAATAATAGTGCTTCTTTAAAATCCAACCATAAAAGTGAACTCGCATGGAATTTAGCCAAAAGTAGTTCGATAAAAAGCGGTAAACTAATCTCTATAGAAGAAATGAGCATGTTGATAGATGAGTTATTTGCTTGCCAAAACACACAATACGATTATAAAGGAAACAAAATAATTGTGACAATAGGAGAAGATGAAATTGACGAAAAATTTGATAAATAATGTTTGACCAACTGTTTAGAAATATGACTCCTGTAGTCAAGAATTTATTGATTATAAATGTGATAGTATTTGTGGTTGTTGCATTTGCATCAATGAATGAAATTGATTTGGGTCAATATTTATTTTTACATCATTATACTTCTGAAAGTTTTCAGCCTTATCAGTATGTTACAACAATGTTTTTTCACACGAGTTTATTTCATTTATTTGCTAATATGTTGGGGTTGGTATCCTTTGGAACGAATTTGGAAAGATTCATTGGGCCTAAGAAATTTTTGACTTTATATCTTGCTTCGGGATTACTAGGAAGTTTGTTTTATCATGGCTTTCATATGGCTGAATTGTGGTACTGGGGCATCGATGTATTCGAAAAAATCCATATTTTAGGATATGAAGGGAATATGGTGAGTTTTGAAATTAGTAATGAAGTAAGGAATTCAGAACACTACGATAGTATTATTAGTATTTTATTATCCAGAGCATTGGGAGCATCAGGTGCGGTTTTTGGGATTTTTGCTGCAGTATATAGATATTTCCCCAATACAGAAGTCATGCTTTTGTTTCCGCCAATACCTCTGAAAATTAAAGTTTTATTTGCCATTCTTATGGGAGGTTCATTATTACTGTCTATTTTTCCATTTGCAATGCAAGGAATTGCACACATGGCGCATTTTGGAGGAGGTTTAGCAGGTTTAATCTTGGTGTATTTTTGGCAAAAAGATCGCGATAATTTTTATTGAAAAAATAATTATGAACTCATTTTCAGATCAATTAAAATATCAGTTTAAAGCAGGAGGAATGTACCTAAAGTTGATTTACATCAATGTAGGTATTTTCTTGCTATTATCTATATTAGGAATAATAGCAGAGTTGATGAAATCTTACGAATTATTAAGTTTTTTGTCTATCAATACAGGTGCTTCAACAGATTTAACAGTTTTGGTGAGAAAACCATGGACCGTCATTACTTATATGTTTGTACATGCAGGTTTTTGGCATATCTTTTCCAATATGTTGATGCTTTTTTTCTTAGGAAGAATGCTTGAAGAATATGTTGGACCTAAAAAAATACTTTCTATCTATGTTTTGGGTGCTATTGCAGGTTTGTTCTTGCAAATTTCATCTAAATATATTTTTCCCTTGTTCAGTGATTTACCTCATGGATTGATTGTAGGTGCTTCTGGTGGAGTGTTTGCAGTAGCAGCCGCTTTGATAACTTACAATCCTAAACTAGAAGTGAATTTTTTCGGCATTTTTCCAATTAAGTTAATTTGGATTGTAGGACTTTACTTTTTGTCAGAAATAATGCAAGTTAGTAAAGTTACTGGTGTTGCCCATTTTGCTCATATAGGAGGTGGTATTTTTGGATATATAATGATTAGTCAATATTTAAAAGGAAAAGATATTACACTTTGGTTTGATAAATTAATTTCTTTATTTGTTAATCTTTTTAAATCAAATAAAGGAAAGCCCAAAATGAAGGTGAAATATTCTAAATTTAGAAATCAAAACACTAAAACACATACACCTCCACCTAGGGATGATTACGACTACAATGCTGACAAGGCAGCTCAACAAGAGAAGTTAGATAAAATTTTAGATAAAATTAAAATGAAAGGATATGATGGTTTGACTAAGAGTGAAAAAGATTTCTTGGCTAAATTTTAAAATCATTTGAATTCATCTAATTCAAATATCTTCAATTTATTTTACAACCTAAAAGGATGGCATAAATTAATTATGATACTCAATATTTTGAGTGCATTCGTATTGTTTTTGAGTTATTTATCTGCTTATATACATCCCAATACCTCTATTCTCTTTGCGTTTTTAGGTTTGTTATTTCCTTTGTGGTTGGCAATCAATTTACTTTTTATTATGTTTTGGTTGCTCTTTAAAAAATGGCAATTCACATTTTCGTTGTTTGTGATTATTTTGGGAATCTTACCTTTAAGTAGGTTTGTTCAAGTAACGATTTTTCAACCAAAATTGAAGACAGAAAGTTCTTTAAAAATAATGAGTTATAATGTTCGTGTTTTTGATTTGTATAATTGGAATTCCAATAAAGAATCTAAGAATAAGATAATCAAATTTATTGTTGATCAGGGCCCAGATGTAGTCGCTTTTCAAGAATATTTTAGGTCTGAAGATGTTCATTTTGATGTATCCAAAGAGTTGTTTGATAAAACTTCTCTTCAATACAAATGGGAATTTATACAAGTAGTCGTAAAAGAAAAAAAAGGTAAAGGAAAGAACTTTTTTGGACAAGCAATATTTTCAAAGTATCCCATTATCAATGGAGAGAATTTCACTTTTAAAAACGAGAAAAGCAATCAATTTTGTTACGTAGATATTATAAAAAACAAAGATACTTTAAGGGTTTTTAATGCACATTTAGGTTCAATAAGATTACAATACGAAGATTACGAAACCATTGGAGGAAAATCAAATTATCTTAAGAAAAAATCAAATGTCAAAACTTCAATTTTCAAACGAATGTCAAATGCTTATGAGAAAAGAATTACTCAGGTAGAGATTTTGGTTAAAGAAATTAAAAAATCTAAATACCCTGTGATATTATGTGTCGATTTGAACGATACTCCAAATTCTTATGCTTACCAACAATTATCCAAACAACTGACAGATGCATTTGTGAAAACAGGCAGTGGAATGGGTAGTACATATATAGGTGAAAATATTTTTAATAATATACTTCCCGTAAATAGAATAGATTACATTTTTTATAGTTCTAAACTCAAATCTGCAGAATTTACAACTCATGAAGAAAAACTTTCAGATCATAAGGCTATTAGTTGTAGAGTAGGACAATAAGTAATTTAATGTGGTGATGTGTGTTCACTAGTATTTTCATTTTTTAAAATTAATTCATATTTTTACATGAATAAACCAGTTTAAAGATACTTTCTTGAAAACATTTCTTTTGATACTTATGTTACTTTTAAATGCTTTTAATTTACAAGGTCAGCACGTTATTAAAGTTTCCAAAAAACAAACCATAACAGGTGCTTTTTATCATCAAAAAGGCAAAAAGTCTTTTGATTATTATTTGTTTAAAGAAGATGGAAATGTTTATATCCTTGAAGATTCAAGAAGTAAGCCCAAAAAAGCAATGCCTTATTTGTTAGCCTGTGTCGAAGTCCAAAATTGTAGTGATTCCAAAGTATTAGCCTATATATTTGAAAAAAATATTATCGAATTTACTTTTACGGGAGCCAACTATCTAAAAGTAATGGAAGGTCAGTTTGCAGAAAATGGTCAAAAGTTGATTTTTAAACAATCAGAAACAGGAGAACTGATGGTGGTTAAAGAATTTATTAGAATCAATTAGATGTCATTACTTAATCAGTTAAAAATAACAATAAGATTATCATCAATACAGATTTAGATGGTGTTTTGAGTGGTCTTTTGCTACAAAGATTCGCAGGTTGTGAAATTGTAGGTTTTAGTAATAGCGATAATACAGTTTGGATAAATCAAAATAGAATTAATAGTATCTATGATGCTGTTTATATAGATATGTTTGTAGCAGACCCAAGAGTTGTTTGTATCGACCAACATATAGTGTCATGTGATGATTTTCACTGGGGAAAAATCAATACCAATCCTAATAAAATCAATCCGAATATTACACTTTCAAGACATCATACTCCAATGAAATCCTACAGGACCAGATATCCTTTGGGCGTGCTTCATTTTATTATTGCGCTATTAGAAAAAGAAGGAATTCAATTAGATTTAAAAGTAAACACAAATATTCATAAAGATATTTCATTATTAGATTTGCTTTTAAGAGCCGATGATGCAATGAATACAACAGTAGTTAGTAACTTTAAAGATAATGCAGAATTGTGGTGGAATTGGCTCTCAAGTATTTCTAAAAATGGAAACCTTATTTTTCAAATGATTCATTATTTGAAAGAATTAAATGAGCAGAAAGTCAACAATATTAAAAAACAAACCTCATTATATTTGAAATCGGCTCCATATTATTGCGAAAGTAGTGATGGAGGTTTTAAAAACATTTTGAATGATGATAATCAATTCAAAGAAAATGTTTTGCATTATTTTTCTACTCTTGCAAAAGTTATTGGCACAAAATCTTTAAACTCAAAAACAAAGTATACTGCTTACCATGGGAAAATACACAGAATTTCTTTAACGCCTTCTCAAAAAAATGAATTAATGAATCATAATGCTATTAACGGTCAGAAAATTTTCTCTTATGCATTTATTTGGGGTGAAAATAAAGAAGGGAACTTTAGTTACACTATAATGTGAGTTAAAGATGAACTTTAAGTTTATTTTTTAATTAGATTTTTCTTTGTGCCGAATCGTCTTCCAAATTAAGTTATCTTTGCCGCAAATTTATAGATAATGCAATCCAACACTAAAATCACTCTAAAAAGGGGTAAAGAACATTCTCTTCTCAGAAAACACCCTTGGGTATTTTCTGGAGCAATTTATACTCCAACAGATAAATTAGAAGAAGGAATTCTTGTAGATGTTTACAGTGCTGAGAATGTTTTTTTAGGACATGGCCATTTTCAGATTGGTTCTATTGCTGTAAGAATATTTGAAACAAAATTCCAAGAAAAAATTGACAAAAAATATTGGCAGAAAAGAATTGATGAGTTGGTTGCTTCCAGAAAAAGCATAGGGTTTATTGATAACACAGAAACCAATATTTTTAGACTTTGTCATGCAGAAGGTGATGGAATGCCAGGATTGGTCATTGATATGTATAATGGTACTGCCATTATTCAATGCCATTCTATTGGAATGTGGCAAATGAGAACAATGATTACCGACTGTCTCAAAAAATCACTAGGAAAATATTTGCTCGCTGTTTATGATAAGAGTGGAGAAACTTTACCTTTCAAAGCAGATATTCAACCTGAAAACGGCTATTTATTTGGTGAGGAAAACGCTGTAAAAAGTGGTTTGGAGTATGGAATTTCTTTCTCTATTGATTGGGAAACTGGACAAAAGACAGGTTTTTTTATCGATCAAAGAGAAAATAGAAAATTATTAGGTGAATACTCTAAAGGAAAAAAAGTGCTAAACACATTTTGCTATAGTGGTGGTTTTTCTATGTTTGCTCTTAAACACGGGGCTAAAGAGGTGCATTCACTTGATAGTTCCAAAAAAGCAATAGAATTGGTGGAGAAAAATTTAGATTTAATGCCAGAATTTAGGTCAAAACATCAATCTATTGTTGCAGATGCTGTAAAATACATTAGAGATTTAGAAGAAACTTACGATATTATTGTTTTGGATCCGCCTGCTTTTGCAAAACACCAAAGCGCAAGACATAAAGCCATTCAAGCATACAAAAGACTCAACGTTAGAGCGATTGAACAATTGCATTCTGGTGGGATACTTTTTACCTTTTCTTGTTCTCAAGTTGTGACAAAAGATTTGTTTCATGGAGCCATACTTGCTGCTGCAATTGAAGTAGGGAAGAAAGTAAGAATATTACATCAGTTACACCAACCCGCAGATCATCCAATCAATATTTTTCATCCGGAAAGTGAATATCTAAAGGGGTTGGTAATTCAAGTATATTAAAATTAAATAAAAAAAAGCCAAAACTCATTAAGTTTTGGCTTTCAAGGGTAGAATAGCAATATTGCTATTAAATCTTGTGATTTAGACAACTCAAAAAAAAAAGTCAATGTTCGATGAACGTATTGCTTGTTTTTTTGAGTCATCTCTTATATAATAGACGACAAATAATTAGCATAGTTGTCTATATTATTACAATCTTTGTATTTTCATGATAAATGAACTGCTTTCAATGATAAAATTCGAAATTATAAAGTCTAATGATGGATCTGATACTTTAAGAAACTCAATTCTGGATGAAACCTATCATTCAACTCATGGCGCTATTCAAGAAGCGATGCATGTTTTTATAAATGCTGGGTTGAATTATTTTGTTGAGAAAAATAAATCTAACAAAATTAAAATACTAGAAATAGGCTTTGGAACTGGACTTAATGCAATTCTAACATTAGAGGCAATATTATTTTATGAAAATATCTCTTTAGAATATACTGCTTTTGAAAAGTATCCTGTTCCTGTGAATGTTGTAACTGAACTTAATTATCTCAATAAGGTCAGTAATCCTAAATTGCTAATCAAAATACATGAGGTTCCATGGGAAATTAAAAATCAAGTTACTAATCAGTTTTCGATTACCAAAAAACAAGTTGATTTGTTAGAATATCAAGAGAAACATCAATATAATTTAATTTATTTCGATGCCTTTAGTCCTACTAAGCAATTGGAGTTGTGGACTAAAGAAGTTTTTAGAAAAATGTATGAAAGCCTGAGTTCAAACGGAGTTTTAGTAACTTACTGTGCAAAAGGTCAGGTAAGAAGAGACCTAGAAAGTATAGGTTTTAGAGTCGAAAGAATTCCTGGTCCTCCAGGGAAAAGAGAAATGTTACGAGCAATTAAACCAGATATTATTCTGTAATAGCTATTGGTCTTTCAAAAAAGTGATTGAAAGGATACAAAACGGCATATAAATCAGATAATGTAGCCAACAATTTATCAGAATACAACAAATCGAGGGGTAATGAAGTGCTTACGTACCAGTTTTTATGACCAATTAAAGGTTCTTTTTTGAGTAATTCTTGAAATTCTTTTGGAATTCTCTTTGCTGCATCACCTTGAATTTTAGGAAAAAGTTTTTTGAACTTTGAATCATTATAAATTTTTTGAAATTGTGAAGTGTAATCCAAAATTTCTTCTCTTACACTTTGTACTTGTTTGGCATCCAGCATATATACTCCTCCATATACATGAATTCCGTTTTTGTTCACTTCAAAATACATTCCTGGAAAAGTTTTGTTTTTTGTTCCAAACGGTGAAATTAATGCTGAACGATTGAGTTTATAAGGTGCTTTTTCTTTTGAAAATCTGACATCTCTATTGATTCTAAAAATAGCTTTATTGTGCGGAATATCAATTTTTGGATTTATCTTTTGTACAGAAACTATTAAATCTTTAACAAAATTCTCAAAAGGAGTTTTGATAATTTCATGATATCTATTTCTGTTCAAATCAAACCAATCTTTATGATTGTTATGTTCTAATTCCTCAAAGAAAGTAATAAAGTCTTTTTGAAAATATAATTTCGACATTTGTTTTTATATTTTAGATTCGTTTCAAAGTTATCAAAAAAATCATTTTACCTTTGTAAAAAAAAAGAATGCCACTTAACATCGTATTAATTGAACCTGAAATCCCAAATAATACTGGGAATATTGGTCGGTTGTGTTTAGGAGTTGGCGCAAGACTACATTTGGTAAAACCATTTGGATTCGAAATAAATGATAAGCGTCTCAAAAGGTCAGGATTGGACTATTGGCAATATTTAGAAGTAAGTTATTACGACAATGTTGAAGCATTCTTCAAAGTAAATAAAAGTAAAAAAATGGTTTTTCTTTCGAGCCATGCTTCTCAACCACATTTTGAAATCCCTTTTGAAGATGAGCTTTTTCTAGTTTTTGGAAAAGAGTCAGTTGGTCTTGATAAATCAATTCTTGAAGATAATAAAAATAAATTGTATAAAATTCCGCTTCTCAATGAAAATATTAGAAGTTTAAATTTGGCTAATGCAGTTGCAATTGTGTCTTATGAAGGTGTTAGACAGTTATTCAGTTAGTTCTTAAGTTTATAAGCCTCATTTTTAGTTGTTTTTGTTTGCTAACATTATTTAGTGTATAATACTTACGTTAAATAATCATATCCAATCTAATACTCATTAATTTTGTTGGGTTAAATAGAGAGAATGAATGGCTGTAAAGCGAAATCAATATAAAGAAGAAGAGAAAACCAAAACTAAAAAGTCTAAAGAAAAGAGAGATAGTGGTCTTTTTTTTAAATTGAAAACTTTTTTTTCAGACGAAAGGCTACATAAAACATTTGGTCTTTTGTGTATTCTTTTTGGTTTATTCTCTATTGTGGCAATCATCTCATATTTATTTACATGGAAAAATGACGCAAGTATTATCGATGGAAAATCATTAGGCTTTATTTTCGATAGCGAAGAAGAGGTTGCCAATTGGCTTGGTAAATTTGGAGCAATTACAGCACATCAGTTTTTAAAAATATGGTTTGGCTTGTCATCTGTTTTTATTCCTTTTTATCTTATATTGTTAGGAGTAAGGGTTTTGTTTAAAATTAAATTGCTGCCACTTTTTAAAACTATTAAAATAGGATTTGTATCCATGATTTGGTTTAGCATTTTCTTTGCTTTACTTTTTGATGTTCCTTATGATTTTATGGGAGGATTGTTTGGAGAACAAATTATACTTTGGACCAAAGGTGCATTTGGAATGATAGGTTCCATTTTCTTTGTAATGTTCACAGGTTTTATTGGGGTTGTAGTACTCTTTAATCCTTCTTTTGATTGGGTTAAGGAAAGGTTTGAAAGAAAGTCAGAAGAAACGGAAGAAGATTTCGAGGCAACTCCTATAGTGAATAATGTCTTGAAAAACGAGCAAATCCAGAAGGACGTGATTTCTCAAACAATTGATTTAGATGATGAAAATGAGGTTGAAGAGGTTGCGAAAGAAGAAACGAATGATTTAGAACTAGAACTTGAGTTGGAGGAAACTTCGTCAGAGCCTGAGGAAATCAAAGAAGAAGAAAAAGAGATTGTTGAAGTTGAATCAACTAATGAGAGTGATGAAGATTTTGAAGTCACAATACCTGATGAAGAAACGGTGTTGGAAGATGGAGAAATGAGAGATTTAGTGAAAGAGTTCGGTCCTTATGATCCTAAACTTGAATTATCGAGTTATAAGTTACCAAGTATTGACTTACTTGAAGATTATGGTGGAGGAGGTATTCAAATGAATAAAGAGGAACTTGAACTCAATAAAAACAAAATTATTGAAACACTTCAAAATTACAATATTGAGATTTCAAAGATCAAAGCGACTATTGGTCCTACCGTAACTTTATATGAAATTGTTCCTGCTCCAGGTGTAAGAATTTCCAAGATTAAAAACTTAGAAGATGATATCGCTTTGAATTTAGCTGCTTTGGGTATTAGAATTATAGCACCAATGCCAGGAAAGGGAACTATAGGGATTGAGGTTCCAAATTCGAGCCCTGATATTGTTTCTATGCGAACCTTGATTGCGTCAGATAAGTTTCAAAACAGTAAGATGGAATTGCCAGTAGCCTTGGGTAAAACGATTTCCAACGAAACTTTCATAGCTGATTTAGCCAAAATGCCACATTTATTGATGGCTGGAGCAACGGGTCAGGGTAAATCTGTAGGGT
The DNA here is from genome assembly GCA_963922585.1 of uncultured Flavobacteriales bacterium. Taxonomy (GTDB): domain Bacteria; phylum Bacteroidota; class Bacteroidia; order Flavobacteriales_D; family Parvicellaceae; genus Parvicella. Next base: position 3,081 of record CAWUIK010000044.1, on the reverse strand, counting down.
TGAATGCTATTTTAGTTTCTCTTTTATACAAAAAACATCCTTCTCAAGTTAAGTTTGTTTTAGTTGATCCAAAGAAAGTCGAATTGACATTGTTTAATAAAATTGAAAGACACTTTTTGGCAAAATTACCAGGTGAAGAAGATGCCATTATTACTGATGTTTCTAAAGTTGTTGCAACACTCAATAGTCTTTGTATCGAAATGGACAATAGATACGAAATGCTCAAAGATGCAATGGTAAGAAATATTGTAGAGTATAATGCAAAATTTGTTGCTCGAAAACTCAATCCCGAAAACGGACATGAATACCTTCCCTATATAGTTCTCGTTATTGATGAGTTTGCAGATTTAATCATGACTGCTGGAAAAGAGGTGGAAATGCCCATAGCTCGTTTGGCTCAATTGGCAAGAGCCATCGGAATTCACTTAATTGTTGCCACTCAAAGACCTTCTGTAAATGTAATTACGGGAATTATAAAAGCCAATTTCCCATCCAGAGTTGCCTTCAGGGTAACATCCAAAATAGATTCTAGAACCATTTTAGATGCTGGTGGTGCAGATCAGTTGATCGGTAGAGGGGATATGTTGTTTTCTCCAGGAAATGAATTGATAAGATTACAATGTGGATTCGTAGATACTCCAGAAGTGGATGCCATCACAGAGTATATAGGTTCTCAAAGAGCCTATCCTGATGCACACATGCTTCCAGAGCCAGAATTGGATGGAGATGGAGGAAGTTCTAAGGAATTGGATGAAAGTTTAGATCCTTTATTCTCTGATGCAGCAGAAATTATCGTTAATGCAGGTCAAGGTTCGGCTTCGAATATTCAAAGAAAATTAAAAATAGGTTACAATAGAGCAGGAAGAATTATTGATCAAATGGAAGCTACCGGACTCATTGGTCCTCATAAAGGTAGTAAGCCTAGAGAAGTTTATATACAAGATGTTTTTGCTTTGGAACAGTTTTTGCAAAACCTCAAAGACAAAGGTTTGTTGTAAACTTTTTTTAACCATTTATTTATTGAAATAACTTTAAAAATGAAAAAGATACTTACATTATTATTACTAGGAACAATTAGTTTTGGTTTTCAAGCTCAAACACAAGAAGAAGATCCTGTAGAAAAAGCAAAGAAGATTTTAGATAAAATTAGTGCTGAAAGTAAAAATTACAAAACACTTTCTGTAAATTTTAAATTGGTAGTAAAAGGTGGAGAAATGAATTCTTCTCAAACTGGTGTTGCTAAAATCAAAGATGGAAAATACTACTATGAAACGGAAGATAGAAAAGTTTATAGTGATGGGAAAACAGTTTGGACATATTTAGTAGATGAAAATGAGTGTTACATTGATAACCTAAAAGACATTGATGGAGGAATTAATCCAAGTGAAATTTTAACAATTTGGGAAGAAAATTTCAAATACCAATACAGCAAAGAAATCTCTGCAGAAGTACATGAAATTAAGTTGCATCCAATAGATACTAAAAATAGCAAATATCACACTGTAATCATTACTGTAGATTCCAAAAAGAGTAGTATTACAAAAGCAGTTATAAAAACTAAAGAGAATGTTTTAATTATGTTTACAGTAGATACTTTCACTCCAAATGTATCTCTTGATGATCAAATTTTTAATTGGAATCCAGCAAAATTTAAAGGTGTTTCTGAAATTGATAATCGATAATACAAAAAAATTACATATAACCATAAAGAGCATTAAAAATGCTCTTTATTTGTTTTAAAGTATTGTAAATAAAAATAGAAATTCCCAACTTTGTACTTAAAATATTTAAATATGAAAATTCAAACTACTATTATAGGATTATTAATTTTATTCACTGCTTTGACTGTTAAGGCTCAAGACTGTAATTTATACTTTGATTTTGTTCAAGGAAAATCATGGGAAGTTTCTAATTACGACAAAAAAGGTAAGTTAGAAGGGAAAATGAAAAATACAATTTTAGAACAAACCAAAAATGATCAAGGTGAGGTTGCTAAAATAAAACTAGAAGCTATTGATGTAAAAGAAAAGGACAAGTTTGAGTCTATTTATACAATTGTTTGTAATGAAGGTAATTTAAAAATGAGCATGGACATGTTCATGAGTCCAGAGGCAACCAAGAATTTGGAAATGGAGGGAATGGAAGGTGTTGAAGTATCGATGGATATGGGCGAAATGGAATTTCCTAGTAATTTATCAGTAGGTCAAGAACTAAAATCATGTGAAATGAACATGACTGCCAAAATGAATGGTATTCAAATCATGTCAATGCAAAGTGAAATTAAAGATAGAAAAGTTTTAGGAAAAGAATCCATTACCACTGAAGCGGGTACTTTTGAGTGTTTTAAAATTGAGCAAACTTCTTTTGTTAAAATGGGATTTGTAAAATCTGAAACAAAAAGTATTATCTATATTTCTGATGGAGTAGGTGTTGTAAAATCTGAAAATTACGATAAAAAAGGTAATTTAGAGAGTTATTCAGAGATTTCAAAAATCAATTAGATTCGTGTTTCGCTATAAGCAGTTTTCTATTCGAGATGAGCATACCGCAATGAAAGTTGGTACCGATGGTACACTTTTGGGCTGCTGGTTAGATGTCGAAAATGCAAATAATATTCTTGACATAGGTACTGGTACAGGAGTCATTGCTATCATGTGTGCTCAGAAGAATCCTTCTGCAAAAATTGAAGCATTAGAAATTGATGAAGGCGCGATGATTGATGCACAATTTAATATCAATCAATTGGATGATTCTTGGAAACGAAGAATTCTATTGCATAACAAAAGTGTACAAGATTTTAAAATTGATACTAAGTACGATGTGATTGTATCCAATCCTCCTTTTTTTGAAAAAAGTCAATTGAATATGGATGATGCTAAGATTAAAGCAAGACATACTGAGAGTCTTCATTATTCTGAAATTTTATCGTTTGCACAACTTTATTTATCTGAAAAGGGTAGTGTTTCGCTTATTTTACCCTATGAAAATGGTATCAATGCTATAGAAAGCGTTAAGGAATTGGATTTATTTTTAAAAAGAGTTTGTAAAGTATTCCCAAACCCAGATAAAAAAGCTCATAGA